>JBBSMC010000001.1:0-91442 GCA_038233375.1 Solirubrobacterales bacterium
CCCGTAGAGGGCGAACATGCCGAGCGCCGCGGGGAGCGTCTGCTCTTCGCCGAAGCCCAGGCGCAGGCCGAGGATCAGCCCCACCGCGGGCGCGCTGGGCAGCAGGGCGCGCACCGTGTGGCGCAGGAAGCGGAAGTCCGGGAACAGCCGGCGCAGGTAGTACATCCGCACGGCGAAGTTGATCGCCTCGACGAGCAGCGTCGCGATCGCCAGGCCCTTCAGCCCGTCGCTGGCCAGCAGCGGCAGCGCGAGGGCGAGGAACGCCACGATCGCGATCGCGGCGGCGATGCCGATCGGCTTCGTGTCGGCCCGCGCCCGGTAGAAGGCGTCCCAGTTGAAGCCGATCTGGTGGACGGCCACCGACACGCCGATCGCCTGCATGAGGCCGATCCCAGGGCGCCACTCCTCGCCGATCCCGAAGCGCACGATGTCCTCGGCGAACAGCGCGAGGCCGAGCCCGAACGGGGCGCCCCACATGAGCGCCAGACGGTTGGACTTCACGAACGCCTCGTAGAGCAGCTCCGCGCGGTCCTTCACCGCGCAGATCGTCGGGTAGATCGTCTGCGTGATCGCCTGGTCGGCGCGGTCGGAGTACTGCGAGATCGACGAGGCGAGCGCGATGATGCCGACGCCCGCCAGGCCGAGTTCGGCCTCGCCCACGATCAGCAGGCCCTGGCCGACGACGATCCCCGAGGTCCCGGCGAAGAACAGCGGCCACGAGAACGACGCGTACGACCGCAGGGTCTCGCGGTCGAAGGTCCACTTGAAGCGATACGGCGACGCGCGCAGCGACACGATCGCCCCGACCCACGCCCCGGCGACGACGCCGACGATCAGCGCCCAGTAGTCCCACCCCGCGACGAGCAGCGCGACGGCGATGACGAAGCCCGCGATCGGGTCGGTGATCTGCAGCTTGCGCTGGCGCGCGAAGTCCATCTCGCGGTAGAAGATCCACAGCGGCGCCTGCAGCGCCTGGGCCGGCACGACGAGCAGCGCGACGAGCGCGGGCGCGATGATCTCGTCGTTGCCCATCACGAGCGCCATCGCCGGCACGAGCAGCAGCCCGGCGACGAGCACGATCGCCGCGATCGACAGCTCGAACGTCATCGCCTTGCGAAACGCGAGCTCCTGGTCGGCCTCGTCCTGCTGGATGAACTTGTCTCCGATGCCGACCTGGCGCAGGAACATCAGCGTGTAGAGGACGACGAGGATGACCCCCCAGACGCCGTAGTCCGATGTCGTCAGGAACGCCGCGACGAGGAAGCCGCGGATGAGGTTCAGCGTGTTGACGCCGACGAGGAAGGCGGTGTTGATGATCGTGCCGCGGGCCGCGCGGATGCGCAGGCCGGTGCCGGCCTGGGGCCGGCCCCCGGGGACGGGCGGCGGCGTCGTCGTCTCGCTCACCGCCGCCCTCCGCGGCGCCGGGCCGGCGTCAGCAGCGGCGGTGGCCCGCCGGGCAGGCCGAGGCCGCCGAGCGTCCCGCGTACCTCGCGCGGATCCTCCCGCCGCACGAGACAGAGCGCGGCGCCGGCCACGGCGTCGGCGAGCAGCGCGGCGGCGAGCACCGCGCGCGCCGGCCGCGGCCACCCGCGGTCGGCGTAGAGGCGCATCGAGGCGACCCACTCCGCTCGCATGCGGGCCGGATCGGCGTGCTGCGCGCGGGCCAGGCTCGTTCCGTAGCCGTGGATCGCCGTCGCGGCGGGGATGATCTCGGCCCGCCGCCCGTCGCGGGCCAGGCGCGCGCAGAGGTCGCCGTCGTTGAAGAACAGCGCGAAGCGCTCGTCGAACGGCGCGGGCCGCAGGTCCTCACGCGCCGCCATGATGCACGCCGCCGCGGGACAGAAGACCGTGACCGGCTCGCGCGGCGGTCCCTCGGCCCAGAGATCCTCGTAGCGGCGGTGCGCCAGCGCGGGGCCGCCGCGGCGGGCGTCGATGCGCCGGCCGAGGCTCGTGAAGCCCAGTAGCGCGCCCCTCAGGCGCAGGTCGCGGCGCGCGAAGAGCTGCGGCGTTCCGTCCGGATCGCGCAGGAGCGCCGCCGTGAGGCCGACGCCGGGCTGGGCCCACAACCGCTCGCGCAGCGCGGCCGCGCAGCCGGGATCCATGACGCAGTCGGGGTTGAGGATGAGGACATGGTCGCCGCGGGCGTCCTTGAACGCCGCGTTGACGGCGGCGGCGAAGCCCGTGTTGGAGCCCATCTCAAGCAGCCTGATGCGCTCGTCGGCGGTGGACCGCGCACGCACGCGCTCGACCGTGTCGTCGTGCGAGGCGTTGTCGGCCACGATGACCGCGACCTCAAGTCCGCCGGCGGCCTGCGCGAGTGCGCCGTCGAGGCACGCGTCGATCTCGCCGGCGTGGTCGTAGGTGACGATCAGGATCGAGACGAGGGCGGGCGCTCTCACAGCGCCACGATACGGAGGCGGCGTCGTCTAGCCTGCGCGCCCATGCCGACGCAGGACTTTCTCGCCGGATTCGTGCTGTTCGCGCTCATGCTGGCCCTCGTCGGAGCGGCGACGGCGCTGGTCGTGCGGCGCCGCCTCCTGCACCTCGACCGCCTCGAGCTGGCGATGGCGAGCGTTGTCGTGGGCACCGGCATCCTCATCGCCGTCCACCTCGTGCCGCTCATGCTCGCGATCCTCACGCGCGGGACGGTCATGGCCGCGGCGGTGCTGGCGGTGGGCCTCGCCGTGCTCGTCAAGCCCGTGGAGCCCGCCAGCGTGGATCCCGACCCGGACACCGAACGACCAACTGCGCCCAGCAGCCAGGCCTCGTGGGCGCTCGCCGCCCTCGCCGGCGCCTTCGCCGCGGTCACCGCGCTGGCCGACCTCGGCCGCTGGGCCGGCGACGAGCTCGTCGGCGTCGACCCGCTGACCTTTCACCTGCCCAACGTCGGCCGCTGGATCCAGGACAACACCATGTGGCAGATCGACCAGTTCGTCCCGCTGCTCGCGCACGGCAACTACCCCAACAACGGCGACGTCGTCCTGCTCAGCACGGTCCTGCCCTGGCACAACGACTTCCTCGTGCGCCTGCCGATCACGTTCTACCTCGTGACGATGGCCATCGCGGTGTTCGCCGTGGCCCGCCGGCTGCGCGCCTCGCACGCCACAGCGGCGCTCGCCGCCGCCGTCGTGGTCTCGCTGCCCGTCGTCGGCATCGCGACGATCCCGCGCGCGCTGCCCGACACGCTCATGTGGACGACGTTCGCCTGCGGCGTCCTCTTCCTCCTGCGCCACGCGCGAACCCAGCGCCGCTCGGACCTCGTCCTCGCCGGCATCGCCCTCGCGATCGCGGCCGGGACGAAGTGGTACGGCGTGAGCTCGGTCGCGGTCGTCGGGGTGATCTGGGTCGTGGCCCGGCTCGTCGCCGCCCGGGGCCGCGCCCCCGCGAGCGAGGGCGAGGGCGGGGCGCCGCACCCGCGCACCGCTGCCCTGACGGACGCGCTCATCCTCGGCGGCCTGTCGCTGCTGGGAACCCTCCCCTGGCTGCTGCGCAACCTCCTGCTCTCCGACAACCCGCTGTTCCCGCTGAAGGTCTCGGCGCTCGGGATCACGATCTTCGACGCGCCGCCCGACGTGATCCGCGACCAGGCCGGGTTCACGATCGCCGACTACGCTGGCGACGCCGGCGTGCTCGGCCAACTCGCCGGCGAGATCGTCGAGGGGCTCGGCGTCGCACCGATCCTCTGCGGGCTCGCGCTGGCGCTCGCGATCCTGCTGGCGCGGCCGCGCGGCCCGGCCCCCGACGTCGGCGTGCTCGTGCTCGCGATCACGGCCGTCGCGCTCGGCCTGCTCTACACCGTCACGCCCGCGACCGCGCTCGGGCTGCGCGGCGATCCCTCGCTGGCGCACGCCAACACGCGCTACGCCGTTCCCGCGCTGCTGATCGCGCTGCCGCTCGCGGCCTGGGTCGCGGGCCGCCTGCCGCGCGCCGCCGGCCTGCTGCTCGAGGCGGCGCTCGCCGCCGCGGCCCTGACCGGCGCCTACCGCGGCTACGAGGTCGCCGGCCTGCGCGACGTGGTGCTGGCCGCCGCCGTCCTAGCCGCCGCCTTCGGCGCCGTCTGGCTGCTCTGGCGGCTGCGCGCCCGCCGGCTCGTGCTGGCCGCGGCCGCCGTCGCCGCCGCCGTCGCCGGGCTCGCCGCCGCCCACCGCATCGAGGGAGCGATCAACGACGGGCGCTACCTCGGCATCGACCGCGCCGTCGACACGCTCCTGCGCGTGGCGCCGGGCGACAAGCGGATCGGGATGGCCGGCGACTGGTCGGTCGGCGGCCTCTCGCCGGTCTGGCCCGCCTTCGGGACGCGGATCGGCAACGACGTCGAGTACGTCGGCGAGTTCGTCGACGGCTTCCTGACGCCCTACCCCAGCGCCGCACTGTTTCAGGAGGCGCTGCGCCACGGCGGCTTCGACCTGCTCGTGATCGGCCGCGGCTTCGATCCGCCCGAGAACACGCGCGAGCAGCGCTGGGCGATCGACGCCGGCTGGCGCACGATCGCGCTGAGCCCGCGCCTGCGCGTGCTCGCGCCGGCGCCCGCGCGGCCACTGCCGTCGGGCTAGCGTCGCGAGCCATAGCGGCGAGATCGCAGCAGCACCTCGATCAAAGCCGCCATGCGCGCCGTCTCGGCGTCGACGTCGGCGTTCGCCTGCACCCACGCGCGCGCCTGCGCCCCCGCCGACCGGCGCTCCTGCGGATCGAGCGCGAGCGCCGCGCGCAGCTGCTCGGCCAGCGCGTCGGCATCCCGCGGCGGCGCGAGCCGGCCCCACGGCGCGAGCACGCACTCCGGCAGCCCGACCTCGTCGGACGCGACGACGAGCAGGCCCATCGCCATCGCCTCCTTGACGACGACCGGCATCGAGTCGCGATCGCCGTCGCGGGCCACCACGCAGGGCATCGCCAGCACATCGGCGGCCTCGAGCTCGGCGCGCACGCCGTCCGGCATCCGGCTGCCGAGCAGCTCCACGCGCCCGTCGCAGCGCTCCGCCTGCGCCTCGAGCTGTGCGCGCAGCGGCCCGTCGCCGACGATCCGCAGCCGCACGCCGGGCAGCTGCGCGAGCGCGTCGATCAGCACGTCGAAGCCCTTCTTCTCGACGAGCCGGCCGATCGCCAGCACCGTGCGGCCCTGCGGCAGCGGCGTCGTGCGCTCGAACGCGCCAACGTCCACGCCCATGACGATCCTGTGCACGTTCGCCCGCGGCACGATGCGCCGCAGGTACTCGACGTTGTAGTCGCAGCCGCTGAACACCGCGTCCGCGCGCTCGAGCTTCGCGCACAGGTTGCGCGGCGTCAGGAAGATGTCGTAGGCGTGGGCGGTGACGCTGAACGTGCGCCCGGTGAGGGCGGCGAGGCGCATCGCGTCGAGTGCCGCGCCGGCGGCGAAGTGCGCGTGCAGATGCTCGTCGCCGCGCTCGATGATGCGCCGCGCGCCCGGCGCCAGCGCGCGCAGCGGCCGCGCCCACTCCGCCCGGCCCCAGCGCCGCCGCCGCGCGAGGTCGCGGGCGCACGCCAGCGGTCGGCGCCGCGCGAGCCAGGCGAGGTCGCGCAGCCCCCGCTCGCGGCCGTCGCGGGCGAGGACGTGGAGCTCGATGTCGTCGGGCGCCTCGGGGCTGGGGTGGCTGGCCGGCTGCGCCGCCTGGACGCGCACGTCATGGCCGAGCCGGCGCAGCGCCTGCAGCTCGTTGACGACGAACGTCTCCGACAGCTCCGGCCACTGGTCGAGGACGAACGCCAGCCGCACGATCGCTCGACTGTAGAGCGCGCGGGCCGGTCGGCGTCGCCCCGCCGCGGGGGTGCGCCGCGAGGACGGCCCTGGGTGGCGGATTTCAGCTTCTGCGCCATCAGCCGCTGGCGCTAGCCTGCACGTGTACGTGTCCGGCGCAACAGTCACACCCAGCGGTGTGCGCGAGGGGGATCCCGCCGCGCTCTCCGCGCTCTGCGCGGTCCGCGGGCCGTCCGTCGTGGCCTACTGCCGCCAGATCGCCGGCGAGGCCGACGCCGGCGCCGCCGCCGCCGACGCGTTCGCGCGCTTCCGCGTCGCGGTCGTCGCCGCCGGCGACACGAGCTCCCTGAACCCCGAGGCGCTGCTGATCAGCGCGACGCGGACATCCGCCGCGGCCCGCGCCGGCACCAGCGGGCAGGGCGACTGCGCCGACGTGCCGACCCTGCTCGCCGCGCATGCTGACAGGTCGATCGCCGCGACCGATCTCGAGCGGCTGGACTGCCATCTCGAGCAGTGCTGGGCGTGCCGCGCGCCGGTCGCGCGCTTCAAGGCGGCCGAGCGCGCGTACCGCGATCCGCCGGAGAAGACCGTCGAGCCGGCGCTGGCGGCGCAGATCGTCGAGGCGCTGGTCGCGGCGGTGCCGCCGCCGGCCGCCCCGGAGCCGTCCATCAACGGGGTCGGGCCGCACGCCGCCGCCGACCTGGGCGCCGCCGACCCCCACGCCACCCAGGCCTTCGCCATCGAGCAGCCGACGGAGCACTTCACGGCGCCGGGCATGATCGACCCGGGTACGGAGGATGACACCGGCGCCGCGCGCCGCGCCGAGGCGGAAGTCGCCGACGCCGAGGCCCGACGCGAGCGCCGGGCCAAGCGTCAGGCCGGTGCCGGTGCCCTGCTGGCGCGCCTGCGCCCGGCGCGGACGCCGCGCACGCCGCGCGAGCGCACCCCCGTCGCCGCCCCCGCGGCCCCGCCGCTGAACGAACGAGGCGAGCGGAGCGGGCGGGCGCGCCCCGGCCGGCGGATCGGCCTCGTGCTGCCGCTCGTCCTCATCCTGCTCGCCCTGCTCGGGGCGATGTTCGTCTCGGGCGTCTTCGGCGGCGACGACCCCGCCTCGAGCTCCGGCGTAACGGTGCCCGCCGCCGGGCCCGGCGACGCCAGCGAGCCCGAGCTCGTCGTCGTTCCCGGCGCCAAGGACGCCGGTGCCGACGCCGTCGAGACGGCCAAGGCCCGCGAGCGCGCCCGCGAGCGCGGCAAGTCAGGCGCGGCGAAGAAAAACACGGACAACGCGAACGACGCCGCGACGCCGGCGAGCGCGCCGGCCGCCGCGACGCCGCCGCCCGCCGTCGCCCCGACCCCGCCCCCGCCCGCCTCGAGGACGAACAACGCCCCGACGCCCCCGGCGCCCCAGCGCGAATCGAGCTCCGGTGACCAGAAGCAGATCGAAGCCGACAGCGGAGCGACCGGCGCCGAGCAGATCCCGCCCGCCGCCGAGGCGACGGACGTCCCGGACCTCGCTCCGCCCGCCGAGCCAGCGACGCCGTAGCCCATGGGCGAGGGGCCCGCGACGCTCGAGGCTGAGATCCAGCGCGTCGGCCGCGCCCTGCACGGCGCGTTTCCCTCCCACCGCGGCCATCCGCTCAAGACTCTCGACGACCGCGCGATGGATCTCGCCGCGCAGGACGACGAGCTGCGCGCCGCCCTCTTTCGCTTCGTCGACGTCGTGCCGGCCTGCCGCTCGCTCGACGACCTCGCCACGCACCTGACGGGCTTTCTCGACGAGGTCGGCGAGCGGCCGCCGTCGCTGCGCGCCGCGATGCGCATGGGCGACACGAAGCCCGGGCGCGCCGCGCTCGGCGCCGCCGGCGCCGCCGGCGTGCGCCACATGGCGCACCGCTTCATCGTCGGCGAGGACCCCAAGGCCGCCCTCAGGACCCTGCGCAAGCTCTGGCGCGACGACATCGCCGCCTCCGTCGACCTGCTCGGCGAGGCGACCGTCACCGCCGCCGAGGCCGACCGCTACGCGGCGCGCTGCGCCGAGGCGCTAACGACGCTGGCCGCCGCCTACGAGCGCTTCGGCGAGCACCCGCTCCTCGAGCACGACGCGGTCGGCCCGCTGCCGCGCGCGAACCTGTCGGTCAAGGTCTCGGCGCTCACCCCGCTGCTGCGCCCGGAGGCGCCCGAGCGCGGCCAGCGCGACGCCGCGCCAAGGCTGCGCGCGCTCCTGCGCCAGGCGCGGCAGCTCGGGGCGCACCTGCACATCGACATGGAGTCGCTGGACTCGCGCGAGGCGGTGCTCGAGCTCGTCCTCGACCTGCTCGCCGAGCCGGAGTTCGCCGCCGGCCCCAGCGCCGGCGTCGTGCTGCAGGCCTACCTGCGCGACTCGCAGGAGACGCTCGACACGATCCTCGAGTGGGCGCGGCGGACGCCGCGCGCGCAGCCGCTCGTAGTGCGGCTCGTCAAGGGCGCGTACTGGGACCACGAGGTCGTCGAGGCACGCCAGCACGGTTGGAGCGTGCCGGTCTTCGAGCGCAAGGCCGACTGCGACGCGAACTTCGAGGCGCTGACCGCGCGGCTGCTCGAGGCACGTCCGCTCGTGCGGGTCGCGATCGCCTCGCACAACCTGCGCTCGGTCGCCCACGCGATCGCCCGCAACGAGATGCTGGGCGCCAGCCCGGCCGATGTCGAGTTTCAGGTGCTGCGCGGGCTCGGCGACGACCTCGGCCACGCGCTCGCCGCGAGCGGGCTGCGCGTGCGCGCCTACTGCCCGGTCGGGGACCTCGTCGCGGGCATGGCCTACCTTGTGCGGCGACTACTCGAGAACACGGCCAACGACAGCTTCCTCGCCGACCAGGCGCACGGCGTGCCGCTCGAGCAGCTGCTGGCGGCCCCCGCGGCGTCGCGTACGCCATGAGCGGCACGGCGCTCCCTCCCTTTCGCAACGAGCCGGTGCTCGAGCTGCGCCGCGCAACCGAGCGGGCGAAGCTCGCCGTCGGGCTCGGCGAGCTGCGCCTACCGCTATGCGTGCCGGTCTGGATCGGGCGCGAGCGGCGCGAGGGCGACGAGCTGGTGTCGACGGATCCGGGGCGGCCCGAGCGCGTCGTGGCGGTCGCCGCCAGCGCGACGGCCGAGGAGGCCGCCGCCGCCGTGGCCGCCGCGCGGGCGGCGTTCCGCGCCTGGGCCGCGACGCCCGTGCACGAGCGCGCGGCCGCGCTCGTGCGCGCAGCGGCGTGGATGCGCGAACGCCGCGCCTCGCTGGCCGCGCTGGCCGTGCGCGAGTGCGCCAAGCCCTGGCCGGAGGCCGACGCCGACGTCTGCGAGGCGATCGACTTCCTCGAGTTCTACGCCCGTGCGGCGATCGAGCTGCAGGGCGGCGACGGGCCCAGGCTGCTGCAGGTACCCGGCGAGCGCAACGAGCTGCGCTACGCGCCGCGCGGCGTCTGCGCGGTGATCGCGCCGTGGAACTTCCCGCTCGCGATCCCGACCGGGATGACGGCGGCGGCGCTGGCGACCGGCAACACCGCCGTGCTCAAGCCCGCCGAGCAGGCGCCCGGCTGCGGGCTGCGGGTCGTCGAGGCGCTGCGCGCGGGCGGCGTGCCGGCGGACGCGATCGCGCTGCTGCCCGGCGCGGGCGAGGCCGGCGCGGCGCTGGCGAGCCATCGCGACGTGGCGACGATCGCCTTCACCGGCTCCGGCGCCGTCGGCCTGGAGCTGCTGCGCAGCGCGGCGGACGTTCAGCCCGGCGCCCGCCAGCTCACGCGCGTCGTGGCCGAGATGGGGGGCAAGAACTGCATCATCGTCGACTCCGACGCCGACCTCGACGAGGCGATCCCCGCGATCGTCGAGTCGGCGTTTCACTACGCCGGCCAGAAGTGCTCGGCCGCCGCCCGCGTGCTCGTCCACGAGTCGCTGCACGACGCGCTCGTCGAGCGCCTGGCCGGCGCCGTCGCCGGCCTGCAGGTCGGCCCCGCGGACGACTTCGGGACCGACGTGCCACCCGTCGTCGAGCGCGAGGCGCAGCAGCGCGTGCGCTGCTACGCGGATCTCGCGGCGCGCACCGGCGAGATCTCGACCGGGATGGGCGACATCCCGGCGGACGGCTGGTACGTCGCTCCGCTCGTCGCCAGCGGGCTGCCGCCCGACTCGCCGCTGCTGCGTGAGGAGATCTTCGGTCCGCTGCTCACCGTCGAGCCGGTACGCGACGTCGACGAGGCCTGCGACCGCGTCGACGCGCTGCCGGTCGCGCTCACCGGCGGGCTGTTCAGCCGCAACCCGCGCACGGTCGCCCACGTCGTCGCCCGCTCACCGGTCGGCAACCTCTACGTCAACCGCCCGACGACCGGCGCGATGGTCGGGCGCCAGCCGTTCGGCGGCAACCGTTTGTCGGGGACCGGCACGAAGGCCGGCGGCCCGGACTATCTCCTGCATTTCGTCGAACCCCGCGTCGTGACGGAGAACACGGTCCGCCACGGGCTCGTCATGTGATTCGGCGCCGGCACGGCCCTGTCGCGTAGGCCACAGCCGACGAAATCGCGTCCGGGTGCGCCGGGCCGGGTAGCGTAGGCACATGCCAGCACTCGACAAGCTCACCCGCGTCGCAGAGGTCTCGCTCACCGCCGCGCGCCGTGCCGGCTCGCTCGCCCTGTCGACCGCCCGCCAGGTCGCCGACATGGCCAGCGAGCGTCGCTCGCGCAGCCGCAACCAGTGGTCGGGCCGGCCCACCGACTCCGGCCCGTCCGGCTCGACCGTGCCGCGCTCGGCTCCACCGCCCGCGCCCGCGCGCACACCCGACCCCGGGTCGACCGACGCGCCCGCTCCCATCCCCGCCGTCGCCGCGGACCAGGTGGCCGCGGCGCCCGACGAACACGTCTCCCGCGAGGCGGTCGTCGTCGCGGAGTCCGCCGACGAGGGCGCCGAGGACGGCGCCGGCGCGCAGATCCGCGTCGGCGAGCCGTGGAAGGGATACGGGAGCCTGACCGCCAAGGAGGTCAACGACCGCCTGGCCGCCGCCAGCCCCGAGTCGCTGGCCGTCGCGCGCCTCTACGAGGCCGCCAACCGCAACCGCGTCACCGTGATCCGGGAGATCGACCGCCGCCTCGCCTCGGGCGCTCGCTGAGCTCGCCCCCTCAGCCGGAACCCGGGCCGATTGCTCAGCTGACAGCGCTCGTCAGGGTCTTGGCGAGCAGCCGCTGCCATCCCCCGTGGGCCCAGCCGATCCACCGCGATGCCGTGCACCGCATCCCGGCGCGGGGAGATCGAGGCTCAGCCCGAGGGGGTCTTGCGAATTGCGTGCCTATACCGGACGTAGTTCGCAAAACCCCTCCTCAAGTCCGCGCGATCCGATTACGTCAGCCACGCACCCCGTTGCAGCTCGCCAGGAAGCGCTCGTGCAGCCGCGTGTCGCCACCTAGCTCGGGATGAAACGCCACCGCGAGCACGTCGCCCTGCCGTGCCGCGACCGCATGGCCCTCGACCGATGCCAGGATCTCGACATCGTCGCCGTGCGCCGCGATCCACGGCGCGCGGATGAACACCGCCCGCAGCGGTGGGCCGGCGAGCTCCGCGAAGGACAGATCGGCCTCGAACGAGCGCACCTGACGCCCGAAGGCGTTGCGCTGCGCCGCGATGTCCATGATCCCGAGGTGCTCGCGGTCGAACATGATCAGTCCCGCGCACGTGCCGAACAGCGGTCGATCGAAGTCGCGCAGCGGCTGCGCGAGCCGCTCGCGCTCGATGCCGAGCGTCATCGTCGTCGACTCGCCGCCGGGGATGATCAGCCCGTCCAGGCCGGACAGATCCTCCGGCACCCGCACCTCGCGCACGTCGGCCCCGAGCCCGCGCAGCATCCGCGCATGCGCAGCGAAGCCACCCTGTAGGGCGAGCACGCCGATGAGCGTCATCGGTGCTCGTCTACCAGCCGCGCTGGGCGAGCAGCTGATCCTCGCCGAGCCCGCGGGACTCGAGCGAGTCCATCGCGCTGCCCAGGCCCTCGGAGGCCCGCGCGACCCGCGAAGGGTCGGCGAAGTGCGTGCAGGCCTCGACGATCGCCCGTCCGCGGCGCTCGGGATCGGACGACTTGAAGATCCCCGAGCCGACGAAGAGCCCCTCGGCGCCGAGCTGCATCATCAGCGAGGCGTCGGCCGGCGTCGCGATGCCGCCGGCGCAGAAGAGCACGACCGGCAGGCCGCCCTCGTGGGCGACCGCGCGAACGAGGTCCAGCGGCGCGCCGAGCTCCTTGGCGGCGGTCGGCAGCTCGGTCTCGTCGAGCGTGCCGAGGCGGCGGATCTGCGAGCGGATCGAGCGCATGTGGCGGACGGCCTGGACGATGTCGCCGGTGCCGGCCTCGCCCTTGGAGCGGATCATCGCCGCGCCCTCGCCGATCCGCCGCAGCGCTTCGCCGAGGTTGGTCGCGCCGCAGACGAACGGCACCGAGAAGTCCCACTTGTCGATGTGGTTGTGCTCGTCGGCAGGGGTCAGCACCTCGGACTCGTCGATGTAGTCGACTTCCAAGGACTGGAGCACCTGCGCCTCGGCGATGTGGCCGATGCGCGCCTTCGCCATGACCGGGATCGTGACCGCCGTCTGGATCGACTTGATCATCGCCGGGTCGGACATTCGCGCGACCCCGCCGTCACGGCGGATGTCGGCGGGCACGCGCTCGAGCGCCAGGACGGCCGCGGCGCCCGCGGCCTCGGCGATCTGCGCCTGCTCGGCGTCGACGACGTCCATGATGACCCCGCCCTTGAGCATCTCCGCCAGGCCGGCCTTGACGCGGAAGGTGGCTTCGTCTCGCACAGAGACGATTCTAGTGGACGGACCACTGGTGGGCCGTCGACAAACGTCGCACCCGAAACGTTCCTGAACTACCCACTCGCCGGGGCGTCGCGCGGCCCCTGCGTCAGCCGGGCTTGCTCGCGACGAGGTACGCCACCGCCGACCGCCGCAGCCGGTCGCCCTCATCGATCGCGCGCGCCAGATGGGCGACGAAGCGCTCCTGCTCGTCCTGCGTCAGCGCCGCCGCGATGCTCTCCCGGGCGGTCGGCGCCAGCGGGTTGGGCGCGCTGTCGAGCAGCGCCTCGATGCTGATCGCCCGCGCGCTCGCGCCGGCCTCGACGTCGAGATGCAGCTCGAGGTGGATGCGCCCGAAGCCGGCGGCCTCGGCGAGGGCGACGAGGTCGCGGTCGTCGAAGTCCATCATCGCGGCGCTCGCCGGCTCCGAGAGCCCGCCGTAGCTGGCCTTCACCTTGTCGGCCAGGTCCCTGACCGCGCTCACCTCATAGCCCCAGAACCGATCGGCCGGCTCGGGGAAGGTCAAGCGGTTGATCGGCTCGAACAGCGAGATCCGCCCGCCCGGGCGCAGCACCCGCCACATCGCCTCCAGCGCCCGCGCCTTCTCGGACACGTAGATGAGCACCGACCGCGTCGTCACCACGTCGACGGACTCCCCGGGGATCTCTCCCAGGTCCTCCGCCGGTGTCGACACGAACTGCGCGCGCCCGAGCAGCCCGCGGGCCGACACCGCGGCGTGGACACGGCCGAGCAGCGCGTCGGAGATGTCCGAGAAGATCACCGTGCCGTGCGGGCCGACGCGGTGCAGCGCCTCCAACCCGATCAGGCCGTCGCCGGTGCCCACGTCGAGCAACGTCGCCCCTTCCAGCGGCTCCGCGTGCGCCAGCACGCGCTCGCGCACCGGAGCGAGCGTGTCCAGGATCGCCGAACGCTGGCGCTCGTCGCCGGCGTCGCGGCGCTCGAGCAGCCAGCGCGACCAGCGATCGGGCTCCAGCGCCACTACTTGAGCTTGAAGGCCTTGATCCGGTCGGCGTAGTCCTCCGCGTCGCGGGCGTAGACGCCGTAGGCGAGGGCCTGGACCATGCTGAGCAGCGCGGTGTGCGAACGCACGTAGGCCGGACTGTTGGAGGAGTAGTAGAGGCGGATCTGGGCGAGCTTGGCGACCTCGGAGAGCGTCGCGTCGGTGATCGCCATCGTGCGCGCCTTGCGGTGGCGCGCGAGCTTCATCGCGCGCACGACGAGCGGGTGCGGGCGGCCGGCCGACAGCCCGATGACGAGCGTCTGGTCGTCGATCCGGCTGAGACGGCCGAGGGCCTCCTGCGAGGGGCTGGCGACGATCTCCGCGCGGAGGTCGAGCAGCATCAGCAGATGGCGTAGGTAGGAGGCGAAGAACGCCATCTGGTCGGTGCCGGCGACGAGCAGCCGCGGCGTCGTCGCGATCGCCTCGACGGCGGCCTCGATCTCACTGCGCGAGACCTTGCGCGCGGTGTCCTCGACGTTGACGTGATCGGCCGCGAGCATCGTCTCGAACTCGTTCTGGTCGAGCGAGAACAGCGGCGCCACGTGGCTCGAGCCGTTGCTGACCGGGGCCTCGGCGTGGCGGCGGCGGTACTCGTCGCGAGCGGAGTGCTGAAGCTCGGGATAGCCCTCGAAGCCGAGCGCCTGCGAGAAGCGCACGACCGTGCTCGAGGAGGTGTTCGCGCGGCGGGCGAGCTCCTCGGCGGTCTGAAAGGCGACCTCGTCGAGGTGATCGACGATGTACTGCGCGACGTCCTTCTGCGAACGCGAGAAGTCGTCGAATCGGGCCTGGATGTACGTGGAGAGCGACTCGGGGGTCGCTGATTGAGCAGATCGCTTCATGGACGACAGCCTGTTTCGACGGCGTGCGTCCCGTTTCCTTTCCGGCGCCGCGATCTGCGCGCAGACGGGCCGTTAACCGTGGCGCGCCCGGCGGGGTCACACCGGGCGCGCAAAGCCGAGAGGGGAGGGGCGGCGGGGGGGATATGGACCGAACCGGCTCTCGGCGGGTTCGAAAAAGTTCTGCCCGCGATTTTGACGCCCAAACATGGATTCACATGATCAAGGCGCCCCAGCGCTCGATTCGAAGCGGCGCAGCTCCGGGCGCTCGCCCTCGGGCACCGTGTAGAAGCCGCGTCCGTCACGCGTGAGCGCGAGCGATTCGCCCTGTCCCTCGGCCAGCAGGAAGGCGTCCGCGACGCAGGGACGCCGGCGCAGCGCGTTTGCCACGGTCTCCCCCGTCCGCCGTCGCCACGCGAACGCACGGTCGTACGTGCGCAGCACGATCGTGCGCCCGTCGGCCGAGACGTCGCCGGCGGTCACCGCGTCGCCCTCGTCGAGCCGCAGCGTGCCGGCGCGCCGCAGCGTCGTTACCGCGCGCGAGGACGGGCGCCGGGCCACGTAGATAGCGCCGCGAGGGCCGAAGCTCTTGGAGACGACCACGATCGAGCCGTCGGAGCGGTCGAACAGCAGCGCCTCGGCGTCGCGCGCGCCGTCGGGGTAGCGCAGCTCGTAGCGCGCGGTCGGAGTGACGGACGTGGCGCCCGCGCCGGGCTCGGGCACCTCGAGCACGGTCACCGACGCCCGCTGGGCGAGGTTGTCGCCGATGTCGCCGACGAGCAGGGTGCCGGTGCGGGCGGCCGCGATGTCCTCCCAGTCGAAGTTCTCCGCGCCGGCGACGGCGACATCGGCGAAGCGGCGTCCCTTGGTGGTGAAGCCCAACAGCGTCGCCGGATTTCCCGAGTCGTTGAGGCTCCACAGGATGTCGCGGCGCATGGTCGACGCCACGAGCCCCGAGAGCTCGGTGGCCGCGCCCGACGCGATGCGGCCCGTGACGCGCACGCGCAGCGTGCCCTCGCAGAGCCCCGGCGTGCGCGCGGCCGCCGCCCGCGCCTCTCCCCCGCGGCCCCCGGACGCGTTCGCGCCCGACCCGTCGTCCTCGCCGCCGCAGCCGGCCAACGCCGCGAGGAGCACGGTGACCGCCAGTCCGGCCGCCCCTGCCGTCGCCGGGCGCCGGGTGATCAGCTCAGATCCCCAGGCGCTTCACGGTCTCTCGCGCGCGCTTGACGCGCTGGTCCTTCTCGGCGTGCGACTCGGGCATGCCCGTCATCTCGATCAGCGAGAGCACGTCGCGGCCGAGTTGCTCCTGCATCGCCAGCGCCCCCTCGGCGACATCCTCGAGCTGTTCGCGCGTCAGCGAATCGGCCCTGTCTCCAACCATCCTGCGCAGAAAGAAGCCCATCTGATCGCCGCCCTAGCTCGGAGTAGACCCGTTGTGCCGATTATGCCGCGCGACACGAACGGCGGGTGCGCGAGGTACGGTCCTGCCTGCGGGGCAGTAGCTCAGTTGGTCAGAGCAGCCGACTCATAATCGGTTAGACGGAGGTTCGAGTCCTCCCTGCCCCATCGCCGCACCACGCATGCGCCCGCGCGCGTCATCTCCTCCAGTGCACGCTCGCCGTCGCCCGGCTCGACCTCGACGGCGGCGATCGCCTCGCGCAGCACCGTGACCTCGAAGCCGGCCTCGAGCGCGTGCAGGACGGTCGCCTTCACGCAGTAGTCGGTGGCCAGGCCGCCGACGAGGACGTGCGTGATCCCGGCCGCGCGCAGCAGCGCCGCGAGGCCCGTGCCGTCGAAGCCCGAGTAGGCGTCGGGCTCGATCGCCGTGGCCTTGTCGATCAGCGGCCCGGGCAGCGCGGCGATCGCCGGGTGAAGCTCGGCCCCGCGGGTTCCGAGCACGCAGTGCGGCGGCCACGGCCCGCCCTGCTCGGCGAACGAGCAGTGGGCGGCAGGGTGCGCGTCGCGTGTCCTGACGACGAGCGCGACGTCGCGCGCGGCGCGAAGGAGCGGCTCCACCACCGCGTCCGCCCCGGGCACGCCGAGCGCGCCGCCGGGCAGGAAGTCGTACTGGACGTCGACCGCGATCAGGGCGGTGTGTGAATGCATCTGGGGCTCCTCTCCTCCATCGCCGGTTGCCACGTCGTCGTCGTGTTGGCCTGCCTCGGCCAGGTGTGCGCGCAGCGCGAGCAGGCGCGGCGAGCGCTCGAGCGCCGCAGGGCGCCGGCTCTCCGTCCGCGCGCGCTCGGCGGCGGCGTGCGCGCGGTCGGCGGCGAGGTCCGGCGCCTGCGAGGTGCGCTCGCCGTCGCGCATGACCTCGACGAGCAGCGGCTCGCCCGCCACGGCCTCGTCGGCGAGGTGCAGGACGTGCGTCCCGTCGGCGCGGCGCGTGACCTGGTGCGCGCCCGGGTCGTTGACCTTGCTGGGCGATAGCTTCATCGTGAAGCGCAGCGCAGGGTCGTCCTCGGCGGGCTGCTCGGAGAGCTTGTAGACCGCGCTCAGCGGCTCGCCGCCGCGCAGCTGCGAGCCCACGCCGAATGCGTCCGCCGGCACGCCCGCGGCGACGAACCCGGCGATCCGCTCCGCGTTCAGATCACCGCTGAGGATGATCTGCGTTTCCGTCAGGCCGGCCGCGTCGAGCAGTTCGCGCGCGGCGACCGCGAGCGCGCCGAGGTCCCCGGAGTCGATCCGGATCGCCTGCAGGCGCTCGCCGGTCAGCACCTGGGCGCGGATCGCCCGCCGCACCCCCTGCGGCGTGTCGTAGGTGTCGACGAGCAGCGTCGCGCCGCCGGAGCGCGCGCGAAGCTGGTCGACGAAGACGTCGAATTCGCCGTCGGGCCCGCGGGCCATGACCTTGGCGTGGGCCATCGTGCCGGTCGCCGGGATGCCGAGATCGCGAGCGGCCGCCGTCGTGGCCGTGCCGGCGAAGCCCGCCAGGTACGCGGCGCGCGCGGCGCTGTTCGCGGCGCCCAGGCCGTCGAGGCGGCGCATCGAGAAGTCCCACACCGGCCGGTCCGCGGCGGCGCGCACGATCTGCGTCGCGTTCGTGGCGATACGGACGGGGTAGTTGACGGACGCCAGCAGCGCGGACTCGACCAGCGTGGCCTCCAAGCGCGTCGCGGTGAGGCGCAGCAACGGCGTCACGGCGGGCACGATCGTACCCTCGCGGATCGCCCAGACGCTGCCCGCGAAGCGCAGGTGGCGCAGGCGCTCGAGCACGGCGCCGTCGAACGTCACGGGGTCCCGCTCCGCGAGCCAGGCGAAATCGGATTCGGCGAAGCGGATGCCCTCCAGGAACGCCAGCGCCTCGTCGATGCCGGCGACGGTCAGCGCCCGTTCGCTGCGCGCCGACAGCTCGAACGTCACGACGTCCTCGGCCGTCGCCTCGTGGAGGTGATCGGCTGCCATGGTGAGGCAGTACAGGTCGGTGAGGAGCGCGTCGTGTGCGGTCACTGAGATTATTGGCGGATCGACCAGAACTCGGTGGCCGAAGGTTACCAGCCGCGCCTGCGCCTACCCGACCGGCGCCTTACTTGACGCGTTCGACGGCGCGCGCGAGCTCGCCGACGGAGAAGACGCCCTCGAAGCGCGCCGCGACCTTGCCGCGGCGGTCGATGACGAACGCCCAGGGCTCGGTCGGCAGCCGCCACGCCCGCACGGGCTGGCGGTAGGGCTTGCCGGGATCGTTGTCCTGGTAGATCTCCTGCTGGATGAACACCACGCCCTTGCCGTTCTGGGCGCGCACCTGCTCGGCGATGTCGACGACCGGCCCGCACGTGCGCGACTGGCACAGCGCGGGCGTCGCGAACAGCAGCACGACCGGCTTCTTGCCGATGACGTCGGCGAAGTCGTTCTCGAGCATCTCGGGCGGCGGCGGGATCCGCGTCGAGAGCTTCGTCAGGTCGCCTCCGACGTCGGCGCCGGTCTGCGTGTGGACCTTGATCGCGCGCTGCCCGACATCGGGCGGGCCGTTCTTCTCCCCGATCGGCAGCGCGCCGAGCGGCTCGGCCACGACGAGGCGGCCGTCGAGGCGCACGAGGGCGAGCGCGATGTGCGGGCCGCGCGAGCCGTAGACGGCGTCGGCGACGTAGAACGTGTCGCCGCTGGCCAGATCGGAGGCGGTCTGCGCGCTGCGGTAGCGGGTGTCGACGTCGAGCGACTCCTTGCGCGCGGCGAACGGCCCGCGCAGCTGCGACCCGTCGGGCTTGGCCGTGTAGACCGCCACCGCGGAGACGTCGATCTGCTTGTTCGCGCGATCGACGATGGCGAAGCCCAGGCGGTTGCGCCCCGGGCGCTGGCCCTTGCCGGTGGAGACGTTGAGGATCGCCCCGTGCGGCAGGTCGGCGATCAGCTCGTTGAGCGTCTTGCCTTCGACCGACGGGAAGTCGGCGGGTACGGCGGCGGGCGGTTGCGGGGGAGCCGGTGCCGCCCCGCCGTCGTCGTCCGAACCGCACGCCGACAGCACGACGGCCGCCGCCAGCAACGACAGGACGAGGCGAGCCATTGGCCGGATGCTAGTGGTCACCCCCGCGGCTGTGCGCCATCCGGCACGGTCCTGACGCGGGCACGACCAGCGGGCGCTCGCCGTGATTGGATAGCGGCGATGGACAGCGCCCGCGCAGCGATCGTGACCGGAGCGTCGAGCGGGATCGGGCTCGCGGTCGCCCGCATGCTCGGCGAGCGCGGCCACGCCGTGACGCTCGTCGCCCGCCGCCCCGAGAAGCTCGAGGCCGCCCACGAGCAGCTGCGCGGCGAGGGGCTCGAGGTCCAGCACGTCGCCGCGAACGTGGGCGACGAGGCCGACGTCATCCACGCCGTCGCCGCCCATCGCGACCGCTACGGGCGCCTCGACGTGCTCATGAACAACGCCGGCGTCGGGATCGGCGCGCCGATCGGGGAGCTCGACGCGAAGCGGATGGACATCCAGCTGGCCACGAACCTGCGCTCGATCCCGCTCTTCTACCGCGAGTCGCTGCCGATGCTGACCGCGGCCGGCGCCGAGCATCGCAATGCGCTCGTCGTCAACACCGCGTCGATCGCGGGCAAGTCGGGCCAGGCCTGGCTGAGCATCTACTCGGCGACGAAGTTCGGCGTCGTCGGCTTCACGCAGGCGATGAACAAGGAGCTCAGCGGGCTGGGCATCAAGTCGACCGCGCTGTGCCCCGGCTTCGTCGACACGGCGATGGCCGATTTCGTCAAGCGACAGATCGCCGCCGAGGAGATGATCCAGACGTCGGACATCGTCGCCGCGGTGGCGATGCTGCTCTCGCTCTCGCCGGGCTGCGTGATACCGGAGATCGTCTTCGAGCGACCCGGCGGCGGGTCGCTCGTGTGACATCGCTCGAAGGTCGACGCGAGCGGCGACCCAGGGCGAATAGCCCCTCGGCGTTCGTTCGCCGCTCGCGGCGAACGAAGAGCGAAACACCTCATCCACCGGTCGCCCGTGCGGGGCGACCGGCAGCACGGCGCGCGGGGGTCAGCGCGTCAGCTGCGCCTCGGCGGCGTCGAAGTCGAACTCGCCGGCGGGACCCTCGGGCTCGTCCGCTGGCTCCTTGCCGAAGTCGTCCGGCAGGACGAGCGTCTGCTCGAAGAGCCAGTCGATTCCGAGATCGTCGGCCTCGCGGCTCTTGCGGGTGCGGGCGGACGACTTGTGCTCGTCGATCGCCTCGCTGAGGTCGAGGTGCCCACCGGTGATGCGCAGGCGACGCTTGCGGCGCGGGGCCGCGACCGGGACCTCCTCGTGCTCGACGACCGGCGGCTGCTGCGCGGCGATCTCGGCCTCCTGGCGGCGGGCCTCGACGATCGCCTGGTGCTCGGCGATCGCTTCGGAGAGCACGTTGGGCAGCGGCACGAGGCTGGCCTGGATCTCTTCGCAGAGGATCTGGACCTCGTACTCGGTGGCCTCACGAACGATCGAGCGCCCGTAGACGCCGGTGAACTTGTCCCAGGCCTCGGGGAAGGTGCAGCACGACGTGCGCCCGCCCTCGCGGTGGGCGACCATCATCGGGCACGCGCCCTGGCCGGAGGCAGCGAAGGCTCCCGTGATGACGGTGTTGTTGCCGAGACCATGCAGCATCGCCTTGCGAGTCCGCTCGGGCAGGACGTCGATGGACCGTCGAAGTTCTGCACGGGCTTGTTCGCGGGGCGTTGCCATAGGGTTCTCTCCTGTCGTCGGGACCCGGCCACCGTATGTCAGCCCGTCTTCCGCGGCAACCGAACTCCTGTCGCTGAAAAGGATCTTGCAGAAGTGAAGCTCGGCGTGCACATCGGATACTGGGGCCTGGGCCTCTCCTCGGAGGACCAGCGCGAGATCGTCCAGGAGGCCGAGGGCCTGGGCTATGACTCGGTCTGGGCGGCCGAGGCATACGGCTCGGATGCCGCGACGATCCTCGGCTGGCTGGCCGGGCTGACCTCGACGATCAAGCTCGGTTCGGCGATCTTCCAGATGCCGGCGCGCAGCCCGGCGATGACGGCCATGACCGCGGCGACGATCGACCAGCTCTCCGACGGCCGCATGCTGCTGGGGATCGGCTCCTCCGGCCCGCAGGTGGCCGAGGGCTGGCACGGCCAGCGCTTCGCGCGCCAGATGCAGCGCACGCGCGAATACGTCGCCGTCGTGCGCAAGGCGCTCGCCCGCGAGCGGCTCGTCTTCGACGGCGAGACGCTCACGCTGCCGCTGCCCGACGGACCCGGCAAGGCGCTGAAGCTCACGATCGCGCCGGTCCAGGACCAGATCCCCGTCTACCTGGCGGCGATCGGGCCCAACAACACGCGCCTGGCCGGCGAGATCGCCGACGGCTGGATCCCGACGCTGTTCTCCCCCGAGCACGTCGCGGAGTTCCGGCCGCTGCTCGAAGAGGGCGCCGCGCGCAGCGGGCGCTCGCTGGAGAACTTCGACATCGCGCCGCAGGTCAACGTCTTCGTGACCGACGACCTCGCCGCGGCGCGCGACGCGATGCGCCCGCTGATCGCGCTCTACGTCGGCGGGATGGGATCGCGCGAGCAGAACTTCTACAACGCGCTCGTCCAGCGCTACGGCTTCGAGGACGAGGCCCGCGACGTGCAGGACCTCTACCTCGACGGCAAGCGCACCGAGGCGATGGCGCGCCTGTCCGACGAGCTCATCGACGCCGTCTCGCTGTGCGGCCCGGCCGACCACGTCCGCGCGCGGCTGGCCGTCTTCCGCGACGCCGGCGTCGGCACGCTCGGCGTCAGCCCACTGGCCTTCACGAAGGGCGATCGGCTCGAGCAGCTTCGCCTCATCGCGGAGCTGGCGGCGGCCTGACCCCGACGGTGCCGCGACCGATCCTGCTCGGCGCCCTCGGCGACCCCGGGCACGCCTTCCCGATGATCGCCCTCGGCCGCGAGCTGGCCCGCCGCGGGCACGCGGTGACGCTGCAGACGTGGCGGCGCTGGCGGGCAGAGGTCGAGCACGAGGGGATGGCCTTCGCCGCGGCGCCGGAGTACCACGTCTTCCCCACGAGGGAGCACCCGTTGAGCCCGTACCAGGCGGTCGAGCGGGCGACCCGCGAGACCGTGGCGCTCGTGCAGGAGGTCAAGCCCGCCATCGTCATCGCGGACATCCTCACGCTCGCCCCGGCGCTGGCCGGCGAGCTCGAGGGCGTCCCGATCGGCACGCTCATCCCCCACCTCGACCCGCGCATGCCGGCCGGCAGCGCGCCGTACTCCTGCGGTGCGCGGCTGCCCCGAACACGGGTCGGCCGCGCGCTGTGGCGCGGTGCCGACCCGTTGCTGCGCCACGGCCTGCAGCTCGGCCGCGCCCAGCTCAACGAGACACGCCGGCGCCTCGGCCTGCCGGCGCTCGAGCGCGTCCACGGCGCCATCAGCGAGCAGCTCGCGCTCGTCGCGACGTTTCCCCAGCTCGAGTATCCGCGCGCCTGGCCGCCGGGCACGCACGTCGTCGGCCCGCTCATGTGGGAGCCGCCCGCGCGCGAGGTCGAGCTGCTGCCGCCCGGCCCGGAGCCGCTCGTGCTGATCGCGCCCTCGACCTCGCAGGATCCCGGCCAGACGCTGCTGCGCGCGGCGCTGGAGGGGCTCGCCGACATGCCGGTGCGGGTGCTCGCCTCGGCCAACCGCCAGATCCCGGACGACATCGTCGTGCCCGCCAACGCGCGGCTCGTCGACTGGGTCTCCTACTCGCGCACGATGCCGGCCTGCGAGCTCGTCGTCTGCCACGGCGGGCACGGCACCGTCGCCCGCGCGCTGGCCAGCGGGTGCGGCGTCGTGATCGTGCCGGCGGCCGGCGACATGAACGAGAACGCGGCCCGCGTCGACTGGGCGGGCGTCGGGGTGCGCCTGCCCGGGCGGCTCGTCGGCGCGCGCGGGTTGAAGCTGGCGGTCGGCCGCGCCCGCGCGCGGCCACAGCTGCGCGAGGGCGCGCGGGGACTGCGCGCCTGGGCGGCGAGCCACGACGGTCCGGTGCGAGCCGCAGACCTCGTCGAGGCCTTCGCGGCGCGCGGCTGAGGAGCGGCGTAGCTCCCGTCAGGAGTGGCTCGTGCGGGCGATCAGCGTGCCGGTCGTGCGCCGCACGCCGCTGCGCCCGCCCGCGTCGGTGGTCACCGCGTAGGCGCGCACGAGCATGCGGCCGGTCCTCAGGAGCAGCACGCGGTCGCTGCGCGAGAGAGCCATCGTCAGCGTGCGCGATGCGCCCGAGGCAAGCGCGAAGTTACGCTGCGCGAGCCGGCGCTCGCGGCGCAGCGCCTTGACCTTCGAGCGGAGGTTGGGCCGGCTGAAGACCGTCACCTTTCCCTTGCAGCGGCTCGTGTCGCGCGGACAGGAGACCGTGACGAGGACGATCGACGGACGCCGCAGCCGCGGGCTGGAGAGGCCGAGCTGCGGCGCCCCGGTGCTGGCGCCAGAGGACGCCGGCGCGCCTGCTGCCGTCCCCGCGGCCGGTCCGGCAGCGGCGTCGGATCCCGTTGGCGCGGCCGCGGCATCCGATCCGGCCGGCGCGGGCGGATCACCGGCCGGCGCATCCGGTGCAGGAGGAGGAGGCGGCGGCGGTGGCGGCGGCGGCGGTGGTGGTGGTGGTGGTGGTGGTGGTGGTGGATCGTCGTCGATGATCGTCCCCACGCCCGTGCCGTCGGCGACGCCCGATCCCGACAGCACGAGCCGGAAGGTCTCGGTCGGCTCGTCGAGCCGGTCGCCCAGGACCGTGACCGAGACGTACTGGACCTGGGTGCCGCCCAGCGCGAGGCTGCCGAACTGCAGGTCGCCGGAGATCGCGAGGTAGTCGCCGGGGGCCTGTGCCGTGCCGTCTGCGGTTGCGAAGTGGATCGTCGCGGGACCGGTGAGGAGCCCCGCGGTGCGCGTGACCGTGAACGTCGCCAGGACACTGCCGTTGGTCTCGTTGACCTGCACGTCGCCGACGTTCACGTCGGCGCAGGCCGCGGGCGCGGCGAGCAGACCCAGCAGCGTGCCGAGCAGCAGCGCCATGAGCGCGCATGACGTCGGGGAACGCCGTCCGTGGCCGCGCATGTGCGAGACCGTAGCGGGCGGCCGAGGCATGGACAACCGCGCCACAACCGCGATCCAGCTCGGGGGGTGGGACTCGAACCCACAACCCTTCGGTTAACAGCCGAATGCTCTGCCGATTGAGCTACCCCCGAATGTGCGCTGGAAGGGTAGCGCGCCCGGGTCGTCAGTTGACGATGTTCACGGGCGTGCCGATCGGCATGAGCCTCGCGAGCGCGCGGATCCTGTCGTTGCGCACGCGGATGCATCCATGCGAGGGCCGGCCGGGAATCAGACCCGGCTGGTTGGTGCCGTGGATCCCCACGACGCCCCCACCCGGCCAGTCCGACAGCTTGGAGTACGCGCCCGTCCCGAAGGCCCACGGGCCGTAGGCGTCGTTGCCACCCAGGCCCTTCAGCCGCTCACGGATCCAGAACCGGCCACGGGGCGTCGGCGTGCCTCTCTTGCCGATGCCGACGCGCGCGCTCCAGATTCGCTTGCCGTTCTTGTAGAGCGTTGCGCGCAGCTTCCCGCGATCGACGACGAGCCGCGTTCGCACGATGTAGAGCGAGCTTGAGAGCATCTCGTCCAGGACCCACCCGACCGTGCCGTTCGGGCGCTTCGGCACGCGTATCCGCAGCCAGTTGCGCCCCGTCGAGTCCCGTCGCGCCGCCAGCACCGGGTAGACCTCCGGCATACCGTCCTCGGTGAAGAAGCGCAGTCGGGCGAGCGTTCGCGAGCTCGCCTTCGGGGCAAGACGGATCTTCGCGTTGGCCTGGGCGTGCCCCCAGCGCGTGATGCGCTTCTCGTCGGAGAGCCTGATCTCGTCGCCGGCCGCCTTCAGCAGTTCGAGCGGGTCAGGCTCGGTGGCGGCCACCACTTTGGTCGGATCCGGCCGGGCGGGGCTCTTCGCCTGCGTGGTCCCTGGCGGCGCCACCTGCGGCGCGGCCGGCGTCTGCGCCGAGCCGCTCGCCGGCGCGAGCGCGAGCAGTCCGACCACAAGTGCCGTCAAGCACGCCGACTCATTTCTCATCCGTGACCTCTTCCCAACCGTGGCGAATGCCGCATGTGATGGCAACCAGCACCCTGTTCATCGGCGCCGATGGCTTTCGCCATGAGCTTTTGTCATGAGGCTCAGCCTCAGACCTGCTCCATCAGATGATCCAGCCGCAGCCGCAGCTCGCCGCGCTGCGCGGCGAGCTCCTGGAGCGGCGCGCCGGCGGCGCGCGCGGCCGCGATGGCCCGCCCCACACGAGCCAGCGCGAGCTGGAGGCGCTCGATCTCGAAGTCCCGCGGCGAGGCTGACGTCATCGCCGTCGCCCGGACGGCCAGCTCCCGGATCAGCGCGACGAGCTCGGCGTCGTAGAGGTCGTCGAGGCCGTCGGTGGGTGAGCGCAGGTGGGCACGAAGGTGGGCCACGGCCCGCCGGGCGACATCCGACGTCAGGTCGGCCTCGGGATCGAGGTCGGCGAGCGCGGGCTCGCCGAGCCTCGGCAGCGCGACGCAGAGCGCGAGAAACGAGCGCTCGGTCGGATCGCGGCGCCCCAGAGCCGAAGCCGTCGCGCGGGGTTCGCGCTCATGCTCGGTCTCGCGCTCCCGTATCGAGCCCGGGCCAGCGCCACCGGCGGTCGCCGCGCCATCGCCGCTGCCCCGCGGCAGCGCCCGCTCGAGCAGCTCAGGCGTCAGATCGAGACGATCGGCGGCGATCCGCCTCAGCTCCTCGCGCTCCGCACTCGGCCCCAGCAACGGGAGCACGTCGGCCAGATCCCGGATGACCTGGTCGCGACCCTCCGCCTCAGCCAGATTGCCCGTCTCCAGCGCGCGCAGCACGCGAAAGCGCACGAACGGCACCGACTCGGCGATGAGCCGCTTGATCTGGTCGGCACCCGCTCGCTGGACGAGATCCGCCGGATCCTCACCAGCGGGGAGCGGCACCACGCGCAGGCGCAGCGGCGGCCTGCGCCTGCCCGCGATCTGCGCCGCGCGCAGCATCGCCGACTTGCCCGCGCTGTCGGCGTCCAGCGCCAGCTTGACCTCCGGCGCGAGGCGAGCCAGCTCGCCGATCTGGTCCTCCGTCAGCGCGGTGCCCATGATCGCAACCGCGTTGCGCACGCCGACCTGGTGCATCGCGATGACGTCTGTGTAGCCCTCGGCAGCCACGACGCTCTGGGCCTTCGCCGACGCGGCGCGGGCGAGATCGGCCGCGAACAGCGTGCGTCCCTTGTGAAACAGCTCGCTCTCCGGGCTGTTGACGTACTTCGGGCGACGGTCGTTCGCATCGCCGCCCATCGTGCGGCCCGCGAACCCGCGCACGCGTCCGCGTGAGTCGGCCAGCGGGAAGATGATCTGGGCACGGAAGCGGTCGTAGATGCGGCCGCTGGACTGCGACCTCTGGGCCAGCCCGGAGTCGTAGAGCTCGCGGTTGCCGAAGCCCGCGCGCCGTGACCCGTTGAGCACGGTGTCCCAGGCGCTCGGCGCGTAGCCGACGCGGAACTCGCGCAGCGCGCCCTCCTGCAGTCCGCGCGCGGCGAGGTACTCGCGCGCCTTGGCCGCCTCCTGGGTCTCCCAGAGCTGACGCACATAGAACGTCGCCGTGCGCTCGAGCAGCTCGAGCAGCCGCTCGCGGCGCCTGCGCTTCTCGGCCGCCTGCGGATCCTCGTCCTCGAGCTCGAGCGTGACCTTGTAGCGATCGGCCAGGTGCTCCAGAGCGCCCTTGAAGTCCACTCCCTCGGTCTCCATGACGAAGGTGAACGCGTCGCCCGAGGCCTGGCAGCCGAAGCAGTGGTAGACCTTCTCGGCGGGGTTGATCCCGAACGACGGGGTGCGCTCGTCGTGAAATGGACACAGGCCGGTCAGCCGGTTGGCCCCCGCGCGCTTGAGCTCCACGCGCGAGGAGACGAGGTCGAGCATGTCGACTGCGTCGCGCACCCGCTCCTTGGAGTCGTTCGTGTAGAGGGCCATCGGCGCGTGCGGGCGGCTCCGCTTCAGAGGGCGAACGACACAGGCACGGTGAGCGCCTCGAACGCGCGCACGGCGTAGCGGTCGGTCATGCCGGCGATGTAGTCGGTCACGCGCTGCGCGTGGTCGGCGCCGGGCGCGCCGCCGCCGTCGGGCACGAGCGCCGGATCGGAGGCGTAGTGATCGAACAGCGTGCGTAGGACATGCTCGATGCGGGAGTGCTCGCGCCGCGCGGTCTCGCCGAGATACACGCGCTCGAACATGAACTTCCTCAGCGCGGCCATCGCCGCGCCGATCTCCTCGCCCTGGACGATGTCGCCGGCGGCCTCGGAGGTCTCGGCTAGATCGTGGACCAGGGCGTCGATCCGCGCGGATCCCGTCTCGCCGAGCACGGCGATCGCGTCGGCGGGCAGCTCGGACTCGTCGAGCACGCCGGCCCGCAGCGCGTCGTCGATGTCGTGGTTGATGTAGGCGACGCGATCGACGATCCGCACGATGCGCCCCTCGAGCGTCGCCGGCAGCGGCGCGCGGCCGGAGTGGCAGACGATCCCGTCACGCACGCTCGCACAGAGGTTGAGGCCGGCGACCCGGGCGATGTCGTCGCGCCTGGGCATCGGCTCGAGCACGTCGACGACGCGCAGAGAATGCTCGTAGTGGCGAAAGCCGCCGCCCCCGAAGCGCTCGACCAGGCAGGCGTCGAGGACGGTCTCGCCGATGTGCCCGAACGGCGGGTGGCCGAGGTCGTGGCCGAGGCCGATCGCCTCGACGAGATCCTCGTTGAGCGCGAGCGCGCGAGCGACGGTGCGGGCGATCTGCGTCACCTCGAGCGTGTGCGTCATCCGCGTGCGGTAGTGGTCGCCCTCGGGTGCGACGAACACCTGCGTCTTGTGCTTCAGGCGGCGAAACGCCTTGCAGTGCACGATCCGGTCGCGGTCGCGCTGCAGCGGTGTGCGCAGCGCGCAGTCCGCTTCGTCGACGGCGCGCTGCGCCGGGTAGGAGCGCGACGCCAGCGGCGAGAGCTGCTCCTGCTCCCACGCGCGGCGGCGCTCGGCGAAGCGCTGCGCGACGGTGCCCGGGGCGGTGGCGGCGTCCATCCGTCGATTCTCGCAGCCGTGGGCAACGGCACCGCGGCGGCCGGCGCGGCGGGTGCTACGAGGGCGGTTGGCCGGGCCCGGATACGCTCGGGCGATGCTCGCTCTCACCGTCATCCCAGAGCCCCCGCACGTCGCGCTGGCCGAGGTCCCCGACCCCGATCCGCTGCCCTTTCAGGCACTCGTCACCGTCAAGGCCTTCTCGCTGAACCGCGGCGAGTCGAGGCAATTGCCCGATCGTCCGCCCGGCTCGGTGCCTGGGTGGGACGTCGCGGGCATGGTCCTCCAGGCCGCCGCCGATGGCAGCGGCCCGCCGCAGGGCGCGCGCGTCGTCGGGATCGTGCGCAACGGCGCATGGGCGCAGCAGGTCACGGTGGCCACGGTCAACCTCGCCCAGCTGCCTGACGCGGTGAGCTTCGTGCAGGCCGCGACGCTGCCGGTGGCCGGTCTCACCGCGCTGCGCGCGCTGGAGATCTGCGACTTCGTCCTCGGCAAGCGCGTGCTCGTGACCGGCGCCAGCGGCGGCGTCGGGCGCTTCGCCGTCCAGCTCGCTCCGCACGCGGGCGCGCGCGTTACCGCGGTCTCACGCAACGAGCAGCGCGCGCGCGGGCTGCGCGAGCTCGGCGCGACCGAAGTCGTGTTCGACCTGTCCGGTGAGGAGACCTACGACGCGATCATCGAGGGCGTCGGCGGCGCGACGCTCGGCGCCGCGTTGGGTCGGGTGGCGAGCCGCGGCGTGGTGGTGTCGTTTGCGTCCAGCGACCCCGAGCCGGTGACCTTCCCGGCGCGGGCGCTGTTCGGCCGTGCACCCGGCGCGCGCCTGCACGGCCTGTTCGTCTTCGAGGAGATCGAGCGCACCGGCACGGGCGCCGGCGACCTCGCGCGGCTCGCCGCCCTCGTTGCCGCCGGCGAGCTCGACACGCAGGTCGACCTCGAGGCCTCGTGGCGCGACCCGGGCCCGGCGATCGAGGCGCTGCTCGACCGGCGGGTCGCCGGCAAGGCCGTCCTGCATGTCGACTGAGACGTTCGTCGCTGGCCCCAGTCCGGCGGGGCGCGGCGCCGGCGTCACCAGCCGCCGTCGTCTCCCCTGCGGATCGCCGCCTGCGCGGCCGCCACCCGCGCGACCGGCACGCGAAACGGTGAGCACGACACGTAGTTCAGACCGGAGTTGTGAAAGAAGTCGATCGAGTCGGGGTCGCCGCCGTGCTCGCCGCAGATGCCGAGCTTCAGCTCGGGCTTGGTCTTGCGCCCGAGCCAGGCGCCCATCCGCACGAGCTGACCGACGCCCGGCGTGTCGAGCGTCTCGAACGGCGAGCGGTCGAAGACCTTGTTCTCGATGTACGGCGCGAGGATCTTGCCCTCGATGTCGTCGCGGCTGAAGCCCAGCGCCGTCTGCGTGAGGTCGTTGGTCCCGAAGGAGAAGAAGTCCGCGTGGGTCGCGATCGTGTCGGCCAGGAAGCAGGCCCGCGGCAGCTCGATCATCGTGCCGACGAGGTAGTGCTCGCGCGAGACGCCCTCCTCCTGCGCGACGCGGAAGATGAGCTCCTCGATGATCTCGAGCTCGCGCTCGTAGTCGATCAGCGGGACCATGACCTCCAGGCGCGGCGGGTGGCCGAGGCGCTCGGTCACCGCGCACTGCGCGCGCATGATCGCGCGGACCTGCATCTCGTAGATCTCCGGGTGCAGGATCGCCAGGCGGCAGCCGCGCGTGCCCAGCATCGGGTTGACCTCGTGCAGCGCCTCCGCGCGCGGGTCGTCCTCGTCATGCAGCAGGAACTCGTGCAGCGGCGGGTCGAGCAGGCGGATCGTCACCGGCAGCCCGTCCATCGCCTCGAGGATGTCCTCGAAGTCCTGCTGCTGCAGCGGCAGCAGCTCGTCGAGTGCCGCGCGCCGATCCTCGACCGTGTCCGAGAGGATCATCTCGCGCATCTTCGGCTGGCGGTCGGCGGCCATGAACATGTGCTCGGTGCGGCACAGGCCGATCCCCGCCGCGCCGAACTCGCGCGCCTTGCGGGCGTCCTCGGGCGTGTCGGCGTTGGCGCGGATGCCTAGCCGGCGCAGCTCGTCTGACCACTGCAGCACGCGCTCGAAGTGCTCGTCCATCTGCGGCTCGACGAGCGGCACGTCGTCGACCGTTACCTGGCCCGTGGTGCCGTCGATCGCGATGCGGTCGCCCTCGCGGAGGAGGGTGTCCCCCACGCGTAGCTCCTTCGCGTCGAGGTCGATGTCCAGGCGGCTCGCGCCGGTGACCGCCGGCCGGCCCATGCCGCGCGCGACGAGCGCCGCGTGGCTGGCCTTGCCGCCCTCGGCGGTGAGGATGCCGCGCGCGGCGTCGAAGCCGGCGACGTCCTCGGCCTCGGTGAACGGGCGCACGAGGATGACGTCGCGGCCCGCGGCGGCGGCGGCCACCGCGTCCGGGGCGGTGAAGACGATCTCGCCCTTCGCCGCGCCGGGCGATGCCGCGACGCCCTTGGCGAGGATCGCATACTCGACCGTCGGGTCGAACGTCGGGTGCAGCAGCGCGTCGAGCTTCTCGCAGTCGATCGTCGCGATCGCCTCGGCCTTCGTCAGCAGGCCCTCGTCGACGACGTCGCAGGCGAAGCGCACCATCGCCTGCGCCGGGCGCTTGGCGTTGCGCGTCTGCAGCATGTACAGACGGCCTTCCTCGATCGTGAACTCGGTGTCCTGCATGTCCTTGTAGTGCGCCTCGAGCGTGCGCAGGATCTCCATCAGGGTCGCGTGCGCGTCGGGCATGACGTCGCGCAGCTCGGCGATGTCCTGCGTGTTGCGCACGCCCGACACCACGTCCTCACCCTGCGCATTGACCAGGAAGTCGCCGGAGGGCTCGGGCGCGCCGGTCACCTCGTCACGGCTGAACGCCACGCCCGAGCCGGAGCTGTCGCCCTTGTTGCCGAACACCATCTGCTGGACGTTCACCGCGGTTCCCCAGTCGTCCGGGATGCGGTTCAGGCGCCGGTACGTGACGGCGCGGTCGCCGGTCCAGGAATCGAAGACCGCGCGGATCGCCTGCTCGAGCTGGTCGCGCGGTTTGAGCGGGAAGTCCTCCCCCGTCGCCTCCGTGAAGATCTCGCGAAAGCGGGCCGTGAGTGCCTGCAGCGCGGCGACGTCGAGCTCGGTGTCCAGCGTGACGCCGTGCTCGAGCTTGGCCTCCTTGATGGTCTGCTCGAAGCGCTCGCCGGGGATGCCGCGCACCACCCCGCCGAACATCTGCACGAAGCGCCTGTACGAATCCCAGGCGAAGCGCGCGTTGCCGGTCTTCTTGATCAGGCCCTCGACGGACTGGTCGTTGAGGCCGAGGTTGAGGACCGTGTCGAGCATGCCGGGCATGGACTCGCGGGCACCGCTGCGCACCGAGACGAGCAATGGGTCCTCGGGATCGCCGAGCGTCTTGCCGGCGGTGCCCTCCAGGCGGGCCAGCGCGTCGTCGACCTGCGCATCCATCCCGTCGGGGACCGATTGGCCGCTCTGCATGTAGGAGACGCACGCCTCCGTCGTGATCGTGAACCCGGCCGGGACGCGGTCGGCGCCCAGGATGCGGGTCATCTCGGCGACGTTCGCGCCCTTGCCGCCCAGGAGGTTGCGCATCTCCCGTGATCCCTCGGCGAAGTCGTACACCCACTTCGTACCGGCTGGAGCTACTCCCATGGCGCGCGATCCTATAGCCGCCGGCGACCCCCGGGGACCGCTGCCCGCCAGCGGACGTGCGCGTGGTGCTCGACGGTCTCCGCGATCGCCCGCTCCGCCTGCCGAAGCGCGAGCTCGCCGGCGATCGGGACATCGGCCAGCGCAGCGCCGAGCGCCCCGGTCATGAACGTGTGCGCCTCCTCGCCGAGGGCGAAGCCGGTCGCCTCGCAGGCGCTGCAGACGACGCCGCCGGCGGCACCCGAGAACGCGGCGAGGTGGTCGCCCTCGCCGCACGCGGCGCAGGCCGCGAGCTGCGGCGCCAGGCCGGCGGCGAGCAGCAGCTTGAGGCGAAACGCGAGCTGGTTGGCGTGCGTCGCGTGAGACCGTCCCCCACCCGCCCCCGCGTCGAGCAGCGCCAGCTCGTTGCACAGCAGCGCGAACACGCCAGGATGCGGGTCGGCCGTCTCGAACAGGCGCGCCACGGCGTCGCACGCGCGCGCCGCGCTGTCGAGCGCGGGGCCGTGCTCCCTGAGGTGCGGATGGCCCGCGACCGTGTCGGCGCTAGTCACCGTCAGCAGCTCGCTGCGGCCTTCATACAGCACCATTTGCAGGCGAAAGTACGGTTCGAGGCGACCGCCGAAACGGCTCCTGGCACGCCGCACGCCCTTGGCGATCGCGGCCACGCGGCCGCGTTGCGGGGTGTACAGATGCAGGATCCGATCGGCCTCGCCGTAGCGCAGCGTGCGCAGGACGACGGCCTCGGTCTTGACGGAGCCGGGCATTACACTTTGGCGGACATGAGAACCATGCAGATCTACACCAAAGAGGGCTGCGGGTTCAGCGCTTCGCTGCGGGAGCTGCTCGACGAGCGCAACATCCCGTACGAGGACACGCTGATCAAGCTCGACTCGCCCGAACACCACGCGCTCGGTGAGCGCGCCGGCTCGATGAAGCTGCCGCAGGCCTTCATCGGCGTCATCCCGCTGGGCAGCGCCCAGGAGGTACAGGCGGCGGCGGTCAACGGCATGCTCGACGACCTGCTGGTCGACTGACGATGCGCTCGGTCACCGTCTACAGCGACGAGATCTGCACGCTGTGCCATTCGGTGGAGAACCTGCTCAACGTCCGCGACATCCCATACGAGAAGGTCATGGTGGAGGAAGGCACGGACGCCTACGACGAGCTGGTCCAGCGGACGGGGATGAAATCGCTGCCGCAGGTCTTCATCGGCAGCCTGCTGCTCGGCGGATATCAGGAGACGCTCGCCGCCGATCAGGCGGGAATGCTCGCCGATCTGCTGGTCGATTGACCGTCTCCGGCCGCTGTCCGGTGCGCCGCAGGGCGCCCGCGGTCGGGCACTAGACTTTCTGAAGCCATGCGTGACGTCATCGTCTACACCACCGAATCCTGCTCGTTCTGCTCGCGAGTGAAGATGCTCCTGCGCTCGCAGGAGATCGCCTTCGAGGAGATCAACCTCGCCGGCGATCCCGAGGGCGTCATCGCGCTCTCCGAGAAGACCGGCATGATGACCCTGCCGCAGGTCACGGTCGGCGGCATCCTCGTCGGCGGCTACGACGAGACGGCCCGCGCCGCCTCGTCGGGCATGCTCGCCGACCTGCTCGCCGACTAGGTCAGTCCGGCAGATCCGCACCCGGATTCATAGGACGAACCGCTGGTAGCGCCCGTTCGCACTCAGCCTCAGCGCAGCAGCGCGCGGAGGGTCGCGGCGACGGCGTCCGGGTGGTCGGCGACGCGGCGGTAGGTGAAGCGGACCACGCGGTAGCCGAGCACGGTCAACCGTTCGTCGCGCTCGCGATCTCGCGCGAACCCGCGCGGGGTGTCGTGCCACTGGCGCCCGTCGGTCTCGACGATGAGGCGGTGCGTGCGCCAAAGGAAGTCGACCTCGATTCCCTCGATGAGCACGTTGACCTCCGGCCGCTCGATGCCGTGGGCGTCGCAGAGGTCGAGCATGAGCGCCTCGAGCTCCAGGCGCGCGAGCGAAGGCTCGTCGTGGATGCGGGCGATGATCTCCGCGAGCGCGGCGGCGCCCGGCCGCCGCGGGTTGGCAGCGAGGACGGCGTCCACTGCCCGCAGGTCGAAGAGCCGCAATGCCAACGACTGCTCGATCGCGCGCTCGAGCCGGCCCGGCGCGAGCACGCCGGCGAGGTCGAGCAACGTCCGGCTCACCGACGTGACCGCAATGGCCTGCTCCTCGTCGACATCCGCCGGACCCAGCGTGAGCGAGCGGTGTACGACGATGCCGCGCCGTCGGTGGCGGGCGGTGGTCCCATGCGAGTGCAAGGCGCCAGCCGTGAGGTTCTCGCCCCCACCTCGCCCGCACCGGACAGCGTGGCGCGAACCTGTTCATAGCCGACAGCAACCCGCCACGCTCCCGGCCGCTGCCGACCGCGCGGACCAGCGTGGCGCGAAGCTGTTCGCAGCGAACAGCAACACGCCACGCTCACGCGTGGCGAGGCCGCCTCGCGACGCCGTCAGGCGGGGCGGCGCGCCCGCGGGCGCGTCTGGCAGGATTCGCAGGCGTAGGTCCCCCGCCCGGCGGCGACGAACTTGCGCACGAGCGTGCCGCAGACGGTGCACGGCTCGCCCGCGCGGCTGTGGACGAGGAACTCGTTCTGAAACGCGCCCTTGACGCCGTCGGGATGGCGGAAGTCGTCGATCGTGGCGCCGCCGGCGCCGAGGCCGGCCTCGAGCGAGGCGACGATCGCGTCGCGCAGCGCCGCCACCTGGCGGCGCTCGAGCGCGCCGGCGCTGCGCAGCGGATGGATGCGCGCGCGAAAGAGCGCCTCGTTGGCGTAGATGTTGCCGACGCCCGCAACGCGCCGCTGGTCGAGCAGCAGCGCCTTGATCGGGGTGCGCCGCTTGCGCGTCTGCAGGTACAGGTGCTCGGTCGTGAACTCCGGCCCGAGCGGCTCGACGCCGAGGCGCTCGTCGAGGAACTCCTGCAGCGCGGGGTATCCCAGCGCGAGCTCGCCCGTGCCGAAGCGGCGTGGATCGCAGAAGCTCACGACGTGGCTCGCCTGTCTCCCTGTGGCGGCGGAGCTCGCGCGGCCGGCGGACGGGTGATCGTCGAGCCGTAGGCGAACGCGCGTGTAGCGGGTGCCGGGCGCGGCGTTGTAGAGGACGGTGCCGGTCATGCGCAGGTGCATGAGCAGGTAGACCTCGTCCTGCGCCTCCCAGATGAGGTACTTGCCGCGCCGCGACAGGCGCTCGATCGCCCGGCCCTCGAGCGCATCCCTGAGCTCGAGCGGGTGCATGGGCTCACACCACTTCGCGTCGAGCACGTCCAGCGTGCGCAGCGTGCGCCCCTCGACGAGCGGCGCGAGCCGGCGGCGGATCGTCTCGACCTCGGGAAGCTCGGGCATCGCTGGCCTTGAGCGTAGCCCGGCTGCCCCAGCGTGTCCCGCGCATCCGGGTGGGAACCGGCTAGGGGGTGGCGCTCGCTCGCGGCTCGCTCAGCCGCAGCGAGCGCGCCATCGGTCCGAACACCTGCTCGTCGACGCGCGCGAAATGCCGCGGCGGAGCGAAGGCGTCGATGACCACCTCGCCCCCCTCGCCGTATGCGTGCAGCGATCGCATGGCGCGCTGGACCGACGTGTTCGCCAGGTTCGTGCCGACGCCGACGACCTCGACGCCACGAAATCCGGGCTTGATGACCAGCCGCGTCGACGTCAGCTTGAAGGTCGGGTCGCTGCTCTCGATCTGCGCCACGAGCGCCTGCCGCGCCGCGGCGAGCTGGGCGCGCGTCTCGGGCAGCGGCTCCTCGCGCGGATAGCGATGGATCGCGACCTGCGCGTCGCCGGCCGCGACCGTCCCCAGATGCGTGCCCTCGCCGCCCGCCACGCGCCAGTTAACCGGCGAGCGCAACTGCACGCCCTGGGCCAGGAACGGCGTGTCGCGAAACCCCTTGGGCGCCGGAATCAGGCTGAGGTCGGCAACGGCCGTGCGGTCGTTGCCGCAGCCGGTCAGCGAGACGGCCGCCGCCGCGGCGATCGTGAGCAGGGTGCGGTGCACCCCGTCATTGTCTCAACTGTCCGGCGACGACCCTGCACCTGCGCGCGGGTGCGCCCGGAAATAGACGTCCTTCAGGCGATCGGCGGAGAGGTGCGTGTAGATCTGGGTCGTCGCGACGTCGGCGTGGCCGAGCATCTCCTGCAGCGAGCGCAGGTCGCAGCCCCCGGCGAGCAGGTGGGTGGCGAACGTGTGGCGCAGGGTGTGCGGGCTCATCCGCCCGGCCAGCCCCGCGGTGGCGGCGTGGCGCTGGACGATCTTGTAGAGACCCTGCCGCGTGAGGCCGGTGCCGCGGTGGTTGACGAAGAGGTGGCGCTCCTCTCGCAGACCGACGAGCTTCGGGCGGCCGTGCTCGAGGTACGTGCGGGCGGACATGATCGCCTGGCGGCCGACAGGGATGAGGCGTTCCTTGGAGCCCTTGCCGTGGGCGCGCACGACGCCGACGCGCAGGTCGACGCTGCCCACGGTCAGGTCGACGGCCTCGCTCGCGCGCAGCCCGCACGCGTACATGAGCTCGAGCATGGCGCGGTCGCGCAGCGTGACGGGCTCGTCGCCGCGCGGCGCGGCGAGCAGCTTGGCGACCTCGTCGCGGCTGAGCACCTGCGGCAGCTTCTGGCTCTTGCGCGGAGAGCGCAGCTCGGCCGTCGGGTCGTGGTCGATGATCTCCTCGCGGCGCAGGTGGCGGTAGAAGGAGCGCAGGCAGGCGGTCTTGCGCTGGATCGTCGCCGGGGCGACGGGCGGGCGCTGCGGGCCGCCGGCGCTGAGCTCGCAGAGAAACCGCGCCAGCTCGGCGTGGCCGAGGGTCGTCGCGTCGAGCTGGTTTCGCACGAGGAAGTGGCCGAACTGCAACAGGTCGGAGCGGTAGGCCTCAAGCGTGTTGCGCGACAGGCCGCGCTCGAACTCGAGGTACGCGAGGAAATCGAGGACGTGATGTTCGAACGCACGTGTGACGGGGTGGGAGCGGGCGACGGCCATGCGCTCGGACTTCGCCGGGCGTGGCGCGATCCATTGCGATGCAACGCGGCGTGCGCCGGGGTCGCGCGTGAGGCGGTCGTCAGCAGCGCGTCGCGCGCAGCCACTGCAGCCCGATGATCGTCTTGGCGTCGTTCGTGGCCGCCAGCGCGGCGTCGAGGTCGGACAGCGGCCATGGCACGATCTCGATGCGCTCGCCGGGGTCGGGATCGATGTCCGGGTTCTCGCGTAGTCCCGTGGCGGCGAAGATGTGGACGAGCTCGTCGCTGTAGCCGCTGGAGGGATAGTAGGCGCGGACCTCCTCCCAGTCCTCGGCGTCGCGGCCGATCTCCTCGGCGAGCTCGCGCTTGGCGGTCTGCAGCGGCGACTCGCCCTCGACGTCGAGCTTGCCGGCGGGAATCTCCAGCGTGTACTCGCCGAGCGCCTCGCGTGGCTGGCGCACAAGCCACACGTGCTCGTCGTCGTAGGCGACGATCGCGGCGGCATCCATCCGGCGCACCATCTCGCGTGTCACCACCTCGCCGTCGGCGTGACGGAAGCGCTCGACGCGGACGGAGAACTGGCTGCATTCATAGACGGTCTCGCCGCCGAGGGGTTCGATCGCTCTGTCGGGTTGGCTCATGTCGTGTGGGCTGCGGCGAGCGCGGTGCCAGAGGCGAGCGCCGCCGCAAAGAAGAGTGGGTCCTCGCGGCCCATCGAGCGCGTCGGCAGGCCGCTGGCGGTGTACCCATCGAGGTCCGTTGGGATCATCTTCCACTCGTGGCGCGCGTCGCCGGGAGACTCGGTGTCGGGCAGCGCGACGACGACCGGCGCGAGAAGGAGGTCGAGGACCGTGCGCGTGTGGTGGCTGATGCCGCGGTGACGCTCGCGCGGGTCGCTGGATGACATCCTGGGCGCGAGCAGCGTCGGGCAGCCCAGCGCGAGCGCCGTGTGCGCCGAGTCCAGCGCCTGCAGCCCACCGTGGCCGAGCGCCGAGCCCGAGCCGAGGATCCCCGGCCCCGGGCCGGCGACGGCGGCGTCCCAGCTCATCTCGGTGAACCCGTGGTGCAGTGCTGCCGCTGTCGTGATCGCGTCGCCGTCCGCCCCGCCGAAGGCCGGCCCGGCGGAGAGGTGGCCGGTCAGCATCCCGCCGGCACGCAGCTCGCCCGCGACGCAGGAGTGCCCGCCGGGCAGCGCGCCGCCGGCGGTCTGCACGTAGCCGAGGCGGCCCTTGCCGCCCGTAGCCTGATGAAAGGCCCAGGCCAGCGGGGCCAGCTGGCCGTGCAGCGCGATCACCGCGACGGGCTTGCCCAGGGGAAGCTCGGGCGCTGTGGGAATCCCGTCGGCGTCGCCCTCCTCGACCGGCAGCACCGCGTGCTGCAGGCTCGTGTAGTTGAGCTTCATCACGTGTGCGCCCGGCGTGCCGGGTCCGTCGAGGCCGCGCGTGAGGTTGACGTGCACGATGTCCGCGCCGCCGGAGCCGAGGCCGAGCTCGACCGCCTCTACGTTGACGACGACCTCGTCGCCCACCTCCGCCGGGCCGACGAGCGCTACGTCGGCGATCGCAGTGCGGCGCTCGTCGCCGATCTGGATCGCCAGGCGCTGCTCGACGGCGTCGGCCGGGCCGGCGACCGCGACGATCGCGCGCCTCAGGCGGAGCATGCGTCCAGCAGCGCGAACGTCACGTCGAGCATGCCCTCCAGCGCGGCGACGCTGACGCGCTCGTCTGGCTCGTGGTTTCGCTCGGTGCCGTTGGCGAGGTTCGCGCAGTGAAAGCCATCGGCCTCGAAGGCGTTGGCGTCAGAGCCGCCGCCGGTGGTGCGCCGCTTCGGCGTGTGACCGCAGGCGCGCAGCGCCTCCTCGGCCGCGAGCACCGCGGGGGCGTTCGTGGCGTGGCGGTAGCCCTCGAAGAGCCGCTCCGTGATGACGTCGACGTCGCAGAAGCAGGCAGGGGTGTTCGCGGCGTCGTGGATGTGGGCGATGATCGCGGCGATCGTGTCGTCGGCCTTGTCCGGGTCCAGCGATCGCGCCTCCCCGACGACCTTGCAGCGCGCCGCGACGATGTTCGTCCCGCCGGCCTGGCCGCCCTGGACCGAGCCGATGTTCGTCGTCGTCTCCTCGTCGATGCGCCCGAGCGCCATGGCCTCGATCGCGCGGGCGGCGGCCTGGATCGCGCTGCGCCCGTCCTCGGGGCGGATGCCGGCGTGGGCGGGCGTGCCGCGGAAGTCCGCCTCGAAGCGGTAGTACGTGGGCGCCGCGACGATGATCTCGCCGATCGGCGAGGCGTGGTCGAAGACGTACCCCCAGTCGGCCTGCAGCGTCTTGACGTCGAACGCCTTGGCGCCCGCGAGCGCGTTCTCCTCGCTGACGGTGAACAGCAGCTCGAGGCCCACCGGCGGGGGCGGGTGGGACGAGTTCACGCAGCGCCGCGCGACCTCGAGAATCACCGCTACGGCGGCCTTGTTGTCGGCGCCGAGGATCGTGTCACCGGCGCTGACCCAAACGCCGTCGTCGATCACCGGCTCGATCGCGCCGGCCTCGGGCACGGTGTCGAGGTGCGCGCAGAGCAGGATCGTGCGATCGCTCCGGCCGGGAATCCGGGCCAGCAGGTTGCCGCACTCGGCGCCGGTCTCCGGCGCGGCCCCGTCCTCCTCGACGTCGAGGCCCATCGTGCGCAGCTCGCGCGCGACCGCCTCCGCGCACGCGCGCTCGGAGCCGAACGGGCTCGGGATCGCGCAGAGGCGGGCGAAGGTCTCGTTGAGGCGGCGGCGCTCGACGTCGGAGGCGGGGCGCATGCGCCTGCAGTCTGACGAGCGCCGAGCAGCGGCTCCTCGCTCACTCCGACGGCATCGGGGGCGTCGTCGCCGGTGGGGCCGGCGATGTGGAATCGCTCCCGTCCTCGACCCGCAGGTGCTCAGGGCGCGGGTGCGGCTCGGGCCGCTCGCGCTCGTCGTCGATCTCGGCCTCGATGTCGGTGCTCTCGTGGCCGTCCATGGCGTGGCGGCTATCCCGGTGGCGAGCCTGCGCCCGCGGCGGATCTCGCCGCCGGCGCAGTCGTGGTCCCGCTGCGCCTGCGCCATGAGGGCGAGGAGCTGGGATTCATCAGCACCGTCACGACGTTCGGCACGGCCCTCGACGTCACGGTCTCCGAGCTGTCGATCGAGGCGTTCTTCCCCGCCGATGCCCCGACCGAGCGGCGCCTGCGAGCGATCGGCGATCGGGGGTCGCCGAGCCCGCCGTAGGCCGGCGAGATCGCCCGCGTTTTTCGGCGCCGCGCGTTCTCCTCGCTGACGATCTCGACGCCGATCGCCCGCAGCTCCCGCGCACTGCGCCCGCGGGTCGGACGGGGGCGAATTCGACCGTCGCCGCGCCTATCGGAGTATGACCCGGACGGTAGGCTGGTGAGATCGTGGCATCGCAGCCCGCCTCCGTCCACCGCTTCACCGTCGACGACCTCGTGGCGATGGAGAACGCGGGGATCCTCGACGACGACACGCGCATGGAACTCGTCGACGGGGTGCTCGTCGAGATGACGCAGCCGAGCCCGCGCCATTCGAGCATTGTCGAGTGGCTGAACGCGCACTTCGTCCTGGCGGTCCACCCCACGTACCGGGTCCGCGCGCAGGACGGGATCGCCACCGGCCCGTACGACTACCTGTCGCCGGACCTGCTGGTGATCGAGCCGATCCCGCGCGACCGGCTGCTCGACGGGGCCCTGCTCGTCGTCGAGGTCTCCCACACGTCACGCGCCCGCGACCGGGGCAAGGCAGCGAGCTACGCGAGCATCGGGATACCGGAGTACTGGATCGTCGACGTCGACCGCGACGAGCTGCTCGTTCACCGTTCGCCGAGCGGCGACGCGTACACGAGCGTCGAGCGCTTCGTCCCCGGCGATGTCGTCACGCCGCTCGTCTTCGCGGCGCCCGTGGACGTCGCCGCGCTGCTCGCTCCCTGATCGCCGCCGGCGACGAGCTCGCGCGGCGGGCGGCGGGCGCTACGTGCGCGAAGCGCGCAGCTCGGGCTCGCCGGCCTGCTCGCGCGAGCGATCGCGCGCGGCGCCGACGAAGTCCCGGAACAGCGGCGCCGGGCGCTCCGGGCGCGACTTGAACTCCGGATGGAACTGCGAGGCGACGAAGAACGGGTGGTCGTCGAGCTCGATCATCTCGACAAGCCGCTCGTCGGGCGAAGTGCCGCTGACGATCAGGCCGGCCGCCTCCAGGCGGCGACGCAGGAAGAGGTTGACCTCGTAGCGGTGGCGGTGGCGCTCGTAGATGACGGCCTCGCCATAAAGGGCTCGCGCGCGGGTGTCGGCGTGGATCTTCACCGGGTCGGCGCCGAGGCGCATCGTCCCGCCGAGGTCGGTGACCTCCTTCTGCTCGGGCAGCAGGTCGATCACCGGATGCGGTGTCTCGGGGTCGAACTCGGTCGAGTTGGCGCCGTCCATGCCGGCCACGTGGCGGCCGAACTCCATGACCGCGACCTGCATGCCGAGGCAGACGCCGAGATACGGGATGCGCTGCTCGCGCGCCACGCGCGCGGCGCGGATCTTGCCCTCGATGCCGCGCCCGCCGAAGCCGCCGGGGATCAGGATGCCGTCGGCGCCGCCGAGCCGCTCCAGCGCGACGGCGTCGCTCGTCAGCTGCTCGGAGTCGACCCAGTCGACCTCGACCTTGCAGTCGTGGTGGAAGCCCGAGTGGCGCAGCGCCTCGGCGACGGAGAGGTAGGCGTCCTGGAGCGCGACGTACTTGCCGACGAGCGCGATCTTCACCGTGTCGGTGGCCGCTCCCGCGCGGCGGGTGAACTCCTCCCACACCGACAGGTCGGGCGGCGGCGCGTCGATCGCGAAATGCTCGCAGATGAGGTCGTCGACGCCCTCGTCGGCGAACCACAGCGGCACCTTGTAGATGTTGTCGACGTCCTTGGCGCTGACGACGGCCTCGACCGGCAGCGACGCGAAGAGCGCGATCTTCTTGCGGATGTCGGTGCCCAGCTCAGACTCCGAGCGCGCCAGCAGCATGTCGGGCTGGATGCCGATCCGCCGCAGCTCGTTGACGGAGTGCTGGGTCGGCTTGGTCTTCAGCTCCCCCGCGTGGCCGATGTAGGGCACGAGCGTGAGGTGGATGAACATGCAGTCGCGGCGGCCGACGTCGACCGGGAACTGGCGGATCGCCTCGAGGAAGGGCAGCGACTCGATGTCGCCGACCGTGCCGCCGATCTCGGTGATGACGATGTCGGCGTCCTGCGTCTCGGCCAGCAGCTTGACGCGGTGCTTGATCTCGTCGGTGATGTGCGGGATGACCTGTACGGTGCCGCCGAGGTAGTCGCCGCGGCGCTCGCGGCGGATCACGCTGTTGTAGATCCCGCCCGCGGTGACGTTCGACGCGCGCGACGTGTTGGCGTCGGTGTAGCGCTCGTAGTGGCCGAGGTCGAGGTCGGTCTCCGCGCCGTCCTCGGTGACGAACACCTCGCCGTGCTGGTAGGGCGACATCGTGCCCGGATCGACGTTGATGTACGGATCGAACTTCTGCAGGCCGACCGTCAGGCCGCGGGCCACGAGCAGGCGCCCGATGGAGGCGGCAGCGATGCCCTTGCCAAGCGATGAGACGACGCCACCGGTGATGAAGATGAAGCGCGTGCGGCGCTGGGGCTGTGCGGATGCAGTCATCTGGGCCTTCCCAGCGAGTCTAGGTGGCGCACCAGCGGAACCTTCTCGACGAGGTTCGAGATTGACCGAAATTCCCCGAAAAGATTCACGAGCGCAAGCACGGCGAGCGCGATCAGCTGGCCGTCGGCGTCCAGCGTCAGCACGAGCCACAGCCCGGCCAGCGCGCCGACCGCGTTCGATCCGGTGTCGCCGAGCATCGCCTTCTCACGCAGGTCGAAGAAACCCGCGACGAGCACCGGGCCGAGGAAGATCCCCAGCCCGGCCAGGGCCGTCGTGTTCGTCGTTGCGATCGTCAGCCCTGCGCCGAGCAGGACGAACGCCTTGACCGAGCGCCCGGGCCGCAGGTCGAGCAGGTTGAACGTGTTCGTCGCGAGCACGAGGACGGCCGCGGCGAGCAGGAACTCGGCGTCCGAGCCGGGCAGCGAGGATGCCACGAGCAGCGCCAGGCCCAGCGTGCCGGCGGCCTTCAGCAGCCCGGTCGAAAGCGCGCCGCTGAGCACGTCCCTGCCGTGGCCGCGCCAGCCGCGCCCGGCGCCCGAGAGCATGTCGTCGATCAGGCCGAGCAGCGCAATCCCCGGCACGAAGACGATCGCGAAGCCGAGGTTGTCGGGGTAGACGTCGAGGTCGGTCAAGCGCGCGAGCAGCATCACCGGGATGAGCGCGATGAGCGCGATCGGCACGATCACGATCCCCAGCGGCAGCGGCAGCGTCCGGCCGCGGAAGTTCTCGCGTGTCAGCCCCGCTTCGGCGAGCCGCGAGAGCACGAGCGGCGTGAGCCCCACGGCGATCAGCAACGAGAAGACGAACGGCAGGGCTTGCACCGGGACGTGAACCTAGCGAGGACGGCGGACGAAGGTCGCGGCGCCTCCGCGCTCACAGCGCTGGCGACGGACGGTCACCGCACCCGCCCGACGACCGTCGGCAACAGCGCCTGCGCGCTGTCGCGGCGCCCGTAGGCGCCCTGCGCGCCGGCCAGCACGAACACCATCGCCGCGCGACCGGCCTGTTCGTCGATGTTGTCGACGCTCGACAGCTCACGCTCGCGATACCAGCCGATGTGCGACGGATCGCTTGCCCGGCGCTCGACGCCGACGACCTTCACGCCGGTCTGCACGAGGCCGCGCGCGATGCCGTCCTGCAGCTCGGCGAGCCGCCTGGCCGTGTCCTCGTCCTTGGGCTTCGTCTTCGGGCGCATGACGATCACGGCGTCCAGCCCGCCGAAGCGGCCGCTGAACGACTGCAGCAGCACGGTGCGCAGCTGCCCGACGAGCCTGCCGTCGAGCACCATCTGGATCCCGACACGGCGGCCGAGGTCGTCCAGCAGCGAGGGATCCTCGGCGATGTCCGCATAGCGCGTGCCGCGGGCGCGCTCGGCGAGCGCGTCGAGCTCGACGTTCTCGCGCAAGACGGCCACGAGCGACAGGTCGGCGCCGGTCGGCTGGAGCCACCGGCGGATCATGTCCGGCGCGCCGTCGTCGTCGCCGAGGACGACGAGCCCGATGCGCTGGCCCCGTAGCTGGTCCTTGGTGAGGATCGGGTACGCGTCGTCGGCGAACCGCTCCTGCTCGCGCAGGAGCGCCCTGGCCTCGTCGCGCTCCTGGTCGGCCTGGCGGACGTCGGCGCGCAGCGAGCTGCGCAGCTCCTCGCGCGCCGACGAGACGAGCTCCTTGTCGCCGATCGCCACGCCGAGCAGCAGCCCGACGACGAGCGCGATGAAGACCGCTGCCAGAGACAGGGCGTGGTAACGGGAGTCGAACATTCAGCGGTGGCGGCTCACTCGAGCCCGAGAACGACTTCGAGCTTGAGCCACATCAGGTCGGCGAGATCACGCAGCGACGGCGTCAGCACGACGATAGCCAGCAGGCAGACGAGACCCGCCGCCACGACGAAGACGACGGGCGAGCGTCCCGGCAGCGGCCGGTACAGCCGGCTCACCCCCTTGGCGTCGACGAGGATCTCGCCGAGCCGCAGGCGGGTGAGGAACGTCGACGCCATCCCGCGTCGGTTCTTGTCGAGGAACTCGACGAGGTTGAACTGCGATCCGACCGAGACGATCAGCTCGGCGCCCTTCTCGGCGGCGATGATCATCGCGACGTCCTGGCTCGTGCCGGGGGCGGGCACGAGCTTGAAGGGCAGGCCGAGCTCCTCGAGGTGCTCGCGGCCGGGCGCGCGGCCGTCGGGGTAGGCGTGGACGACAAGCTCGGCGCCGCACTTCAGCGCGACGTCGCTGGCGGAGTCCATGTCGCCGACGATCATGTCGGGCCTGAAGCCGGCGGCGAGCAGCGCGTTGGCCCCGCCGTCGACGGCGATGATCCTCGGCTTGACGTCGCGGATGTAGGGCCGCAGCATCCGCAGGTCCTTCTCGTGGTCGACGCCGCGCACGACGATCAGCGCCGGGTGATCGCGAAAGTCGGTCGCGAAGCGCGGCAGCTCGATGCGCCCGGAAAGCAGCTCGCGCTCCTCGAGCATGTGCTCGATCGTGTTGCGCGCGAAGGCCTCGAGCGCGTCGCCGATCTCGCGTCGGCGCTCGTCGGTGGCCGAGCGTACGGCGGCCGGCTCCTGGACCTCCCCCGTCGCGATGACCTTGCCCTCGCGCAGCACGCGGCCGCCGCGGACCGTGATCGCGTCGCCGTCCTCGAGCCGTTTGAAGAGCATGTCGTCGGGCAGGTCGACGAGATGGATCCCGGCCTGGACGAGCAGCAGCGGCCCCATGTTGGGATAGGCGCCGGTCGACGACGAGCTGCAGTTGAGCACCGCCAGCACGCCGGCCCCGATCAGGTCCTCGGCAGAGACTCGATCGAGGTCGCGGTGGTCGAGGACGGCGATCTGCCCCACGGCGAGCGTCTTGACGATCAGCTTCGTGCGCCGGCCGAGCCGAGCGGGTCCGGACAGCTCGCGGGCGACGGCGACGGCCATCGGCTGAGTCTAGATGGGGTTGTTAACGGCTTGCGAAGATCCTCGCGGGGCGGTTGGTAGCGTGTCGCTCGCTGTGTTGCACCCGCTATCAGCGGTGACGCCCGAGGCACTACGCGACGCGTGCGGCGACGACGCCGGCTTCTTCTGTCGCGAGGTGTTCGAGTGGACGGAGGACCGCGGGCTCGCGGAGCTCGCCGACAAGGCGCTCGGCGCGACGCTGACCGCGATCGTCATCCTGCTCGTCGCCTACGTCGTCAACAAGCTCGTCAGCCGGGCGATCAGGCGCACCCTGCGCACGCTGCACTCCGGCGCCGTGCACGAACGGCTCGGTTCGCTGCGGCGGCGTACGCCGGCCGCACTGCTGCAGCCCGGCGACATCAGCCTGCGCGCCGAGCAGCGCATCAGCGCGCTGACGAGCGTCCTGCGCAGCATCGCCACGGCGGTCATCTTCACGATCGCGGGCTTTCTCATCATCGGCGAGTTCGGCGTCAACCTCGCGCCGCTGCTGGCCGGCGCCGGGATCGTCGGGATCGCGCTCGGCTTCGGCGCGCAATCGCTCGTCAAGGACTTCCTGTCGGGGATGTTCATCCTCGTCGAGGACCAGTTCGGCGTCGGCGACATCGTCGACCTCGACCAGCAGACGGCGGGCACCGTCGAGGCCGTCTCGCTGCGCACCACGCGCCTGCGCTCCGTCGACGGCACGGTATGGCACATCCCCAACGGCGACATCCGCCGCGTCGGCAACAAGAGTCAGCATTGGTCGCGGGCGCTGCTGGACGTCGAGGTCGCCTACGACACCGACATCGAGCAGGCCAAGAGCGTCATCAAGGGCGTCGCCGACGAGCTGTGGCACGAGCGCGAGGACATCCTCGAGGAGCCCGAGGTCTGGGGCGTCGAGCGCCTCGGCCCGAACGCGATCGTCATCCGCCTCGTCGTCAAGACGCGCCCGGCCGACCAGTACAACGTCAGCCGCCAGCTGCGCCAGCGCCTGAAGGAGGCCTTCGACGCCGAGGGGATCGAGATCCCGTTCCCCCAGCAGGTCGTGTGGCACCGCACCGTGCCCGATCCGGAGCCGGCGGGCGACGACCCTTAGCCTGTTCAGACGTCTGGCCGCCGGACCACGCAGCGCGCGCGTCCGGGCCGCGCTGACGTCCGAGGCGAGCGCCCGCCCGGCCGCCCGATGAGGAGCGGTGCGCGCCCTCAGAGCGCGTCGAGCTTCGCCTGTGCCTCCTCCTGCGCGCGCAGCGCCTCGCGCGCCTCGGCCTGCGCCGCGTCGAGCGCCTCGCCGGCATCGGCGAGCACCTTCGCCGCGCGCTCGCGGCGTTCATCGGCGACCTTCAGCGCGTTACCGGCACGTTCGGCGCGGCACTTCGCCGCTGCCTCCTCGACGTGGTCATGCTGCCGATGCGCCGGGGGTGTGTCGAATCAGCCGCGCCGGCCGAGGCTCATTCGGCACACCTCCGGAGCGGTCCGCTGTCGGCGCATCCCGATCGAGGCGCCCTGCCGCGCAATACTCCATCGATGGCCAGCCGCGTCGTCGTCTTCTCCACCGACTCCTGCACGTACTGCGAGCACGCGAAGGGGCTGCTCAGCAAGCGCGGCGTCCCGTTCGAGGACGTCAACCTCAGCGACCACCCCGAGCTGCAGGCACAGCTCACCGAGCTGACCGGCCTGGAGAGCTACCCGCAGATCCTCGTCAACGGCGAGCCGCTCGGCGGCCTCAACGAGCTGCGCGCCGCCGAGAAGAGCGGCGTCATGGCCTCCTGGACGGCAGCCGGCTGAGCTGCTCGCGCTACAGGGGGATGTTGCGGTTCGGCGAGACCGTACGCTGCGCGCCGTCGAGCATCCGCAGCGCCGCCGCCAGCCGGACGCGCGTCGTGAACGGCTCGATGACCTCGTCGACGACGCCCTCACGGGCAGCCACCTCGGCGGTGAGCGAGTCGCGCTCGTACTCCTGCGCCAGGCGCGCACGCTCCGCGGCCGGGTCGTCAGCCGCCGCGATCGCACGGCGCTGGACCAGATCGACCGCCTGCGGGCCACCCATCACGCCGAGCTGGGCCTGCGGCCAGGCGAGCACGAGATCGGCGCCGAGCTCGCGGCTGTTCATCGCGATGAACGCGCCGCCGAAGGCCTTGCGCAACACGACGGTCACGCGCGGCACCGTCGCCGCGCTGAAGGCGTGGACGAGCTTCGCGCCGTGGCGGATGACGCCGAGCCTCTCCTGCGACGTGCCGGGCAGGAAGCCGGGCGTGTCGACGAGCACGACGAGCGGGATCCCGTAGAGGTCGCACGTGCGCACGAAGCGCGCGCCCTTCGTTGCGGCCTGGGCGTCGAGCACCCCGCCGAGGTAACGCGGCTGGTTGGCGACGATGCCGACCGTGCGGCCGTCGATGCGGGCCAAAGCGGTGAGCATGTTGCGCGCCCAGCGCGGGCTGATCTCCAGCAGGCGCCCGCCGTCGACGAGCGTGCGCACCACGTCGCGCACGTCGTAGACCTTGCGCTTCTCGTCGGGCACGGCGCGGTCGGACGGGCCCTCGGCCGGCGCGATGACGGGCATGCGCCGCGGAGCCTCGGTGGCGTGCTGGGGCAGGTGCTCGAGCAGCTCGCGCACGAGCCATACGGCCTCGATGTCGCTCTCGGCGCCGATCTGGCAGACGCCGTTTCGGTCGTGGACCTTCGTGCCGCCGAGCTCGGCCGCGTCGACGTCCTCGCCCATGACCTCCTTCACGACGCTGGGGCCGGTGAGGAACATCGACGCGGCCTGCGTCATCACGACGAAGTCCGTCAGCGCGGGCGAGTACGAGCCGCCGCCCGCCGATGCCCCGCAGATCACCGAGATCTGCGGCACCTGCCCGGACAGCGCGACGTTCTCGTTGAAGATCCGCCCGTAGCCGGCGAGCGCGGCGACGCCCTCCTGCAGGCGGGCGCCGGCGGACTCGATGAAGGACACGACCGGCATCCGCGCGCGGCCGGCGCTGCGCAGGACGCGGCAGATCGTCTCGGCCTGGACCTCGCCGAGCGACCCGCCGATGTAGGACGGATCCTGGGCGTAACAGGCGATCGGGCGGCCGCCGACGAGGCCGGTGGCGCCGATCACGCCGTCGTTGGGGCTCGTGCGGTCGCCCATCCGCCGCCCGCGGACCTCGCTGCGCATGACCTGCAGCGAGCCGGCATCGCAGAGCGTCTCGAGGCGTTCCAGCGCGGTGAGCTTCTCCGCGGTCTGCTCGACGAGGGCGAGCGTGCTCATGCGCTCATGCCGCCGTCGACGAACAGGGTCGTGGCGGTCACGTAGCCGGCGGCGTCGGAGGCGAGGAAGCGCACGGCGGCGGCGACCTCGTCCGGACGCCCGGCACGGCGCGCGGGCACGGCCGCGAGCACGTCCTTCGGCACGTCGGCCGTCATCTCGGTCTCGATGAAGCCTGGGGCGACGGCGTTGACCGTCACGCCTTTGCGCGCGATCTCCACGCCGATCGTCTTCGTCATGCCGATCAGCCCGGCCTTCGCGGCCGCGTAGTTGGCCTGGCCGGCGTTGGCGCGCGGCCCGACGACGGACGCGACGTTGACGACGCGCCCGAAGCGCGCCTTCATCATCGGCCGGATCACGCTGCGGGTGAGCTTGAAGGCGGCGCTGAGGTTCGTGTCCAGCACGCGATCCCACTGGTCGTCGTCGATCTGGATCGCGAGGCCGTCGGCGCGCACGCCGGCGTTGTTGACGAGGCCGAGCACGGGGCCGAGGCGCTCCTGCGCCTCGGCGAGCAGATCGGCCATCGCCTCGGGGTCGCAGACGTCGCCGCCGATCGCGAGCGACGATCCGCCGGCCTGCTCGATCGCGTCGACCGTGCGCGCGGCGCCATCGGCGTCCGAGCGAAAGCCGGCCGCGACGGCCCAGCCGCCGGCGGCGAGCTCGCGGGCGATCGCAGCGCCGATGCCGGTCGAGGCGCCGGTCACGAGGATGACCGCGCCGTCGGGGCGGCAGCCGTCGCGGGTGGCCTGCGCGACCGCGGGTTCATGTCCGTTCGTCGTAGCGGTGGTGCTCATGTGATGTCTCCAAACGTGAGTAGTGCGGCGCCCCAGGAGAACCCGGCGCCGAAGGCGGTCAGCAGGACGTGTCCGCGCTCGGGAAGGCGGTCGTCATCCTGCGCCAGCGAGAGTGCGAGCGGGATCGAGGCGGCCGACGTGTTGCCCAGGTCGGCGACGTAGTCGGCGACGCGGGCAGGGTCGAGGCCGAAGCGTTCGCGGACGGCGTTGATGATCCGCCCGTTGGCCTGATGGGCGATCACGAGCTCGACGTCGCCGATCTCCAGCTGGGCGATCTCCAGCAGCTCGCGGCAGGCGTGCTCCATGCGGTCGACCGCGTGCTGGTAGACGAAGCGGCCGTCCATCCGGACGAGGTTCTCGGCGCGGTCGATGAAGAGCACGTCGCGCTGGGGCTCGCCGCCGAGGACGACGGGGCCGATGCTGCCGGCGCCGCCGGGCACGAGCAGCGCGGCGCCCGCGCCGTCTCCGAACAGGGCTGCCGTCTGGCGGTCGTCGGGATCGGTGTAGCGCGTCAGGATGTCCGCGCCGATCAGCAGGACGGCGCTGGCGCGACCGCTCTCGATCAACGCGGCGCCCTGCTGCAGCCCGGCGAGAAAGCCCGTGCAGGCCAGACCGACGTCCCACGACATCGCGCGGTCGGCGCCGAGGGCGCCGGCGACGAGCGGCGCCGCCTGCGGGACGACGTCGTCGGCCGACGAGGTGGCGACGAGCACGGCGTCGACGTCGGCCGCGGCCATGCCGCAGGCGGCGAGCGCGCGGGCGCCGGCCTCGATGGCCAGCTCGGTCAGCCCCTCGCCCTCTTCGCTGCGGCGGCGCTGCGAGATGCCGGTGCGCTTCGCGATCCACGCCGGTTCGACACCGATGCGCGCGGCGATCGGCGCGTTGTCGACGATCGTCGCCGGCAGCGCGCGGCCGAAGCCGGCGATGCCCGCGCTTCGACGGCCCGAGGGCCGCCCGCGGGGATCGGCCGCAGCCGGCTCGGCGAGCAACCTAGACCCGTGCACCGATCTCCTCCAGCAGCGCCTCGGCGGTGACGGCGCTCGCACCCTTGATGTTGCGCGGCGCGAGCTTGGAGAGCACGCGCCCGGGGCCGGCGTCGACGTAGAACTCGCTGCCGAAGTCGTCGAGCGCCTCCATCGTCTCGCGCCAGCGCACCGGGGCGATGAGCGCGTGGGCGAGCTCGGCGGCGGGATCGACGAACGCCCGCGCGGTGGCGCAGGAGATGACGGGGATCTCGGGCTCCTGGAAGCTGACCTCGCGCAGCGCGGCGCTGAACGGCGCCACGGCGCCCTGCATCTGCGGCGAATGGAAGGCGCCGGCGACGCCAAGCGGCAGCGCACGCAGGCCTTGACCCTCGGCGTCGGCGCGCGCGGCGTCCAGATCATCGGGCGACCCCGACAGCACGGACTGGCCGGGCGCGTTGTCGTTGGCGAGGCTCACGCCGTGGCGCTCGGCCAGCACGGCCGCCGCCTCGGGCGAGGCGCCGAGCAGGGCGAGCATCGTGCCGCCGCCGGACGCCTCGCCGGAGCTCGCCATGTGGTCGCCGCGCAGGACGACGAGGCGCAGCGCGTCGTGGTCGAGGATGGCGCCCGCGGCCGCCAGCGCCGAGAACTCGCCGAGCGAGTGGCCGGCCAGCGCGATCGGGTCCACGTAGCCGCGAAACCGGGTCCAGCTCGCGAGCGACGCGCAGAGGATCGCCGGCTGGGCGAACCGCGTCGACTCGTCGACGCGGGGAAAGGGGTCTTCACCGATGAGCTCGATTGCCGCGTCGAGCAGATCGGGACGTACTGCGGCCACGAGGGCGCGCATATCCTTGTTCTGGCTGCCCTGTCCGGGGAACAGGATGGCAGTGGGGCTTGAATCGAACACACCCTTACCGTTGCGCCGGATCCATAGTCCGAACAGGGGTTCCCCCCGTGTGGGGGGTGGATCGGGTACAGGTCGGGGGGGGTGCCTGCCCGCGGCGGGCAGCGCGAGCGCCCTGGGTACGATCGAAGCATGTCGCTTCCGACCGTGCCGACGCCCCCCGCGACGGGCTTCTACGAGGCGATCGGTGGCGAGCCGGCCTTCCGCCGGATCGTCGCGCGCTTCTTCACCGAGGTCGCCGCCGACCCGATCCTGCGCGCTGTCTACACCGACGAGGACCTCGGTCCCGCCGAGGATCGCCTGCGCCTGTTTCTGATGCAGTACTGGGGCGGCCCGACGACCTACTCCGACGAACGCGGCCACCCGCGCCTGCGGATGCGTCACCACCCCTTCGCGATCGGCATCGCCGAGCGCGACGCCTGGCTGCGCGCGATGCGCGTCGCCGTCGGCCAGGCCGGCCTCGCCGCGCCCCACAGTGAGCAGCTCTGGAGCTACCTCGAGTCGACGGCGAACCACATGATCAACCGCCCAGGATGAGCCCGCGCGCCTGGATCGCCTTCGTCGTGCGCCGGGTTCGGACGGCGAATTGCCGGGGAAGCTGAGTACTCCCGGCCGAAACCTTCGGCGGTCAGCACTAAGATTGCGCCATGGCGATCGTACGACTTCGAGGACAGCTGGAGAAGCTTGCGGGCGGTGAGTCCGAGCTCGATGTCGAGGCGGGCACCGTGACCGAGCTCCTGCAACAGCTCGAGCAGGACCATTCGGGACTCGAGGGCTGGATCCTCGACGAGCGCGGCGAGCTGCGCCGCCATATCAACGTCTTCGTCAACGGCGAGCCGGCGGAGCCGGACACGGCGATCGAGGACAAGGACAAGATCGAGATCCTGCCCGCGATATCCGGCGGATGACACCGCTGTTCGAGCGCGCATGACCGAGCTGCTCGTGGGGACCCGCAAGGGTCTCTTCGTGCTCGAGGGCGAGAGGGGATCGCGGTTCGAGGTGAAGATCCGGGCGTTCGTCGGCGAGCCGGTCGACTACGCCATGCGCGACGCTCGCAGCGGGCGGCTGTTCGCCGCGGTCACGTCCCCGTTCTGGGGGCCGCGGATCTGGTTCGCCGACGACCTCGAGGACGAGTGGCAGCCCGCGCGCGGCGTCGCGCTGCCCAGGGGCGGCAAGGACGCGCTCAAGCGTGTGTGGGTGATCGTCCCCGGCGAGGCGCCTGGGCTCGTCTACGCCGGCGGCGATCCCGGCGTCCTGTTCGAGAGCCGCGACGACGGCGAGACGTGGGAGCTCAACCGCGCGCTGTGGGAGCACCCGACGCGGCCGCGCTGGCGGCGCGACTCCGGCGGGCTGTCGGTGCACTCGATCGTCCCCTGGCCGGGCGACCCGCAGCGCCTCGCGCTGGCGATCTCCGCCGCCGGGGTCTGGCTGACCGAGGACGGCGGCGAGACGTGGGCACACGGCAACGAGGGGATCGTCGCCGACTACCTGCCCGAGGAGGCGCGCCCGACGGCGATCGACCTCTGCGTGCACCACCTCGAGCGAGCGCAGCGGCGCCCCGAGCGGCTCTTCCTGCAGTTTCACGGCGGCGTCTACCGCTCCGACGATGCAGGCGCGTCGTGGACCGACATCGCCGACGGCCTTCCCCACGACTTCGGCTTTCCGGTCGTGCTCGACCCGGCCGATCCCGACAGCGCCTACGTCATCCCGGTCACGACGACGGACCGCGTGACCGACGGGCGCGTCGTCGTCTACGAGACGCGTGACGCGGGCGCGACGTGGACGCCGCGCGACGACGGCCTGCCTCAAGGCGATGCCTATCTGTCCGTGCTGCGCCAATCCTTCGCCGCGGCCGGCGAGGGCGACGCGCTGGAGCTGTACTTCGGCGCGACGTCGGGCGAGATCTTCGGCTCGGTCGACGCGGGCCGCAGCTGGTTCGGCGTCGCGCAGCGACTGCCGGCGATCGCATCGGTGCGGCCGGCCTGAGGGCACAGATGGCGCCGAGCGACTCGGACTCGTGGTGGCTCGACGAGCGCGCCCACGCCGGCCGCGAGCACTTCGACGAGCAGCACGCGCGGCGCTACGACGCCAAGATGGACGCCGCAGCGGCCGCGGAGGTCGCCCTGCTGCAGGCGGCGGGACACCTCGGGCCGGGTTCCACGGTCGTGGACCTGGGCACCGGCACCGGCCAGTTCGCGGTGGCGGCCGCGGCGGTGTGCGGGCGGGTGGTCGCGGTGGACGTGTCGCCGCTCATGCTGGGGCGCCTGCGCGAGAAGCTCGCCGCCTCCGGTGCTGCGAGCAACGTCGAGACGGTCGATGCGGGCTTTCTGACCTACGAGCACGCGGGCGAGCCGGCCGACGTCGTCTACAGCCGCTTCGCGCTGCATCACCTGCCGGACTTCTGGCAGGCGATCGCGCTGCGCCGGATCGCCGGCATGCTGCGCCCGGGCGGCGTGCTGCGCCTGTCGGACGTCGTGTACGGCTTCGGACCGGACGAGGCCGAGCACTGCATCGAGGCGTGGATCACGAAGCTCATGGCGGCCGACGTCGAGGCGGGCTGGACGCGGGCGGAGATCGCCGAGCACGTGCGCGAGGAGAACTCGACGTTCACGTGGCTGCTGGAGCCGATGATCGTGCGCGCGGGCCTGGAGATCGTCGACGCGACCTACAGCGATGACCGCATGCTCGCCCAGTACCTCTGTCGCAAGCCCTGAGCGGCCGCCCGCGGGGTGCGCAATATTCTGCCGCGCATGTCCGCCACCGCCGCCCCCACCGCCCGCCGCTCGTGCCTCTCCGTCCCCGGCTCGTCGGCCTCGATGCTCGCGAAGGCGCCCCTGCGCGGCGCCGACGAGGTCATCATCGACCTCGAGGACGCCGTCGCCACGTCGGCCAAGGACGAGGCGCGGGGGACGGTCGTCGCAGCGCTGCGCGAGCCGCAGTGGGAGGGCGTGCGCACGAGCGTGCGCGTGAACGCGGCACGCACGCCGTGGTGTCACTCGGACATCGTCGCGATGGCCTGCGCCGAGCGCGGCCCGGACTCGATCATCATCCCCAAGGTGGAGAGCCGCGGCGACCTCGAGTTCGTCGACCGGCTGCTCGACGGCGCCGAGGCGGCGGCCCGGACCGGACGTCCGCCGCTGCGCGTGCAGGCGCTCATCGAGACCGCCGCGGGCGTCGCGCACCTGGACGAAATCGCCGGCGCCTCGCCGCGGCTGGACTCGCTGATCCTCGGCTACGCGGACCTGTCGGCGTCGCTCGGCCGGGCCGCGGGGGCGCGCGCGGAGCTCGATTCCTGGCGCTCGATCCAGGACGCGATCCTCGTCGCGGCCCGCACCCATGATCTCGCCGCGATCGACGGTCCGTACCTCGGGATCACGGTCGACGAGGGCTTCACCGCCGCCGCCGAGCGCGCCCGCGAGATGGGCTTCGACGGCAAGTGGGCGATCCACCCGGCGCAGGTGGCGGCGTTGAACGAGCTCTTCACCCCCTCCGACGAGGAGGTCGAGCAGGCGCGCGCGGTCATCGATGCGCTCGCCGCGGCCGAGCGCGAGGGCGGCGCCGGGGCCGTCGCGCTCGACGGGCAGATGCTCGACGAGGCCGTGCGCGTGGCCGCATTGCGCGTGCTCGCGCGGGCCGGCGCCGGCGCCTGAGCCCGAGCCGGCTGGTCAGCCGTCGCGCTGCGCGGCGAGCGTCTCGCGCAGCACCTCGAGACCCGTCCAGCGCGGACGCCAGCCCAGCTCGAGCCGCGCCTTCGCGCTGTCCATGATCGCCGGGCTCGCGAACGCCTCGGTCCAGCCGAACGCGGGCGGCGCGAACGGCAGCGCGGCCAGCACGCGGGCGGCGGCCTGGACCGGCGCCTGCGGCACGGCGATCGCCCGCAGGCCCAGCTCGCGCGCGACGTCGACGGCCGTGAGCTGACCGTCGCCGGCGATGTTGTAGGCGCCCGGCGGGCCGGCGCCGAGGACGCAGAGGCGCAACGCCTCACCGACGTCCTGCTCGTGGATGAACTGCAGCGCCAGCGGCGCGACGAGCACGGGCAGCGCGACCGGCGTTCGCAGCGCGAGACCGGCGATCCGCCGGGCGAGCGGTTCGAGCGGCGCCGGCAGGAACGTCTTCGCGCCGATGGCGTGCGGCCCGAGGACGATCGGCGGGCGGACGAGGTACAGCGCGAGCTCGGGATGCGCGGCCGCCGCATCGTGCAGCAGGCGCTCGATCTCGGCCTTCTCCTGGGCGTAGAAGAGGTGTTCGGCGGGACGCGTCGGCCAATCCTCGGTCATCCCGATCGGGTTGTCGGAGGCGAAGCCGTAGGCCGCGACCGACGAGGCGTAGACGAAGCGCCGCGCGCCCGCCGCAGCGGCGGCCGCGAACGCGTTCATCGTCCCCTCGACGTTGATCGCGCGCAGCGTGGCGCGATCGGCACGGCCGGTCAGGTTGAAGGCGAGGTGCACGACGGCGTCGGCGCCCGCGAACGCCGCTTCGAGCGCGGCGCGCTCGCGGACGTCGCCCTCGCGGTAGGTCATCTTCGTCCAGCCGTTGGCGGCCGGACGAAACGGGCGCCGGGCGATGCCGGTGATCGCAGCGACCTGGGGGTCGGCCTGCAGCAGCGGGATCAGTCCGTGCCCGAACGTCCCGGTCGGGCCGGTGACGGCGACGGTCAGTCCCGAGGAGGAGGAGGAGGAGGAGGCCACGCCGCGACGGTACCCCGCGCGTGCTGCGAACCTGCGAACGAATGCAGCTCGCGATCATCAGCGACACGCACATGCCGCGCGGCGCGCGCGCCATCCCGGACACCTGCCTCGAGCGTTGCCGCGCGGCAGACGCGATCCTGCACGCCGGCGATCTCATCAACGTCGCGGTGCTCGAGCTGCTGCGCTCGCTCGGCCCGCCGCTGCACGCGGTCAGCGGCAACGTCGACACGGAGGCCGTGCGCCGGCTCGTGCCCGCGCGCCTGCAGCTTGAGCTCGGCGGAGCGCGCATCGGCATGGTCCACATCCCGGGCCGGGCCGCGGGCCGGGTCGAGCGGTTGCGCGCCGCGTTCGCGCGCTGCGACGCCGTCGTCTTCGGCCACACCCACATGCCCGAGCACGCCGAGCTCGGCGGCTTTCAGATCTTCAACCCCGGCTCCCCCACCGAGCGGCGCCGGGCGCCGGCACACACGATGGGCCTCGCCACGATCGCGGACGGCGCGATCACGTTCGAGCTGCTGGCGCTGGGCTGAGCCTGGCCGTGGCCGGGCCTCCGGCGGAGGTCGGTTCGAGGTGATCGTGCCCGCGATCGCCGCGGCCGTCGGATTTGGCTGCGAGCGCCCGCGCCGCTATGCTCGTCAGCGCCCGTCGCCAACACGGCAGGCACGCTGGCGTCCGCACATGTGAGCCTGCTCGAACATGCGGGTACGACGCAGACCGTCAGAGGGTATCGCGCCTGATTTGTTGCTTGCGCAATCATCTGGTACGATTCTTTCCGGCGTCGTGTGGGAACCCCCTCCCACTCGCTCGACCGCCTCCTCCCCCCTCTTCTGACGTGCCGCCTTCGGGGTGGCAACGAGCTGACGGGTCTAGGTGGGTCGCGAACACGGCGCGTGGACACGTCTGAAAGGGATCGCATGGCTAGGACTACGACAACGAGCGCGCGCCGTCGAGGCGAACACAGCGCCCCCCCGAAGCGCCCCAAGCGACGGACTCCCGCTGAGGAATCGGCACGCCAGACCGCGCGCGCCCAGGCGGAGATGACCGCCGACTCGCTGCAGACGTTCCTCAACCAGGCGTCGCGCTACGAGCTGCTGACCGCCGCCGAGGAGATCGCGCTGGCCAAGCGCATCGAGCGCGGTGACGTCGATGCCAAGGACCGCATGATCAACGCGAACCTGCGCCTCGTCGTCTCCCAGGCGCGTCGCTACCAGGGTCTTGGGCTCCCGCTGGGCGACCTCGTCCAGGAGGGCACGCTCGGGCTGATCCGCGCCGCGGAGAAGTTCGACTGGCGCAAGGGCTTCAAGTTCTCGACGTACGCGACGCTGTGGATTCGCCAGAGCATCCAGCGCGGCCTCGCCAACACGTCGCGGACGATTCGCCTTCCGACGCACATCGAGCAGCGCGAGCGCAAGCTCTCGCGGGTCGAGCGCGATCTGACGGCGAAGCTCTCGCACGATCCGTCCGACGAGGAGGTCGCGGCAGCGGCCGACATGACGGTGGCCGACGTGCTCGCACTGCGCGAGGCACGCCGTCACGTCACGAGCCTCGACGTGCCGATCGGCGACGACGGCGACTCGAACCTCGGCGACTTCATCGCCAGCGACCGCCCGGACCCCAGCGAAGAGGCTCAGTCCAGCGAGCTGGAGCGCACGGTCGCCGACGCCCTCGGGCGCCTGACCGGCGAGGAGCGCCGTGTCGTGGAGTTGCGCTACGGCCTGCGCGACGGCCGCGAACGCTCGATCGAGGCGACGAGCCGCGAGCTCAGCATTACCCGTGACCGCGCCCGCCAACTCGAGGAGGCCGCCATGCGCAGCCTCGAGGGCGAAGAGGCGCTGGCCGGGCTGCGCGAAGCGGCGTAAGGCAGGCCACCGATCATCCCCACCGGCGGCCCGGCCGGTGGATTGACGCAGCAACACGAGCCCGACGGCGTCCTGCGCCGGCGGGTTCGTTGTTTCAGGCGGTCGATGGTGGCGGCGGCCCTGCGCGACCGCCTAGTCCTTGCGCTTGCCGACGGTCCTGCCGCCGATCTTGATCGGGCCCTGGCGGAAGTGCGCCGCGTCGTTCGCGACGCGGGCGGCGATGCGCCAGGCCGGCTCCCTGGACTCGGCCGGCTCGTCGGCCGGCGGTGGCAGATCCTCCGCGGGCGCCTCGGCCGCGAGCGGTTCCTCGGCCGCGGGCACCGGTTGCTGCGCGGGGATCGGCGCCTCGGCCGCGGGCTCCGGTTCCGGGAGCGGCGCCTCGGCAGCGACGGGCTCGGCCAGCGGGGCGGGCGTGGGCAGCGACTCAGCCTCAGGCGCGGGCGCCTGCTCCGCGCCGAGCGGCCCATGCACACCCAGGCGGATCGGGCCATGCCCGACGATGTCGCCCTCGGGACCGACGAACCCGGGATCGGCCTCCGGCGCGGAGGCGACCGGCAGCGTGACCATGTTCGGCCCGCCGCGATCGCCGTCTGCTCCACCCGCCGCGCGCTTCTCGCGCGGGCCACGGGCCGCGAAGAACAGCCCGAGCGCGATCGCCACAACGGCGATCGCCGCGGTCGGCGCATCCCCGAGGGCTGCGAGCACGTGCATCTAGCCCTCGTCGATGTCGTAGACGTCGGCTGCTGTGGCGGCCATCGTGCGCTCGGCCAGCTCGGCCTTGAGCACCTCGAGGCGCTCGTTCTGCTCGTCGGTCCGGCCGTCGGTGCGGACGAGGTCGATGAACTGCGGATCGATGATCCCGTCGCGCACCACGAGCGTGACGGTCCGCTCGCCGAGGGTGAGGACGAAGACGAAGCGCTCGCGCTCGCGACCGAGCTCCGGGCGCGCCAGCGAGGCGTCGACCGTGTAGCGGTCGCCCGTGAACGCGCGCGTCACGGCCTCGAAGCCGTCGCGCGCGCCGGGACCGCCGAACGACGTGCTGATCGCGACGTCGCGCCGCATCGGCGCGCGGTCCGGCGACAGCACGGCAAACCCGCGCTCCATGACCTTGAACGCCTGCGCCACGCCGCCCGGGGAGCCCGGACCGTGATACTTCATCATGTCGTCGAACGAGAACTCGATCGTCCGCCCGCGCTCGCATACCTCGATGTGCGTCATGCGCCAGACAGTACCCGCGCGTCCAGCGCGAACCCGCGGACGAGCTCGGCCGAGCGCTGCGGCTGCTCCCAGAAGAACAGATGCCCGACGCCCTCCAGCAGCTCCAGCCGCGCGCCCGGGATCAGCGAGGCCACGAGGTCGCCGTTGATCGCGCCGAGCAGCTCGTCGGCGGCGCCGTGGATGACGAGCGTCGGCACCTGCACCGCGCTCAGGCGCGAGTAGGCGTCGTGCGCGTCGGCGGCGCCCTTCTGGGCGAGCAGGGCCGGCAGGGTCGCCGGGAACTGCTTCGCCGCTGCCACGAAGGCGGAGAAGTGGGCCGGGTCGGCGGCATGGTGGCGGGAGACGACGAGCTCGAAGCCGGTTCGCAGCATGAGCTCGCGGTCGCGCGACAGGGCGACCGTCGTCAGACGCTGCACGACCTCGGGCGGCGTGGCGCGCGACTGCGTGCCACCGCACGACGTCGCACCGAGGATCAGCGACAGGATGCGCTCGGGTGCGGCGAGAGCGAGCTCCTGGGCGATCATCCCGCCCATCGAGATGCCGAGCACGTGGGCCTGCGTGATGCCGAGCGCGTCGAGCAGTGCGAGCGCATCGCCGGCGAGGCCCGCGACCGTGATCGCAGCGGAGCCCTGCAGCGGCGCGCTGCGACCGATTCCGCGGTGGTCGTAGAGGAGCAGCTCGAAGTCGCGCTCGAGCTCGGTCACAAACGGCTCGCCCCAGTGCGTGCCGTTGGCGCCCATCCCCTGGATGAGCAGCAGCGACGGCCCCTGGCCGCGGCGTTCGTAGTGCAGTTCGCTGCCGGCGACGGCCACCCGAGGCACCGGCCCCACGCTACAGCGCCGGTCCGCTGTGCTGCGCCGGCGCGTCATGCCCGCAGGAGTGATCAGCCCGATGCGGCGCCCGGTAGAGCGGCCGGGCACGTTCCGGCCGCTCACGGGAATCTTTGGGCAGGAGGGTTTGGTTTGTCCTGCTCGCGGTGCATACTTCCGATCGGGCCGAGCGTGTGGGTGCGCGATCGGGCTGTTGCAGGTGTCAGGGGACGCGGCGGGGGTCTGACCCCACGGCGCGGACCCATCGCGGGACAAGGGGGGGGGAATCGACATGACAGGGCTTTCGCCGGTGTTGATGAGATGCGAGCGCTGCCGGGCGGTGATCAGCAGCGCGGAGGCCAAGAGCCTCATTCGCCACGGCGTTCCGTGCGGCGTCTGCGGCGGCACGCTCACGCTGTGCGGCCAGCGGCGAAACGGCGCCGACGCCGAGCGCAACGGCTCCGCGTCCCCCTCGCCGGAGCGCCGCCTGCTCGGCGTGCTGCGCGAGGCCGACGGGGAGCCGGTCGCCAAGCAGATGCTCGCCGACGCGGGCATCGACGATCCGGCGCACACGATCTTCGAGCTCGAGCAGGCCGGCCACCGCATCGAGCGCGCCTACGCCGACGCCTCCGACGGCCGACGGCGCTTCCTCGGCTATCGCCTGCGCCGCGGCGTGAAGCGTCAGCCCGGTGGAGCGGGCGGCTCCCAGCCCAGCAGCTCGCGGTAGCCGCGCCGGAGCTCGCTCCAGGCGGTCCATAGCTCCTCGCGCGCGGCGCGCAGGATCTCCGGCGGCGCCGGCTCGGGCGTCCAGCGGTTCTTGATCGGGTCGGTCGCGACGAGCGACTCGAGCTCCTTGGAGGCGGTGCGCAGCCGCTCGCCCGCGCGCCGCAGCTGCCGGCGCTCGTCCTCGGTCAGCTCCTCGGGTGTGCCTGGCATCTGGCCGCATCATGCCTCAAGCGCGCAAGCCGTGACGTATCGTGGGCCGTGATGACGGCCTGCGCAGACCGCCCCGCGTCGCGGCGGGCGCTGATGGCGGCGTTGCTGTCCTGCGCGGTGTCGACGCCGGCCTTCGGCGCCCCCGCGGTCGCGGTCGCCGCGCCGGCCGACAGCTTCAACGGCCGGATCACGTTCTCCAGCGTGCGGACCGATCCGCAGGCCAGGGAGTTCGACATCTTCAGCGTCAACCCCGACGGCAGCGACGTGCGGCGCCTGACGACGAATCCCGAGACCGACCGCCAGCCCGACTGGTCGCCGGGCGGCACGAACATCGCCTACTCGATCGACAAGCCCGACTCGGCGGTCAACTTCGAGGTCGCGCGGATGACGGCGGCCGGCAGCGGGCACGTCCGGCTCACCGTGACGCCGGACGGCCAGGCATCCACCCAGCCGTCGTGGCTGCCCGACGGCCGCGGGATCCTCTTTCGACGCAGCGGCCCCGGTCGCGCCTCGACGATCTGGCAGATGGGCGGGTTCGGCGAGCGCCCCGCGCTGCGCTTCTCCCCTCCCCACCCGCCGCTGTACCCGAGCTTCGCGCCCGACCGGCGCCGCGTCGCGTACGCCGGGATCCTCTCTGCCGACGACACCGACCGCGCCATCTTCACCCTGAACGCCGGCGGCGGTGGGCTCACAACGCTGTACGACGTCCCCGGCGCCTATGACTCCGCCCCGGCATGGTCACCCGACGGCACGCAGATCGCCTTCGAGAGCGACGCCGACGTCGCCGGCGCCAACCCGGAGCGCGATATGGAGATCTGGGTCATGCAGGCCGACGGGAGCAAGCCGACGCAGCTCACCGGCAACACGGCCCACGACGAGGGACCGGCCTGGTCGCCCGACGGGCGGCTGCTCGCCTACACCAGCGGACCCGACGAGAAGCACGGCGATATCCACGTCATGCCAGTGGGCGGCGGCGACACGCGCCGGCTGACGAGCTACGAGAACGCCGACGAGTCGCCCGACTGGCAGGCGATCCGGGCGCCGCGCAGCGACGCGCGCTGCGGCGGCCTGGGGCGCCCCGGCCGCGGCGGGTCCGACGTGCGCCGTGGCGGCCGCGGGCTGACGTGCGCGGCGGCGCGCACGCTCGTGCGCCGCTGGCTGGCGACGGCGCGACCGCGCCGTGTGAGCGGCTACGCCGTGAAGATCACCGACTTCGGCGGCCTGCGCCGGGTCGTGCTGCGCCGCAGCGACGGCGGACGGCCGAGGCTCGTCGCGTTCCTGCACCAGCCCGGCGCGCCGCGCTAGCACCGCGGCGCTTACCGCCCCCACGGCGATCGCGGAGATGTTCCGCCTCAGAACAGGCCGCCCAGCTCGCGGCCCAGCCAGACCGCGAGCAGGCCGAGCCCGAGGCTGGCGCCGACGTTCAGCGCGGCCGCGCCGCGCCGGCCCTCGCTCGCGAGGCGGTGGCTGTCGAAGACCCAGGTGCTGAAGGTCGTGTAGGAGCCGAGCAACCCGGTCGCGATCAGGGTGTAGCGGTCGCCGTGCACGGCGAACCCGACGACGATGCCGAGCAGGAGCGCGCCGCCGAGGTTGACGGCGAGTATCCCGAGCGGGAACCGTTGCCGCCTCGCCGGGTCCGTTCGCCGGCCGGCGCGAGCGGTGACGGCCGCGTCGACGCGCAAGCGGGCCAGCGCGCCGGCGCCGCCGAGTATTCCCACGAGCAGCAGCAGCGCAGCGCTCATCGTGCTTCCGCGCGCGCAAGGTTCGTCGTCAGGGCCACGGCGGCGAGCCCCGCGAGCACGCTGACGATCGCGTACGCCGCGGCCAGGGCGTAGCGGGCATCGTCGACCATCTGCAGCAGCTCGAGCTGCAATGTCGAGAACGTCGTCAGCGCCGCGCAGAAGCCGGTCCCGAGCAGCCGGCCTGAATCCGGGAAGAGCTCGCGGCCGTCCTCGACGCGGGTGATGACGTAACCAAGCAGGAGCGCGCCCGCGACGTTGACGAGCAGCGTCGCCCACGGCCAGTGCCCGCTCTCGTAGGGCAGCGCCTCAGCCACCAGCGCGCGGGCGATCGCGCCGCAGAACCCGCCCGCGAAGATCGCCGCGAGCAGGCCGCGGTCAGCGCGCACGGCCCGCTCCGCGCGCTTCGCTCAAGCTGTCAAGCCGCGCTGTGGCCACGCCTGGACCGTGGCTGCATCGCCTCCAGCACGCCCTCGGCGATTCGGCGTGGCCGCGGCCCGATGCCGAAGACCTTCGTGAGGTCGCCGCGCGGGTCGACCTCGAGCACCTTCGCCCCGGACCGCACCGGCACGCCGTCGTGGACGAGCCCGCGCAGGATTCCGTCCAGCGGCGCGCGCAGCGCCTCGTCGCCGATCGTCGCGACGGTCTGCCCCGCGCTGACGCGCTGCGCGATCTCGGCCCCGGTCCGCATCAGCCCGCTCGCGGGCGCGTAGACGAAGCGATCACGGGCGTGGCCCTCGAAGCTGCGCGGCTCTCCGCCGAGCGGGTTCGTCGCGCCCTCCCGCACGACGGCACCGAGGTCGGCGCCCCATTGCGTCTCGATCGCGACGTCGACCGCCTCGCCCGCCACGAAGTTCGGCCCGAGGCCGATCGTCAGCGGCGCCAGGCCGCGCTGCCCCTCCGGCTGGGCGCGCTTGCGCATGCGCGCGTCGACGAGGACCTCGGGCAGCAGTGCGGCGAGCACGTCGCCGAGCTCCTGCGCGACGTTGACGAGCACCTCGCCGCGACGCCCCGCCCCCAGCTCGCCGAGCTCGGCGAGCCGCGCGCGGATGCCGTCGAGCTCGCAGACGCCGTCGAAGATCGCGTCGGCGAACGCCATCCCGCGGCGCGGCGCGGCCGGCAGCGCGACGTCGTGCACGACCACCTCGTGGCCGTTGCGCAGCAGCAGGTGGGCGACCGCCGAGCCGACGTCGCCGCTGCCGCGGATGAGCACGCGCGCCATGGCCGGGACCGTACCTTCCCTGGATCGGCACTCGCGCGACGATGGCGCGCGCGAGCGCCTGCGCGGAGCCGGGCGCATAGCCGAGGAACCGACGGCTCGATGAGCTCGAGCTAGCCGACGAACTCGATGTCCACCGGCTCGCCGGCCCGCAGGACCTCGCAGTCCTCCGGCACCAGGGCGATGACCGGCAGGCCGAGCATCGACGTGAGGATGTGCGAGCGCTGGTCGCCGTTGGGCGTGACGTGCCAGCCGTCGTCGTGCATCGTGGCGTGGCAGCGGATGACCGACGTGCGACCGATCGTGCCGATCAGGTCGCTGTCGGCGATGCCGCGCGCGGTCTGGAACTCCAGCGTGCGGCCGAGCATCGCGTAGATCGTGGGAACGACGAGAACGCGGAACGCGGTCAGCGCCGAGGCGGGGTTGCCGGGCAGCGCGAACGCGAGCTCCCCGGACGGCGCCACGTAGAAGCAGACCTGGCCGCCGGGCTTGAGGCTCACGCGGCAGAAGACCTGTTCGGCGCCGAGCTGCTCGAGCGCCGGGCGCACGTGGTCGTGCGGGCCGACCGACACCCCGCCGACGGTGACGACGATGTCCACGCCCTCCAGCGCGGCGTCCAGCGTCGTGACGGTCTGCGTGCGGTCGTCGCCGACGCGCACGCTCGTGAGGATCTGCGCCCCGGCGGCACGGGTCGCGGCGGTGAGCGCGGGCGCGTTGCCGTCGCGGATCTGGCCGGGCTCGAGCTCGCGACCCGGCGAGACCAGCTCGTCGCCGGTGCTGACGAGCGCGATCCGCGGGCGGCGCACGACCACCGGCCGCGCGATGTTCACGGCGGCGAGCGCACCGATCTCCGCGGCGCCGAGCAGCGTGCCGGCGTGCAGGATCGTCTCGCCCGCGGGGATGTCCTCACCGGCAAAGCGCACGTCGATGCCGGCGGCCACCTCCTCGTTGACGATCACCGCGCCGTCCTCCATCTGGGTCAGCTCCTGGCGCACGACGGCGTCGGCGCCCTCGGGGATGACGGCGCCGGTCGAGACGCGGATCGCCGTGCCGTGCGTGAGCGGGGCCTGGGCGAGCGTCCCCGCGCGCGACTCGCCGATCACCTTCAGCGCGACCGGCGCGTCGTCGGTGTCGACCGCGATGACGGCGAAGCCGTCCATGGCGGAGGAGTGAAACGGCGGCAGGTCGTTGGGCGCGACGGCGTCCTCGGCGAGCACGCGGCCGAGCGCCTCATCGAGTGCGACCTCCTCGCCCTCCAGTCGCGAGATCCGGTCGAGCACCAGCCGCCTGGCCTCCTCGATCGAGATCCGCTTCGCTTCGGTGGCGCCCATGGAGGCGGGACGGTATCGAAGCCCACCCTCGTTGCGGCGCCATCAGGTGCGCGTCGTCGCGAGCAGAAATGCGACGAGGTCGTCGAGCTGCTCGGCGGTCATCCGCGAGCCGTAATCCTGCGGCATCTGGGCGTACGACTCGCTCGCCCCCGCGGCATACGGATCGACGATCTTCGCACGCAGCATGGCGGCGTCGTAGTTGGGCAGGACCTCGTCGAGGTTGGGCCCGACCGAGGCCACGCCGGCGCCCGCCGCGAGCTGGTGACAGCTCCCGCAGCCCATCCGCGCGAACAGGGCGCGCCCGGCGGCCGACCCGCCCGCTGCTGCGGCGGCTGCGCCCGCCTGCGCGCCGCCCCCGCGGCTGCCGTCGCGAACCGGACCGCCGAGGACGAGCAGCACGGAGACCGCCGCGAGCAGCCCCGCCAGCCCGGCCCGGGTCGCCTCGCGCCCGTGTCCGCGCACGTCAGGCGCCGGTCGCCGCCGCGGGCCCCCGAGCGCGACGCGCGCGCACCCGGCCCCGCACGAGCACGAGCCCTGCCGCCGCGAGCGCCGCGAGCGCGGCCAGGCCGAGGCGAGCGAACGCCAGGCCACCGTCGTCTCCGGCGCGCTCGCCGGCGCCCGCAGCCGCCCCGCCGGCGCCGCCACCTATCTGAACCGGCGGATACGGGTGGCGCGCCGTGAAGCCGTCGTCGACCACGTAGCGCCACGTTCCCGCGCGCGGGAACGTCACCGTCGCGCGATAGACGCCGGGACGCCCGGTCGGTCGCGTGGCGAACGTGCGCGGCCTGCGGTCGCCGGCCGCCGTGATCGCGACCGTGGGGTGGATGTCCTCCAGCGGCGTGCGGCCGTGCTGGAGCACCTCGATCTCGACGTTCCACGGCGTGCCGGGCGCCAGCCCGTCGGGGGTCGAGCTGAGCCCGACCGTCGCCCAGCCGCCCGCGAGCGCGCCGGCGGGGAGCGCGAGGAGGCCGGTGATCGCAAGCAGCGCCGCCGTCGTATGGATACGCATGCGAGTGCTACACCGCACGCCGCGCCGCCGTTCCCCGCACCCGGTCGGCGGGCGGCGATGCGTCACACTCAGAGACAGGCCATGATCGTCTACCACGGCACCACCGTCGACTGTCGCGAGGGCATCATCGCGGAGGGTCTGCGGCCCGGAACCTACGTCGCGCCCAACAAGGCGCTCTCACAGGACTACGCCTACGACCGGGCGATCACGCTCGGCGCCGATGCCTGCGTCGTGTTCGAGCTCGACGTCCCCGACGCGATGATCGCCAAGGTCGAGGCCTGGTGGTGGACGGGTGAGCAGCTGCTGCTGCCGCTGGGCTGTCCGCCGTCGTGCATCGTCTCGGTCGACGATTCCGATCCGCGCCCGTACCAGGCCGTCGAGCACGAGCCCAAGCCCGGCGCTTGACAGACGCCCCTGCGGCGGCCACGATCCGCTGCGTGCCGATCTACGACTTTGCCTGCAGTTCCTGCGACGAGACCTTCGAAGAGCTTCTTCGGTCCGACGCACCAGCACCGGCGTGCCCGAGCTGTGGCACCGAGACCAAGCGTCTCCTCTCGACCTTCCTGACGCCGAACATGGCGTCCGGCCAGCGCCGCTTCCAACGCGACGTCGGCTCGGCGATGGCCGACATGGGCTGCTGTGGCGGAGGCGGCTGCGGTACCCACGCCGGGTAGCGTCCGGGACACGACGAGTGGTGGGTTTCGGGCTGGAGCCCGTCCCGTGAGGCCGGTGTCATGGCGGTAGATCTCCTCGAGCTGCGTCCCGAGTCGATCGAGGCCGCCGACGCGCGGGCGCTCGAGCTGCTCGCCGAGGGTCAGGACGATGAGGCCGTCTCGCTGCTGAAGGGCATCGTCCACCGCGCCGTCACCAAGCACGGCGACGAGAGCGAGCTCACCGGGATGGCGCAGTCGCGCCTGGCCGACATGCTGCGCCGCACCGGCGCGCCCGAGGCCGACCAGCTGGGCGCGCTGACCGACGCGATCAAGGCCTTCTCCGCGTCCGTCGGGCCGACCGATCCGCAGACGACGTCCGCGTTCGGGCGCCTCGCGCACGTCGCGATGGCCGCGCAGGCGGTGGAGATCGCCGTCACCGCCGGCATGCAGGCGATCGCCGGGCTGCAGGCCCGAGGCGAGGGCGAGACGGCCACCGCCGGCGGCATCTACGCGGCGCTCGCGATGGCCGCCAACGCACGCCACTCGCCCGCCGCGCCCGGCGCCGCCGAGCGCGCGCACCGCTACACCCAGGATGCCGGCGGCGGCGACGCCGACCGCCGCCGCGCCCTCGCGGCGTGGCGCTCGCTCGGCAACCCCCGCCGGCTGCCGATCACCGGCGAGCTGTCGCTGGTCGCGTTCGGCACGCCGACCGCGCTCGTCATCGAGCTCGACCACGTCGCCTCCGACGGCGCGATGGACCAGCACAACCACGGCTTCAGGCCCGACGGCGCCCGCGCGATGCGCGAGCGGATCGCCACGCCGCCGTTCGCCTGGCGTGCCTCGGCGGGCGGCTTCGAGATCGTCAGCCGCTCCGGCGACGGCGCCGCGGTGCGCTTCGAGAAGGACGTCGAGGTGCCGCTCGATGCCGACGAGCTCAACACGCTGCGTGCCGCGCTGGCCGAGACGCTGGTCGGCACCGGCGGCGCCGCGCCCCCGCCGGGCCGCAACGACCCGTGCCCGTGCGCCTCGGGTCGCAAGTACAAGCGCTGCTGCGGCGCCTGAGCACCGCCGCACGATCCCTCGCCTCGGCCGAGGTCGCCGCCGCGATGACGTCGCGACTCATCCCGCCGCTCAGCGCGATCGTGGCGAATCGACCCCCGTATTTAGGGGTCAACTCACCACAGGGCTCGCCTTCGCCGCCGGTGCCGGCACCTCCGGCAGCGGCCTGAGAATCAGGTAGCCCGCCAGCGCCGCGCCCGCCAGCACGATGATCGCCAGGCGGCTGGCGTCGAACTTCGACATCCCGAGCTCGGTGGCGACGAGCACCGTGCCGCCCCACAGCACGAGCGGCCCAAAGCCCGACGAGAGCTTGCCGACGAGCGCGTAGAGCGCGAAGTCCTCGCCGCGGCGCTCGGGCGGGATGAGCCTCAGCAGGAAGACGCGGTCGACCGCAGACAGCGAGCCGAGCGCGATCCCGATGAGCGGCCCGAGCACCCACAGCAGCGCGCTCGAGCCCGTGACCGCGCCGATGACGAGTGCGGCGATCGTGATCGTCAGCGTGCCGAGGATCACCCGCTTGGGCCCGATCCGCTCGGCGAGCAGGCCGGCGCCGATCGCCCCGAGCAGCGCGAAGACCGTCGCGATCGCCAGCAGCAGGTTGATGTCGCCGCCGTCGAAGTCGCCGGTGCGCCGCGCGTAGACGGTCATGAACTGCAGCACGGTGGCGATCGCGTCGACGTAGAAGAAGCGCGCGAGGATGAGCCGGCCGTGCGGTGCGCCGCGCGCGCGGCGCAGCGTCGCGGCGAGCTGGGCGAACGGGCCGATCGCCGGGCGTTCGCTCGGTCCATCGCGGCCGCGCTCGCGGACGAGCAGGAAGAGCGGCAGGGCGAAGACTGCGAACAGCGCCGCGCCGGGGAGGAATGCGCGCTGCGCGTGGCCGTCGGTGGCGATCGCGCCGACCACGACGAGCGCGGTGAGGCTGCCGACGAAGCCGACCGCGACGCCGATTCCCGACACGCGCGCGCGTTGGTGCTGCGGCGCGACGGTGCCCAGCAGCGGGTGATACTGCGAATCGGCGGTGTTGAAGGCGAACGTCGCCAGCCCGCCGATGACGAGCGCGAGCAGGACCGACTCCACGACGCCGAGCAGCCCGGTCGCTGCGACGCAGACGAGCGTGAACACGATCAGGATCGGCTTGTGGCGCCCGCTGCGGTCGGCGAGCGCGCCGATCAGAGGCAGCGAGACGATCAGCGCGACCGACACGGCGGCGACCATCAGGCCGACGTAGATGTCCGGCTGGCCCCGCTCCTCGATGATCCAGTCGTTGAAGTAGCGCGTGACGACGACGAACGAGAAGATCGTGTTCGCGAAGTCGTAGAGCACCCAGCCGACGACGGGCGGGTTGAGCAGGCGCCGGTGGTGGTCGTCCTGCACGCGCGCAGGCTACGTGGTCCCCGCCTCAGTCGGCGAAGCGGACCGCCAGTCCTGACGGGAACGGACCCTTGTAGCGCAGCTTGCCATTGTCGCCGCGGGCGCGCCTGAGCGTCGGACCCTCGAACAGCGCCATCGCCAGCGCCGGCATCTGCGCGCGCACGATGTGCTGCCCGTAGCACGTGTGCAGGCCGTAGCCGAATAGCATGTAGTCGCTCACCAGCCGGTCGACGCGAAACTCCTCCGGCGCGTCGATCGCGGCAGGGTCGTGCATCGCCGACAGCGTCGCCGCGAAGACCGTCGAGCCGGCCTTGACCTTGGTCTCGCGGTCGCTGCCCGCGGCGATCACGGTGTCCTGCGGCACGTAGCGCAGCAGCGCGAAGTTCTGCGGCCGGAAGCGCGAGGCCTCCCAACAGTACGCGGCCACGAGGTCGCGGTCGCCGGCACGAGCCGCCTCCTGCGCACGCTCGAGCTCGTCCTCGCGGTGCAGCAGCTCCGCGACGATCCGCGCGAAGGCGTTGGAGATCGTCGGGATCCAGCCCGTGATGTTGCCGAGGATGTTGTGGCGGATCGCGATGTCGTGGAAGTTCGGCTCGCCCTCGTCCTGGTAGCGCAGCAGCCGCGTCAGCACGTCGTCGGGTACGTCCTCGCCGGCCTGCAGCTGCGCCTTGCGGGCGTCGATCAGCGAATCGAGGTGCGGGCGCCACCGCGCGGCGTCGGCGTGCGCGCGCTCGCGCACCGTCGGCAGGTTGTTGACGTTGATGAACAGCTCGTGAAAGACGCTGCGCGACCAGCGCAGCTGCGTCGGCGTGTCCGGTCCCGGCGTCCCGAAGTACTCGGCGACGACGTGGTCCAGCGCCGGGTCGGCGAGCTGCGAGACGACGTCGATCTCACCCTCGTCACGGCGCTCGGCGACCAGCTCGCCGGCCTTCTCGTACATCGAGCGCGCCAGCCGCGGCAGATCCTCGCGGGTGACCGCGCGGTCCATCGCGGCATGGTCGTGGTGATACAGGGGCGTGTCGTCGACGCCGAGGATGAACGGCCCGGTGATCGCCTCCATCTTCGGGCCGTAGAGGTGCGCCGTGAAGCGCGCCGGGTCGCCGAGGACCTCCTTGACGTCCTCGTTGAGCGCGACGATCGTGATCGGCCCGGCGCTGACGATCGGGTCGAGGCGGCGCATGATCGCGAAGCCCTCGTTGGACTCGGAGTCGGCGATCTGCGCGACCCGGTCGGTCACCTTCTCGGTGAGGAGGTCCTTCTCGTGGCCCAGCCGCGCGCCGAGCTCCTTGATCTCGTCGATGAAGCCCATGGCCGCGAGCTGAGGCGCTATCCCGCCGTGCCGTCGGCGAGTGCGGCGAGCGCCGTCAACCCCGGCGCGAAGAGGTACTCGCCGCCGCGGGTGCGCACGAAGACATCCTGCGGGGTGAGGAAGAACGGCGGCTTGCCCTGAATGGTCATCTTGCCCTTGCCGTCGGGGTCGCCCAGGATGAAGTCCTTGTCGTGGCCCAGGCCGAAGATGTTGCCGGCGTTCAGCCACTGCACCTGCACGCCCTCGAACTGGCGCGAGATGCTCGCCTGGAAGCTCACGAAGACGAGCCCGCGATCGCTGCCGTCGTCCTTCGTCACGCCCTCCGGCAGCGGCGGGCCGTAGGGCATTCCGCGGCGGATCATGCGGTGGCGAAAGCTCAGGTGCCCCGCGAAGTCCGAGACCTTGCCGCCCGGACCCTTGACCGCGCCGAGCGCGTCGCGCGGGTTGGAGCGGCGCACGTGCGCGCCGACCGGGCAGCGCATCCCGTCGATGTCCTCGTCGTAGCGAAAGTCGTTGGCGCCCTCGGACTTGGCGTCGAAGTCCGCCGGCGGCTTCGTCGGGTACTTGACCAGCGGCGCGCCGTTGGTCCAGCGCCCGACGACCTTCGCCGACAGCATCTGCTCGTCGCCGGCCTCGTACAGCTCGGCCGCCTTGCCGATGGCGCGCCGAAAGCGCGCGACGTCCTGGTAGAGCTTGCGCCAGACCATGTACGTGCCGCTGCGCCCGAGCGGGGCGGCGGGCGCGTTGGGCAGGCGCTGCTTGGGATCGGCGCGCGTGTCCTCGTCGGGGTAGCCGAGGATGAACTCGCCGGGCGCGAGCGGGCGCCACCCGCCGCCCTTCATCGGCACGCCGCCGCCACGGGCGCGGTCGTCGCTCGATCCCTCGACCGCCGGCTGGGCGAAGCCGTCGGCATAGCCGAAGTGCTCGCGCGAGCCGGGCAGCAGCGCCGTGTCCTCCCGGTAGACGATGCGGATCCCGCCGGCGTCGTCCATCGCGTCGCGCATCTTGCCCAGGGCGCGCTGATGGTCCTTCTTCTCCTGGGCGTTGATCGTCAGCAGCACGTGGGCGTCGCCGCTGCCGAGACCCTTCTCCCAGGTGCCCGGGTCGCTGGGCCCGACGTCGCCGAGCAGCACCGAGCGCTTGGCCATCCCGCAGCGAAACTCCTTCGAGAACGTGCCGATGACGGCGTCCGAGACGCCGAACGCGCGCAGCCCCTCGGCGGTGACCGACACGTTGAGCGTCGTCAGGGGCTTCGTGTCCTTCGGCCACGGCTCGGCGGTCGTGACGTGGTCGACGACGCCCGTGAACCACGCCCGCGCTTGCGCGGGCGGGCACTCGATGCGCACGAAGGCGTACGTCGTGTGGTCGTAGTCGTTGCCGTAGGCGCGCAGGATGTCGCCCTGGATGTCGGCGAGGTCCATATGGACCGGCGGATGGGACGCGGCCACTACCGCTCGCCCCCGAACTCCTGCAGGAACGCCTGCTGCAGCGCCTCGGGCGCCAGGCCCTGCGAGGAGACCGCGAACTCGATCATCCGCTCGCGCTCGTAGAGGCAGTGCCTGACCCGCGCGACGGTCGCGTCCTGGTAGGCGGCGAAGAAGATGCCCGTATTGATCTGGTTGTGCTTGAGGTAGTGCTTCAGGCGCTGGCCGCTGGGGGGATCGGGACAGCCGACGCAGCGTCCCCAGATCTCGGGCGCCTCGGGCGCCAGCTTCTCGCACAGCTCGTCGAGGTAGGTCTCGATGTCGCCGTCGAGGTTGCTCGTGAAGATGAGATGGCGCAGGTCGAGATGCTCCTCCCTGCGCTGCTTCCAGGTCTTGTCGTTGTGAAAGTCCGGCACGATCACGAAGCGGCCCATGTGCGTGCGCGGCAGCTTGGCGAGCGGGCTCGCTCTGCCGCTCTCCCGCAGGCCGTGCAGGTACTCCGCGAGCGCCTCCTCCTCGCCCGGCTTGATCGGCGTCATCGCCATGAAGGCATACGCCTGGCCGGTCTTGTTGCCGATCCCCGCGCGCGGCATCAGAGGCAGTCCTGAACTTCGGTGAGGAACCTGCGGTACTCCTTCGCGAACTCCTCGGGACTCATCTGCTCGGCCTTGCGCTTGAGCGGCGCGAGCTTGTCGTCGAGCTTCAGCGACCGCTGGACCATCGTGCTCGTGGCCTCCGGATAGGCCGAGTAGTAGTGCGCCGCCTCGGTCTCGTTGACCTGGATGTAGTCCTTGAACTGTTTCGTCGGCAGCGGCTTGGGGAAGCCGTAGGAGCTGCCCCAGAACGCCGTCATCCCGCGCGTCAGGATGTGCGAGAACGCGTCGATGTACTCCTCCCACCCGCCGTTGAAGTTGCTCTCGAAGTACATGTGCGGATAGCGAAAGCGCTTCTTGGTCTGCGGCGCTCCGTTGTAGGGCAGCTTCGTGATGACCGACCAGCGCGCGAAGTGGATGAACGACAGCTGGCGCAGCGTCACCGTCAGCTTCGGGATCCTGCGCGTGACCGAGAACAGGATCGGCAGGAAGAGGCGGCCGGGGATCGGCGCGATGACGTTGCCCCACGGCCGGATCGTGCTGAAGACGGTGATCGCGATCGCCTGCCCGTCGAGGTTGCGGTCGCCGGTTCCGGTGGCGGTGATCGGGGTCGTCGGGGCCACTGGCGCGCTCATGGCGCCCAACGTACGCGACGCGTTCGAGGCCCGTCAAGTGATCAACGTGCAGGTCTGGGGATCGGCGAGCAGACCTCGGCATGCACGATCGCGCGAATCGCGCTGCGCGCGGCGGTCAGTCCAGCTCGATGCGCATTGCCCGCGCCAGCGTCCCGCCGAGCACGTGCTCGGCGTCGCCGAAGCGGACGGTCATGGGCCCGTCGAACGGCTGGCGTGCGCTCACCCTGCATTCGTCGCCGATCGCGATCCCGCGCTCGTCGAGGTAGCGCAGCATCTGCGGATCGGAGTCCGACACACGTACGAAGCGCCCGCCCGCCCCGACCGGCAGGCTGTCGAGCGCCTCCGTCTGGCCCTCGTCGATGACGAGGTCGTGGTCGGGGATCGGGTCGCCGTGCGGGTCGTGGGTGGGATCGCCGAGCTTGGCCGCGATGCGCGCCTCGAGGAACTCCGAGAGCACGTGCTCGAGCGCCTCGGCCTCCTCGTGAACGCGGTCCCAGGGCACGTCGAGGTGCTCGGCGAGGTAGAGCTCGAGCAGCCGGTGGTGGCGGATCATCTCCAGCGCCAGCCGCTCGCCGTCCGGCGTCAGGCGCACGCCGTGGTAGGGCTCGTGGATCGCCAGCCCCCGCTCGGCGAGCTTCTTCACCATCGCCGACGCCGACGCCGGCGTCACGCCGCAGCGCTCGGCGAGGGCGTTGGTCGTCACCGCGCCGCCGCCGGTGCGCTGCTGCAGCGAGTAGATCGACTTCGCGTAGTCCTCGATCGCGTTGCTCTGCCCGGTGCCGTGTACCGTTGCCATGACCTGATCTGCACCCCTAGACGATGACGAGAAGGCCGGTCGCGAACATCAGCGCCAGGCCGGCGACCAGACCGCCGACGACGCGCGGCTGCAGGTTGCGCTCGCCGTCGGCGCGCAGCGACGGCGCGAGCTGCACGACGACCTGGGCGATCGCGCCCGCTCCGGCGCCGAACAGAAAGGCCGCCACAGAGGTGTTGAACGCCGACGCGCCGATCCATGCGCCCAGCACGGCGGGCGCGCCCGCGACGAGCCCGAGCAGCGCGAGCCGGCGCAGCGGCGGCGGGTCGTCGGCGATCGGCGCGACGATCGCCAGGCCCTCGGTGGTGTTGTGCAGCGCGAAGCCGACCACGAGGAACGCGCCGAGCGCGAGCGCGCCGGTCGCGTAGGCGGTGCCGATCGCCAGGCCCTCGCCGAGGTTGTGCAGCCCGATCCCGACGGCGATGAGCAGCGCGAGCGTCGAGCCGGAGGCGCCGGCCGCGGCGCGCGCGCGGCGGCGCTGCGCGAGCCACGACCCGACGCCGGTCAGCGCGAGGTAGGCGAACGCCGCCCCGAGGAAGACGAGCGCCACGCCGCCGAACGCCTGCGATCCCTGCCCCGCGAGCTCGACGCCCTCGAGCGTCGCGTCGATCGCCAGGAAGGCGAGCAGCCCGACGGTCAGCGCCATGACGACGCGCAGCCAGCTCGGCGGGATGCGTCGGATCCAGGGCAGCCAGAGCATGCCCAGCGCGATCGGGATCACGCCGACGTAGATCCCGAGCAGCGCCATCAGGCCGTAGAAGCCGATGTCGGTCTCCGGCGTCAGCACGGCGATCGGGATCTCGTGGGCGATCGTCCCGCCGCTTGAGGTGAGCAGCGCGACGGAGTACGCCTCGCCCTCGTTCCACGGGTGATCGATGACGAGCGTCTCGGAGCTCAGGCGCCCGATCGGCGCGTCGGCGCCGCGGAAGTTCGAGTAGGCGTCGTTGACGACGACCTGCGCGACGGAGACCGCGTCGGGCCCGTCGTTGCGGACGGTGAGCTCGATCGCGCCGGCGACGAGCTTCGTGCGCTCGACCGCGAGCTCCTCCGCGGGCGGGCCGGTGCGCTCACCGAGGCCCGGACCGCCGAGCGCGGAGAAGGCGCCGACCGCCGCGATGATCAGCAGCAGCGGCACGAGGCCGAGCACCCACGAGGGGATGCCGCGGCCGGCCGGCTCGCCTGCCGCGTCGGCGGCGGGGTTGGCGGCTTCCATCAGGGCGAGACCTCGAAGAAGCCCATCCAGCCCAGCTCGGTGAACTCCGACTGGTGGGCGTGGAACATGTACCTGCCGGCGTGGGGGAAGCGCATCTCGAGGATCCCGCGCTGGCCCTGGCAGAGCATCACCGTGTCCGTGAACTCGCTGCGCTCCTTCGACGACCCCGTCGGGAAGTAGTCGAAGAAGTTGCCGTGCAGGTGAAACGAGTTGATGAGGTCGTACTCGAGGACGTTGACGAGGTAGACCCGCACGAGCTCGCCCCGCTTGACCTGGATCGGCTTGTCGGCGTAGGCGAAGCCGATCGTGTTCGCCGCGTAGAGCTCGTTGGCGCGGTCGAAGTTCGTGTCGAAGCCGTTCATGACCATGACCATCTCGTCGGCCTTCTCGCGTGACGGCCTGGGGTCGATGATCAGCGTCCCGTAGAGGCCCTTGGCGATGTGCTCGGCCAAGGGGCGCACGTGGCAGTGGTACAGCTGCAGTCCGTACGGCGCCGCGTCGAACTCGTAGACCGTGCGACCGCCGGGCGCGATCTCGCCGTCGCCGAGCCCCGCGATGCCGTCCATCGCCGCCGGGTGGATGCCGTGGAAGTGGATCGTGTGCGGATGGCGCCCGCCGTTGATGAAGCTGATCCGCAGTCGGTCGCCCTCGGTCGCGCGCAGCGTCGGCCCGGGGATGCGGCCGTTGTAGGACCACGCCGTGAACGTCACGCCGGGCGCGATCTCGATCTCGTGCTCGGAGGCGATCAGCGTCCATTCGCGCAGCGTGCGGCCGTTCGCCATGCGGCTCGTCTTGCCGGCGTCGAAGTCGCGCAGGATCTCGTGGGGATCGAAGCCGTTGGCGCGGTGGTCGACCTCGCCGCCGCGGAACGCCGCATGGCCGTTGCCGCCCGTGCCGTGCGCGCCGCCCGCGGCCCCCCCGTGCTCGGTCGCCGCCGCGGCCGTGACGTGCGAGTGCGGGATCGTCGCGTGCAGCGCGGTCGCGCCGAGGCCGACGGCGGGCACCGCGGCCAGCAGGCGCCGGCGTGTCAGTCGCTTGCCCATCACGCGAAGAGCGCGTCGTAGGCGACGGCGGCCACAGCGGCCACGAAGGACGGCCCCAGCAGCGCAAGTCGGCCGCGGATGCGACCGCGGGCGCGCGTGCGGCGCAGCGGGCTGAGCGGGGTCGGCAGCGCCTCGGCGATCGGCAGGGCGGGTGCGGCGCAATCGCCGGGGGCGGCCATCAGCGGTCGTGGCTCAAGGACAGTCGGGGGCATGACAGAACCAAGATTATGGCACAACCAAGTTTTGGTTTCGCCTAGCCCTGAGCGAAAGTCGATTCTGCTGAAGATCCTCTGCCCGTGCCGCCCCGCGCGCGGCAGGGCTTACCGGCCAGTGACCCCGGGTAGCGACCCCTCTATCTGTCGCGCCGAGGTTTCCCATGCGCGACGCACAGAACGAGAGGAGATCCACGTGGATCGATCCACCAAGGCGCTGCTCACCGGCATCGCTCGCCTCCCGCCGCCGTCCTGACGATCGGGCGCAGCCCTCCCCGGGAGGGTGGGTAGCGTCTGGAGGCGGCTGCGCAGCCGCTGGCGCGATGGCGCCCGGGGGCCATGCCTGACGCGGTGTCAGGGAGGGAAAAGCCCCGCGCCGCCGGGGCAGCCGCTAGCGTAAGCGCCATCTGTACTCGAGACGGGAGCACTCAATGACCAAGCAGGAGCTCGCACAGAAGGTGGCCTCGGACACCGGTCTCAGCGGTTCTGACGCAAAGGGCGCGGTTGACGCCACCTTCGACGCGATCGCCGCAGAACTCGCCGACGGTGGCGAGGTCGCGGTCGCAGGCTTCGGCAAGTTCAGCGTGAGCGAGCGTTCCGCCCGCGAGGGCCGTAACCCGGCCACCGGCGAGCCGATCCAGATTGCAGCCAGCAAGGCTGCGAAGTTCTCGTCGGCGGCCGCGCTCAAGAAGTCGCTGAACGGCTGACTCATCCGCGGTCTTCGGTCCGGCTCACGCGACCGGCCGCGCCAACCGACTTCCTCGGCCCCGGCACGCCTCACGGCGTCCGGGGTCGATCGTCGTTGAGGGCCGCGGGCGGGTGGCTCACCGTGCACGCGAATAGCGCCGACGACTCATCTCACCCCCGCCGCCAGCCCGGCGATGAGCTTCGACACCCGCCCGCCCTGCCAGGCCAGCGGGGCGGCGCCCTCGTCCTCGACGACGAACCGCGCGGCCGGCAGCAGCTCGGCGTAGAGCGATGCGAGCTCCAGCCGATGGCCGGGATCGGCCTCGTCGCGCGAACCGATGACGACGGCCGGGCACTCGATCTGCTCGAGCGCGTGCAGGTCGTCGAAGGGCGCCGAGCGCGGCACCCGGTGCAGGGCGTCGGCAACGGCATCGAGGTGCTCGTGCACCTCCATCCGCTGGCGCAGCGCCCGCCCCACCGTCTCACGCCACCGCTCGGGCATCCGCTGCACGCCGAAGGCCTCGGCGAAGGCCTCGATCCCGCCGTCGCGCAGCGCGTCGCTCAGCGCGTCCCAGCGCGCCAGCCGCGCGGGATCGGCGTACTCGACCGGATCGAAGCCGGGCGTGATCACGGCGAGCGCCGCCACGCGCTCGGGCTGCTCGAGCGCGAACCGCAGGCACGTGTGAGCGCCCATCGAGACCCCGGCCAGCACCGCCCGCTCGATGCCCGCCTCGTCGAGCACCGAGGTGAGGTCGCTCACCAGCAAGCCGTAGTCGTAGGCATCCGAGGCATCCGGAGGCGCCGACGAGCCGTGGCCGCGCACGTCGTAGGCGACCACGCGGTGGCCGGCGCGCTGCAGCGCGCTCGAGCCCATCACGACGTAGCGACGCGAGGCGCTCAGGCCGTGCAGCAGCACGACCGGCAGTCCCTCCCCCGGGTCGTCCGTAACGGCGAGGCCGACGCCCCCGCTCGCATCGATCACACGCTCAGCCACGCCCTAAGTACACCCATCCGCAAGTTCTGCGGGTTTTCCCGGCGCCCGATCCGCGCCTGACGGCCGCCGGCGCCCGCCCCCGTGCCACCAGCACGAAGGCGGGTCACCGGCGACCGTCAGATCACGGCCGGGCATCCGGGAACACCTCGCAGAACTTCCAGCCGGGTGTACCAAGCCTGGCATGCCGGCTTCTCTACCCTTGGTGACATGACCGTGATCGATGTCGCAGAAGCGGATTTCGAGACCGAGGTCCTGCAGCGCTCGCACGAGCTGCCGGTCGTCGTGGACTTCTGGGCGCCTTGGTGCGCGCCGTGCCGTCAGCTCGGCCCGGTGCTCGAGAAGGCCGCCGAGGCACGCGACGGCAAGGTCCTGCTCGCGAAGATCGACACCGAGGAGAACCCCGGGATCGCGCAGCAGTTCGACATCCAGGGCATCCCGGCGGTGAAGGCGTTCGTCAACGGCGAGGTCGCGGCGGAGTTCGTCGGCGCGCAGGGACCGACCCAGGTCGAGGCGTTCTTCGACGGCCTCGTGCCGACCGAGACCAAGCAGCTGCTCGACGCCGGCGACGAGCAATCGCTGCGCAAGGTCCTCGAGGCCGAGCCCGCCAATCCCGATGCGAACCTCAAGCTCGCCCGGCTCCGCTACCGCGCCGGCGACCTCGACGAAGCGCTGCAGCGGCTGCGCAACTGCGCCGGCGACTTCGCCTCGGACGGTCTCGCGGCGCGCATCGAGCTCGAGCAGCAGGACGGCGACGCCCCGGCGCGTGCCCCCGAGGCGTTCGCCGAGCTTGACGCCGGCAACACCGAGGCCGGCCTCGAAATCCTGCTCGACGAGCTCGCCGCCGCCGACGGCGACGACAACCGCGAGCGCCTGCGCAAGGTCATCGTGGGCGTGCTCGACGAGCTCGGCGTCGAGCATCCCCTCGCGCGCGAGTCGCGGCGGCGCCTCGCAGCCGCGCTCTACTGAAGGCGGGCTACGCGGACTGCGCGGCCGACGCCGCGTGGTCGCGCACGAGCTGCGCGCTGCGATCGGGCTGCTCCCAGAAGAACATGTGGCCCGAGCCCTCGAGCAGCTCCAGGCGCGCGTCCGGGATGAGGCGGGCGATGAGCTCGCCGTTCTCGCTGTCCATCAGCCGGTCCGCGGTGCCGTGGATGACGAGCGTGGGCGCCTCGATCTCGCCGAGGCGGTCGCTCGTGTCGTGGCCGACGATCGCCGACAGCTGCGCCATCAGCACTGCGACCGGCGCGCGGTACTCGCCGGCCAGCTCGCTGTAGAGCTCGTACGCGCCCTCCTGCTCGCCGTACTCGGCGGCGATCATCACCTCGTAGCCGATGCGCAGCGTGCGCTCGTCGTCGCCGGAGAGGACGGCCTCGGCGAGCATCCCGACGACCTCCATGTCGGTCATCTTCGCCTCCGGGCCGCCCGGGAACGTGCAGCCGAGCGTCAGCGTCCGCACCCGCTCGGGCGCGGCGAGGACGATCTCCTGCGCGACCATTCCGCCCATCGAGATCCCGACGACGTGCGCCTGGTCGATCTCGAGCGCGTCGAGCAGCCCGAGCGCGTCCTGCGCGAGGTCGGCGATCGTCATCTCGCCCTCGAGCGGACCGCTGCGGCCGGCGCCGCGGTTGTCGAAGAGGATCAGCTCGAAGCCGTCCTCGAGCCCGCCGAGGAACCCCTCCCCCCAGTGCAGGCTGTTTCCGCCGAGCCCCTGGATCAGCAGCATCGGCTCGCCCGTCCCCCGGCGCTCGTAGTACAGGTCGTTTCCGGCGATGTCGATGGTCGGCACGGACGGAACGCTACAACGGCAACGCGAGCTGGTCGGCGTCGCCCGGAGCCGCCGCACGCTCGAACGCGGCGACCCGCACCCCGAGCAGCCGCACGGGACGCGCCGGCGCGTACTCGCGCAACAGCTCGAGCGCGACGCGGGTCACGACGGCGGGGTCGTTCGTCGCCTCCGCGATCGTGCGCGCGCGCGTGACGGTCGTGAAGTCCGACAGGCGCACCTTGATCGCGACGTTGCGCCCGCGCCGGTCCTGCTTGGCGAGGCGCTCGCAGAGCTGGCGCGCGAGGTCGCTGAGGATCTGCTCGAGCTTCGCGGCATCGGCGATGTCGTAGTCGAACGTCGTCTCACGGGACTCCGACACGGCGATCCGCACGGGCGTCAGCCGCGCCGACGCCTCGAAGCGCGCGCGGCGCTGCAGGTCCGGCCCGTGGTTGGCGCCGAAGCGCGCGACGAGCGCGTCGACCGGTGTCACCGCGAGCGCGCGCAGCGTCGTGATCCCCATCTTCTCCAGGCGGGCGGCGGTCTTCGGCCCGATGCCCGGGACGAGCCCCGGCGGGTGACCGGCGAAGCGCTGGCATGCCTGCTCGCGCGTGAGGCAGACGAAGCCGCGCGGCTTCTCGGCGTCGGAGGCGACCTTTGCGACGAGCCGGTTGGGACCGATCCCGATCGAGCAGTCCAGGCCCGTTGCCGCGTTGATGTCGGTCACGAGGCGGCGCATCGCGGCGCGCGGAGCGACGAGCTCGGCGAGCTCGAGGTAGGCCTCGTCCATCCCCACGACCTCGACCCGGTCGACCGCACGGCGCACGAGCGCCATTACGGCCCGCGACGCCTCGCGGTAGGCCTCGAAGTCGGGCGCGACGAGCACCGCGTCGGGGCACAGCCGCCGCGCGCGCGACGTCGGCATCGCCGAGCCGACGCCGTAGCGTCGGGCCTCGTAGGAGGCCGTCGTGACGACCGCGCGCGGCCCGCTGCCCGACACGATCAGGGGTAGGCCGCGCAGCTCCGGGCGGCGCAGCAGCTCGACGCTCGCGTAGAACGCGTCGATGTCCAGATGGGCGATCGGAGCCACGCCACACACAATGCCGACAGCACCGGATCGGTGTTCGTGGCCAGGCGTGGCACAATCGACGCATCGCCCACGGTCACCGCATCTCGGCACTCGACGCGTCGTTCCTGCACCTCGAGAAGGCCGGGGCACGCCTGCACGTCGCATCGATCACCGTCTTCGACGGGCCCGCGCCGCCCTACGACGAGCTGCGCGAGCTGATCGAGTCGCGCCTGCACCTCGTCCCCCGCTTTCGCCAACGCCTCGCCGGCGTCCCGCTCGACCAGGGCCGGCCGGTCTGGGTCGACGACCCGCACTTCAACCTGCGCTACCACCTGCGCCACGCCGGCCTGCCCGCGCCGGGCAGCGAGGAGCAGCTGAAGAACCTCGCCGGGCGGGTCTTCGCCCACCGCCTGGACCGCACGAAGCCGCTCTGGGAACTGCTGCTCGTCGACGGCCTGGAGGGCGGCCGCTTCGCGCTCGTCGCCAAGAGCCACCACGCGCTCGTCGACGGCATCGAGGCCCTCGACATCACGACCGTGCTGTTCGACGCCGAGTCCTCCACCCCGTCCGCGCCAGCGTCCGCGCTCACCCGCTGGGCGCCGCGCCCGCTGCCGAGCTCGGCCCAGCTCTTGACCGACGCGCTCTTCGAGCGCGTCACCCACCCCGGCGAGCTCGCGCGCACCGCACGGGCGGTCGTGCGCACGCCGCGCCGGCTGCTGCAGGGCGCGCGCGACGGGCTGCAGGCGATGGGCGCGCTCGGCTTCGCCGGCATGCGCCCGGCGCCGCCGACGCCGCTGAACGTGAAGGTCGGCCCGCACCGCCGCTACACGTGGGTCGACGCCGAGCTCAGCGAGCTGCAGCGCGTCAAGGACTCGCTCGGCGGCACGGTCAACGACGCGGTGCTCGCTGTCGTCGCGGGCGCGCTCGGGCGCTTCCTGCGCCATCGCGGCGTCGACACCGAGGGTCTGCAGCTGCATGCACTCGTCCCCGTCCTCGTGCGCGGCGAGGGCCACGGTCGCGCGCTCGGCAACGAGGCGGCGCCGCTGTGGGTCTCGCTGCCGGTCGGGATCGAGGACCCGGTCCGCCAGCACGCGGCGATTCGCGATGCGACCGCCGAGCTGCGCGACGGGCAGCAGGCGATCGGCGCGCGCGCGCTGACCGAGCTGGCCGGCTTCGCGCCGCCGACGATCATGAGCCAGGCCGCGCGGCTGCAGCAACGCCAGCGCTTCTTCAACCTCGTCGTCACGAACGTCCCCGGGCCGCAGCAGCCGCTGTACCTGCTCGGGCGCCGGCTGCGCGCGCTGTACCCGGTCGTCCCGCTCGCCGGCAACCAGGCGCTCGGCGTCGCGGTCATGAGCTACGACGGGCGCCTCGGCTTCGGGCTGCTGGGCGACTACGACGCGCTGGCCGATCTCGACACGCTCGCCGACATGCTGCGCACATCGATCGACGCGCTCACCGACGGCGCCTCGGTGCCGCGCCGTGCCGCCCGCGGACGCCGCGCGACGCGCACCGCCGCCGGCACGGCCCCCGCCGATCGGCCGACCGCCGGGAGCGCGCGCTGATGGCCCGCCGGGCGCTCTACGTCGTCGGCACGATCGTCCTGACCGTCCTGCTCGTCGGGGGCGCGGCCGCTTTCTTCGTCTCGCGCGACGAGCCAACCGTCCCGCGCCTGGTAGACTCCGGTCCCGGCGTCGCCCGCCCGGCGGGGGCCGAGCCCGCGGTGCGGCCCGGCAACATCGTCCTGCTGCACAGCGACGAGCGCCTGACCTCGCAGCTGCGCGAGCTCGCCGAGCGCAAGGCGGGTCCGCCGGACGACGCGCTGGCGGCGGTCGGTCAGGCCGTGCTCGTGCAGCAGCGCCCGAACCTGGACGTGCCGGTCACGGCGGTCACCGCGAAGCGCGTGCTCGAGGCGTCGGGCCCCGACGATCCCGCGCTCGAGGCGTTCATCGAATACTGGCTGGGGCGCACCGGGTAGCGCAGGCACGATGCGCGCCGACCGCCACCTCCGCAGCACGTGATCGCCGCCCCGCTGCGCATCGCGCTCGCGCAGATCAACTCCGTCGTCGGCGACATCGCCGGCAACGAGCGCGAGATCGCAGCCGCGATCGCGCTCGCCCACGACGCCGGCGCTCAGATCGTCGTCTTCCCCGAGCTCGCGCTGACCGGCTACCCGCCCGAGGACCTGCTGCTCAAGGAGCACTTCCTCGCCGACACGCGCGCGGCGCTCGAGCGCCTCGCCGCCGACACGACCGCCATCGTCGCGATCGTCGGCTATCCCGAGCGCGCCGAGGACGTCCACAACTCCGCGGCGATCCTCGCGGACGGGAAGATCCAGGCGAGCTACCGCAAGCAGCACCTGCCCAACTACGGCGTCTTCGACGAGCTGCGCTACTTCCAGCCCGGCGAGCGCGGCGCCACGATCGAGGTCGACGGCGTCACCGTCGGGCTGACGATCTGCGAGGACATCTGGCAGCCGGGACCGCCGCTCTCCGACGAGGCGCTGTCGGGCGCGCGGGTGATCGTCAACCTGTCGGCATCGCCGTACGCCGCCGGCAAGGGCGCGCGGCGCGAGCAGATGATCCAGCAGCGCGCCCGCGACGAGCTCTGCGCGGTCGCGTTCTGCGGGCTCGTCGGCGCTCAGGACGAGCTCGTCTTCGACGGCTGGTCGCTCGTCGTCGACCACGAGGGCACGCCGATCGCGCGGGCCCCGCAGTTCGAGCAGGCGCTGCTGATCGCCGACCTCGACGCGGTGACGGTCGGCTCGGCGCGCCTGCGCGACACGCGCCGCCGCGCGCCGGCCGCGCAGGCGCGCGACAGCGTCGACCGGCTTGGATCGTTCACCGTCCGCGGCGACGCCGAGCGCAAGCCCGCGCCGCCGGCCACGATCGCTGCGCCCCTGGACAGCGTCGAGGAGGTCTATGCCGCGCTCGTCCTCGGCACGCGCGACTACGCCCGCAAGAACGGCTTCGAGCACGTCGTGCTGGGCCTGAGCGGCGGGATCGACTCGACGCTCGTGGCGCTCGTCGCCGTCGACGCCCTCGGCGCCGACTGCGTGACCTGCGTGACGATGCCCTCGCCCTACTCCTCGGCTGGGACGCGCGGCGACGCGGAGCGGCTCGCCGAGAACCTCGGCGTCGAGCTGCTCACGATCCCGATCGCGCCGATGATGGAGGCCTTCGACGCCGCCCTGGCCCCCATCTTCGCCGGGCGCGAACCCGATCTCACCGAGGAGAACCTGCAGGCCCGCATCCGCGGCAACCTGCTGATGGCGCTGTCGAACAAGTTCGGCTGGCTCGTGCTGACGACCGGCAACAAGTCCGAGATGTCGGTCGGCTACTCGACGCTCTACGGCGACAGCGCGGGCGGCTTCGCGGTCATCAAGGACGTCCCCAAGCTCCTCGTCTACGACCTCACGCGCTACCGCGACGAACGCGCCGGCGGCGAGCTCGTGCCGCCCCAGCTCTTCACGCGCGCCCCCTCGGCCGAGCTGCGTCCCGACCAGCGCGACGACAACTCGCTGCCGCCCTACGAAATCCTCGACGCGATCCTCGAGGGCTACGTCGAGCACGACCTCGGGCGCGAGCAGCTGATCGCCCGCGGACTGCCGGCCGCCGACGTCGAGCGCGTCATCGGCCTCGTCGACGTCGCCGAGTACAAGCGCCGCCAGCAGCCGCCCGGCATCAAGGTCACCTCGCGCGCCTTCGGCCGCGACCGGCGCGTGCCGATCACCAACCACTACGGCGGCTGACCGCCGGGGTCAGGTCGGCGGCGCGCCCGGCATCGGCCGAACCGCGATCGTCATCCGCGTCAGCGCGCACAGCCGGCCGGCGTCATCGGTGATCTCGACCTCCCAGATCCACGTCGTCCGGCCGCGGTGGCGGCGCAGCGCGCGAGCGTGGATCGTGCCGTCGACGAGCGGGCGCAGAAACGACGTGTGGTTCGAGGATGCCATCGCGGCATTGCCCTCCGGGATGACGAGGACGGCCGTGCCGAGCGAGGCCAGGGCCTCGGCCATCGATGCCAGCACGCCGCCGTGGACGAGGCCGAACGGCTGGCGCAGTTCGTCGCGGACGGCGACCTGCGCACGGACGAGCTCATCGGTGACCTCGAGCACCTCGAGGCCGTAGAGGGCGTCGAAGCCCTGAGGCCCGGCGAGGCGCGGATCGTCGCGCAGGGGATCGCTGCTGCTCACGCTCCTCGGAGACTATTCACTCACCAACGCGAACCCCCGTTCCGGGTCGCTAGGGTGCGCCCTGCATGGCCTCTCTCGACAGCCTCACCGACGGTCAGCGCGCCGTCCTGCAACTGCTGCTGCGCCAGAACAAGTCCTACGACGAGCTGGCCGGCCTGCTGAAGACCGACCTTGACGCCGTGCGCGCCCGTGCCCGCGGGGCCGTCTCGGCACTCGGACCGGACCCCGCGGGGATCGACGAGGACCGCTGCGACGAGATCGCCGACTACCTGCTCGGCCAGCAGTCCGCGTCGCGGCGCGCCGCCACACGCGAGTATCTCGAGGGATCCGCTCCCGGCCGCGCCTGGGCGCGCGGCGTCGCCGGCGCGCTGAGCCCGATCGCCAACGGCGAGCTGCCCGACGTCCCCGCCGAGCGCGAGGAGGTCGCCGAGGCCTTCGACGCGCTCGATGCCCGCGCCGCGCGCCAGGTCGAGGTCAAGCAGAGCTCACAGCTCGGCGGGCGCCTGATCGCCGCCGGCATCGGCGTCGTGCTGGCGATCGTGATCATCCTCGCGCTCAGCCTCGGCGGCGACGACGACCCCGAGGCGACGGCCACGTCGACCACGCCGACCTCGACCTCCTCGACCCAGGCCACGACGCCCACCGGCGACGTGTTCGAGATCAAGGCGCAGGGCACCCTGCGGCCACCGGGCAACAGCGAGTCCGACGCCCGCGGCGAGGTCGCGATCGTCAACTTCCCCGACAACGACCAGTACCGTCTCGCGTTCCAGGCCGAGAAGCTGCCGCCCAGCAGCACGCGCGGATCGGCCTACGGCGTCTGGCTGTACAGCTCGCCGACCGAGAAGCTCTTCCTCGGCTTCCCCGACACGGTCGTCGGCTCCGACGGCAAGCTGGAGACCGTCAGCGACCTGCGGCCCGACACATCGAGCTATCGCGAGGTCCTGCTGACCCGCGAGACGGCCGAGAACCCGGAGAAGCCGGGCAGGGTCGTGTTGCGCGGGCGGTTGATCTACGCCGCCGCGCCGACCGGCGGCGCCACGGGCGGGACCGCCACCGCCCCCGGCGCCGGCACGAGCACCACCGGCGGCACCGCGCCGACGACGACCACGCCGTAGGCGCCGCCCCGGCGGTTCAGCCGGGCCGCAGGACGAGCGCCTCGAGCCCGTCGAGCGCACGGTCGAGCTGCCGTCGCCCGGCGCGGCGCACCATGAAGCCTCCGAGCAGGCCCAAGCCACGCAGGCGCTGGGCCAGCGTGATCGCGACGCTCGTGGTCGCATCGCCGCCGCGCTCGAGGCGCACCTCGACGGCGGATGCCGCCAGGATCCGCTCGAACGGCGTGTTGACGAGCTGCTGCTCCCAGCGCCGCACCGCTGGCCCGGCGGATTCGACGACGAGGAAGTCGGCGCGCACCGGCACGCCCTTGGCCGTCGTCAGCACCTGCGTGAAGGCGTCGTCCTCGACACCCTCGACACGTGTCACCTGCGGCCACCAGCGCGGCAGGTGGTAGGCGTCGCCGACGATCGCCCAGATCTCCTCCGGTGTCGCGCGCAGCGTCCGCGAGCGGCGCACCGTCGGCATGACCGCGCTACTCCTCGGCGTAGCGGATGAGCGCGCGGGCCTCGTGCGGCGCCAGCGCCTCGCGACCGGGCAGGAACGCCAGCTCGATCAGAAACGCGCAGCCGACGACCTCGCCGCCGAGCCGCTCGGCGAGCGAGCAGAGCGCCGCGGCCGTGCCGCCGGTGGCCAGGAGGTCGTCGTGGACGAGCACCCGGTCGCCGGGCGTGATCGCATCCGCGTGCAGCTCCAGGACGCTCACGCCGTACTCCAGCGCGTACTCGGTGCGGATCGTCTCGTGCGGCAGCGAGCCCGGCTTGCGCGCCAGCACGAAGCCGGCGCCCAGCTCGCGGGCGAGCGCCGGCCCGAAGAGAAAGCCGCGCGCCTCGGCGCCGATGACCACGTCCGGGCGCAGGTCCCGGGTGAGCTCGGTCAGCGCGTCGACCGCGTCGCACAGGCCCTGCCGGTCGGCGAGCAGCGGCGTGATGTCGCGAAATACGATCCCCGGCTTCGGGAAGTCCGGGATCGAGCGGATCAGGCTCTCGAGGGAGCCGTCGGCGCTCATCTCATCGGCTCCCTATCCGGCGATCTTGCGCAGGTCGCGGATCAGCAACAGATGCTTGAGGTGCGTCGCGACGGCGGCGAGGTTCTCGAGCGCCTCGAGCGCCTCCTTGCGACGCTCGGGATTGCGGGAGCGCAGCGCCGGGGCGAGGATCTGCTGCAGCAGCGCGGCCTCGCGGTCCGCCGAGGAGCGGAAGACCCGCAGGTTGCGCCCGCCGACGCCGTAGCGCGCGAGCTCCGTGACGGCGCCGATGATCTCGCGCTCGGTCTCGTCGTAGTAGTGCTTGCCGGCGCGCAGCTCGCTCTTGATGACGCCGTAGTCCTCGAGCTCGCGCACGAGCGCCGGATCGGCCCGCGTCTCCTCGAGCACGTCCTCGAGGGCGTACATCGCGCCGCCGTCGGTGACCGACACGCTCGCCCGGCGCTTGCGCTTGCCGGCCATCGCCGCCTGGCTGTCCTGCGGCGTGCCAACCTTGCCGTCGCCGTCGCTCGCGCGGCCGGAGGCGAGCTCCTGGCGGATCACGCGCAGCGGCAGGAACTCGTCGCGCTGCAGGCGCAGGATCGTGCGCAGGCGGACCATGTCCGACGGCGAGTACAGCCGGTAGCCGCCCGCCGTGCGACGCGGGTTGAGCAGCTTCTGATCCTCGAGGTAGCGGATCTTCGAGATCGAGATGTCGGGGAACTCCTGCGCCAGGCCCTTGCAGACGACGCCGATCGTCATCCCCTTGTGGGGACGGCTGTCGTCGCCCGCGGGGGTGGCCCGATCCGAGCCGGACGACTGCTTGTCGGCGGGGTTCGTCGTAGCCATCAGCGCGAGAGGAACGTGAGCTTGTACTTGCCGACCTGCAACTCGTCGCCGTCCTCCAGACGGTGCGTCTCGATGCGGTGGCGGTTGACGTAGGTCCCGTTGAGCGAGCCGAGGTCGTCGAGGTGCCAGGCGCCGCCGCGGCGCACGATGAGGGCGTGGTCGCGCGACACCGTCACGTCGTCGAGGAAGACGGCGCTGTCGGGGCGCCGGCCGATCGGCATCCGTTCGCCGCTGAGCGGGAAGCTCTCGCCCACGCGCCCGCCGCCCGCGCGGATGACGAGCGCCGCGCCGCCGGCGACGACGTCCTCGAGCTCGACCGGGATGAGCTCACCGGTCTCGTCGATCCGGTAGGTCGCCGTGACGGGATCTGTCGGCGCCGCCTCGGGGACGCCGATGAACGCCCCGCACTTCTGGCAGTAGTTGGCCCCCTCGGCGTTGAGGAATCCGCACTCGGGGCAGTGCTGCGCCATCAGTCCTCGTCGACGAACAAGCTGCGGGCTCGGGCCACCGTCTCGCGGCGCCAGGCGCCACCCGCGATGCTCGACGGGCTGGCGCCCGCCTGCGCTCGCGCGTGGTGTCTGGCATCCACGATCCGGCACCCCGATCTCCACATCTTGCTCATCTCCGCTACCTACTCCTGCGTCGGGCGCCCCGCGAGGATGTCCGTCAGCCGCTGGACGTCGGCGCCGGAGATCACGTCCTCGCCGGTTTCGTGCTTCTTGCGCAGCCGGTTGACGAGCTCGGCGCGCAGGATGTCGATCTTGCCGTGCAGGATGCGCCGGCGGTAGGAGACCTCGACCTCCTCGTCGGTGAGCTGCCGGATGAGGTCCTTCAGCTCCTGGTTGGCGAGCGAACCAAGATCGGGAAACGTGTCCATCAAGAGAGTCTCCTACGTGAAAGGGATGCTGCGGGCCAGGTTGGGGCGAGCATACCAGCGAAGGTCTTGCCTTCAAGCTGAGCTTGAGACTCGCGGACGATCATCGGAGGATGCGGCTCCAGCGTTGGACGCGCCCACGCTTAACCGGTAGTCTTGCCTTTCTTTGTCTTAGGTCGCCCTAATTTCTAATGTCCACGACGCCGCCCACGCCGAACCTCCAGACCGCGCCGATCACGGCGCTCGTCGACCCCACCGGCTGTGAGGACTGCCTCCTGGTTCCGGGTTCACTGCAGCGGGTGCGCCGGATGCAGACGCTGCGCGAGCAGGGCTGGAGCCTCGACGAGATCGCGCTGCGCTTCGGCGTTTCCCGCGAGCGCGTGCGCCAGATCATGCGCGCGCACGGCGGCCCCGCCCCCGAGGACATCGCCGAAGCCCGCCGCCGCCGCGCGGAGGCGCAGGCCGAGGGGCGCATCGACGAGCTGCTGGAACGCTGGCGGGCCGGGAAGCCGCCGCGGGTCGCTGCCAGCGAGCTCGGGCTGCAGGCGGCCGCCTGCCGCAGCACGATCGAGCGCTTCGCCACCGACGCCGACCGCGCCGCGCGCAAGGCCAGCATGGCCGGCGCGCGCTGGACGCAGACCTACTCCGACCGCGACATCATCCTCGCGCTCGTCTCCGTCGCCACGCAGGTCGGCCGGGTCCCCAGCGCCAAGGAGTACGCGCTGCACGCCCGCCAGCTGAACTACCCGAGTCTGCCGACCGTCCTGAACCGCATGGGCGGCTGGACGCAGGCGCTGCGCGCGACGGGCATGGCCCCGCTGACCACCCCGTCGAAGACCCGCAAGCGCCGCTGGACCGAGGCCGCCTGCTGGGACGCGCTGCGCGCGGTCGTCGACGAGCTCGGCGAGATGCCGACCGTCCTGGCCTACGAGCGCCACGCGGCGGACCGGCCGGAGCTTCCCTCCTCCGCCACGCTGCGCAACCGGCTCGGCCGCTGGAGCTCGATCACGACCCAGCTCGCCGCCCAGGCGCCGCTGATGCAGGCGCACGAGCGCTCAGGCAGCCGCGTCGCGCGCAGCGCGTAGCTGCGCCAGGCCGTCGCGCCCGTAGAGCACGACCGCGTACCAGGCGAGCGCCAGCCCGATGTAGAGCAGCACCTCGGCCAGGGTCGCCAGCGAGACCAGGGCGAAGAAGATCGCCGACATCGTCGGCCACACCGCCGCGCGGCCCGGCCAGTTGATTCTCATCTCGTAGCCGGCGCGCAGCGCGAGGTTGCCGGCGACGAGCAGCAGGATCTCGCGCGCCACCAGCACGGCGATCGCCCAGCGCGGCAGCAGCTCGAAGTGCCAGCACACGACGAGCCCCGAGACGACGAGCAGACGGTCGACGAACGGATCGAGCAGCGCTCCGAAGCGGCTGTACTGACCGCTCAGGCGCGCGGCGATCCCGTCGAGGTAGTCGCTCCCCGAGACGACGGCGAAGATCACGGCCGGCAGCGCGTCGGTGCCGCTCTGCGAGCTGAACGCCAGCACGAGGAAGACCGGAATCAGCGCCAGGCGCACGAAGCCGATCGCGTTGGGGATCGTCGCGACGTTCCAGGGCTGGCCGCGCAGCGTCTGCGGCGGCGGCGGGCCGGAGCGATCCAGTCCCGCCAGCCGGCGGAACGTCAGGCGCGCCTTCTCGGCAGCCTGACCGAGCGCGGTCGCGTCGGGGTCGGGCGGGGACGGCTCGCGCCGCGCGCGGTCTACGGGAGCGTCCGCCACAGCTCGGCCACGGCCTCGGCGGCCTGTGCCAGGGGGATTCCAGCTTCGACGTCCTCCAGACCGCGCCGGCGCTGGGCCTCGGCACGGCCATCCTTCAGCGAGCGCCGGCCGACGGTCAGCCGCAGCGGGCAGCCCAGCAGCTCGGCATCGGCGAACTTCGCGCCGGGGCCGAGGTCGCGGTCGTCGAGCAGGACGTCGAGGCCCGCCGTGCGCAGCTCGCGGTACAGGCCCTCGGCCGCGGCCAGCTCGTCGCTGCCGGGCTTGCCGAGCGCGACGACCTCGACGTCCCACGGCGCGAGCGCGCGCGGCCAGGCGATGCCCTTGTCGTCGGCGAACTGCTCGACCGCGGCCGCGACGATGCGCGCCGGACCGATGCCGTAGGAGCCCATCACGACCGGGCGCTCCCTGCCCTCGACGTCGAGGTACGTGGCGCCGAGCGGCTCGGAGTAGCGCGTCCCGAGCTGGAAGATGTTGCCGACCTCGATCGCCGCCTGGATCGTTATCGGCTGCCCGCCGACCGTGTCCCCCGCCTCGACCTTGCGCACGTCGACGCGCTCGAAGGCGAAGTGGCGCCCGGGCTCGACGCCGCGCAGGTGATGGTCGCGCCGGTTGGCCCCGACGACGTAGCCGCCGTCGCCGACCGCCTCGTCGAGCAGCACCGGGACATTGGCGCCGACGGGCCCGACGAAGCCCGCGGGGCCGATCCGCTCGGCGACCTCCTCCTCGCGCGCCGGACGCCAGGGCGCGCCGAGCGCGTTCGTCAGCTTGATCTCGTTGACGCGGTGATCGCCGCGCACGAGGACGAGCACGAGGCCGCGACCGCCGGCCTGGCCCGAGGTGCCGTCGACGATCACCGGGAAGGCCTTCAGCAGCGCGCCGGAGGGGACGCCCACCATCCGCGCGACGGCGTCGATCGACGTCGCGCCCGGCGTGTGGACGGTCTCGGGCTCCGACAAGGACTTCGGTAGGGCGACGGGCTGCGGGTCGGCGGTGGCGACCTCGACGTTGGCCGCATAGCCGTCCGCTAGCGCGACCTCGTTCTCGCCCGCCGCGCA
>JBBSMC010000002.1:0-86987 GCA_038233375.1 Solirubrobacterales bacterium
CGCCGCGGGGGCGCTCGGCGCCGACGGGGCCGCGACCGGCGCCGGGGCGGCGACGACCGGCGCGGTGGCGGCGGCGGGCTGCGAGGTGGGCGTCGTCGTCTCCTTCGCTTTCTTCGGCTTCGCCTTGGCCGGGTTGTTCGTGTCTGTCGCGGCGGCCGCGAGCTGTCCTGCACCATCCCGGGTTGCCGCTGCCTGCAACCCTGCAGCGGCCCATCGCGACAGCTTCTTCACCTGGCCCGAAGCGACAGGATCGCCGGCTCCCGAGGGTGTCCCGCCATGCTTCGTCGCGTCTGACTTCGCCGATGCCACCGGCGCAACGGCCTGGAGCGCCGCGGCGGCGACCAGCATCGCGAGCGTTGCGCGAGCGCGCAGGGGCAAGCTCTGGGGGATCCCGCCACTGCGTGCCGTGGGCCGATGCGAGTTCATCACGTCCTGACGCCGGTCTGAGGATCCTCGAGCCACCGTGCTCGAGGACCCGGGGCCATGGTGGCTGCGCACCGGCCGTAACCGAAGCGTCCTCGACGAACGTATGAGCCCGCAGGGGCCTCGGCAGGCACGTTCGAGACGTCGCACGACCGAACATCCGTCGACGCCCGCGCGCAGCGCGCCGAGCGGCGGGTACCCCGAACCGCATGCGCTACTCCACCTACGACAGAACCAGCTACGCGCCTGCGTACGGATCAGGCATCGCCGTGGCGATCTACTTCGTGCTCGGCCTTCTGGTCGCGGTCGCGAACAACTACTTCGATCACCTGACCACGTTCGGGCGGCTGCTCTCCGCGCTTCTGGCGGTGCTGCTGTGGCCGCTGCTCCTGCTCGGGATCGATATCAGGATCCGCTAGCAGCGGAGCTAGCAGCCGATCGACTGCTTGATGCGCGCGGCGTCCGCGATCAGCCTCTCCGCGTCGGCCGAAGGAATCTTCTTGTCAGACTGCCGACGCACCTCGATGGCGAACGACTCGAGCTTCGAGCAGGCGCCTTCGGCGTCGTTTGAGTTGTAGGCCTCGAGCGCCGCCTCGAGCTTCTTCGTGAGGCTGTTCTTGGTGCCGCGGTTGATCTCCATCGCCTCGACGGTCGCCATCAGGGCCATGAGCTGCTGGGCCGCCACGCGATCGGCGTCACAGGCGTCACCCTCGCCGTCGTTGTCCCAATCGGCCTGGTCAGGGTTCGCGGCTTCGGGACAGTTGTCGGCGCCGTTGCTCACCGAGTCGCCGTCGAGGTCCGGATCGCAGGCGTCCCCTTGCCCGTCGGCGTCGCGGTCTGCCTGATCTGCGTTGTCCACGATCGGGCAGTTGTCCGAGTTGTCGGAGATCGAGTCGCCGTCGCGGTCTGCGTCGCAGGCGTCGCCCTGCCCGTCGCCGTCCTGGTCGGCCTGGCCGGGGTTGACAGCCGTCGGGCAGTTGTCGCCGTTGTCGCCGAGTCCGTCGCCGTCGGCGTCGGCGTACTCGTTCGGATCGGTGGGGTACGCATCCTGATCGTCGGGCACGTTGTCGTTGTCGTCGTCGAGATCGCAGGCGTCGCCCTCGGCGTCGCCGTCGTTGTTCGACTGTCCCGGATTGGCGGTGGCCAGGCAGTTGTCGTCGGCGTTGACGACGCCGTCGCCGTCGCCGTCGCGGTCGTCGCGCGCATCGCACGCGTCGCCGCTGCCGTCACCGTCCGTGTCGGCCTGGCCGGGGTTGGGCGATCCCGGGCAGTTGTCGTCATCGTCGGCGACTCCGTCGCCATCGGCGTCAGGCTGCGGTGTCGTCTCGACGTCGAACGTGACGGGCGTGCTGAGGCTCGCGTTGCCCGCGTCGTCGCGCTGCTCGGCCACGACGGTGTACGTCCCGTCGGCGAGCGGCGACGTCCGGACGGCGAAGCTGCCGTCGGTGGCGCTGCGCGACGCTGCGGCGTCGAAGACGACCGGGTCCGAGCGCCGGCTGCCGCGGTGCACGCGCACGTCGACCTCGGCCGCGTCGCCGGGGGCCGTGCCCGCCTCACCCTCGATCAGCGGCGTCGCCTCCGCGACCGTCGCAGGCATGTGCACGGTCACGACAGGCGCATCGCCCGGCGGCTGCCATGCAGGCTGCGCGTCACCGTGCGAGCCGGTCGTGACCCGCGTGCGCCCGCTGCCGTCGGCATCAATGATCCAAAGGTCGTTCCATGTGCTCTCCGTCATGGCGCGGAACACGATCTGCCGGCCGTCGGGCGACCAGATCGGATCGAGTTCGAAGGGGCTGCCCGAGGTGATCTGCCGAAGGTCGCTGCCGTCGGCGCGCACCGTCCAGATCTCGCCCGCACCCGGCGTCGTGGAGTTCGACCCGGTCGTGCGGAAGACGATCTTCGTGCCGTCCGGTGACCAGTCGGCTGACACTGCGCCGACGCCGAAGGCGAACGGCTGCACGAGCGCAGTGCGGTTGCTGCCGTCAGCTGCGATGACGTAGAGGATGTGGCCGCGGCCCTCGTTGGCGCTGTAGGCGATCCGCGTGCCGTCCGGCGACCACGCAGGTGCCTGGCGCGACTGGCCGTTGCTGCCGGACACCAGCAGCGCCTCGTCTGTGCCGTCGGCATTCATCACCCATACCTCCGACGCGCCTGAACGCCAGCTCTCGAAGGCGATCCTCGTCCCGTCGGGCGAGAACGCCGGAGCGGAGTCGGTACCGGGTGCATCCGTGAGCCTTGTCGTCGTCCGATCGGGCTCGCGCACCCAGATGTCGTCGTCGCCCGACCGGTCTGACGCGAACGCCAGACGCCCGTCCCGCGACCACGCCGGATCGTGGGCGGTGCCGGGGTCGTCGGTCAGCCTGGTGAGGTCGCTGCCGTCGACACGTGCGGCGTAGATCTCGTCATCGGACTCGCGGTGGAACGCGAGGCGGCCGCTGACCGGTGGCGCCTCGACGCGGAAGCTGCGGGGCACGCTGCGACCGCTGTTGCCGGCGGCGTCGCGCTGCTCGACGACGACCGCATAGCGGCCTGTCGCGAGAACGTCGGCTGCAACGCCGAAGTCGCCGTTGCCCGCGTCGCGGGACACCTCGTGGTCCTGCACCGGCTCGCCGCCGACCTCCTCACCGGCGTACACGAGCACCCGCACACGGCCCGCATCGCCGCTGGCGGTGCCCGCGGTCCCGCTGATCCGCGGCGAGGAATCCTCGGAAACGGCATCGCCGGCCGGCACGTCGACGACCGGTGTGGGCTCGGTGACATCGACCCTGAACGTGGACACCGCCCTGCCGGTCTGACCCGCGGCATCGACCTGAGAGGCAGCGATCGTGTACGTGCCCTCGTTCAGCGCGTCGAGGTCGAGGGCGAAGGCTCCGGTGCTGACATCACGGCTGACGGCATGCTCCTGGAGCGGGGACCCGTCGACCCCGGCGCCGGTGTGCAGACGCACGGTGACGGACGGCGCATCGCCGAGGGCGATCCCCGCCGCACCCTCGACGCGCGGCGTCGTGTCGTTCGTGTCGCCGCCGTTTCGGGGGCGCGTGATCGTGACCAGCGGCGCGCCCGCCGCGGGCTGCAGCGCGGGCTGGTCGTCGCCGTTGTTGCCAGAGGTGATGTTCGTCCGGCCCGTGCCGTCCGGGTCCATGACCTGGATGTCGGCGAACGTGATGCTGTAGCGGGGAGCGCCGGCGACGATGAGTCGCCCGTTCGGAGTCCAGATCGGATCGCGGTCGAACATGCCGCCGCCCGAGGTGATCTGCTGAAGGTCGGTGCCGTCGGGGCGCACGGTCCAGACCTCGCCCGAACCGGCTGTCGTGGCGTTCGACCCGGTGGTGCGGAAGACGATCTTCGTTCCGTCCGCTGACCAGCCGGGCGAGGCGGGGCCGACGGCGAAGGCGAAGGGCTGAACCAGCGCCCTGCGGTCGCTGCCGTCGGCCGCGATGACATAGAGGATGTTGCCCTGGCCCTCGCCGGCGGCGTAGGCGATCCGGGTGCCGTCCGGCGACCAGACGGGATCCTGGCGCGACTGGCCGCTGATGCCCGGCACCAGCCGCGCCTCGTTCGTGCCGTCGGCGTTCATCACCCAGATCTCGCTCGCACCGGAGCGCCAGCTCTCAAAGGCGATCCTCGTCCCGTCGGGCGAGAACGCCGGCGCCGAGTCGGTGCCGGCCGCATCGGTCAGCCTGCTCGTCGTACCGTCCGGCTCGCGCACCCAGATGTCGTAGTCGCCGGAGCGATCCGACGCGAACGCCAGTCTGCGCCCGTCCGGCGACCACGCGGGGTCGATGTCGCTGGCCGGACTGGCGGTGAGGTTGCGCAGGCTGCTGCCGTCCAGGTCCACGGCGAAGACCTCGTCGTTCTCCTCGCGATACCACGAGTGGAAGGCGATGCGGCCCGTGAGCGGCGCGGCGTCGACGTGCAACGCGCGCGCAGCGCTGGCCCCGGCGTTGCCGGCGGCGTCGTCCTGCTCGGCGACGAGCGTGTAGGTCCCGTTGGGCAACGCGTCCAGCGCGACGGAGAACGTCGCGGTCGTCGCGTCGCGCGCGGCGGTCTTCGTCTGCAGCGCGGGGCCGGACGCCGGCGAGCCGGCGTAGACCTGCACGCGCACGGTCGCCAGATCGCCGGTCGCCGTCCCGGCGATGCCGCGGACCCACGGCGACGCGTCCGTCGTCGTCGCGTCGGCGACCGGCTCCGTGACCGACACCTCGGGTGCGATGCGGTCGATGGTGAACGTGTGAGCGGTGCTGAAGCCGACGTTTGCGGCGTCATCCTCCTGCTCGGCGACGACGGTGTACGTCCCCTCGGCCAGCTCCTCGAGATCGACTGAGAACGCGCCGGTCGTCGCGTCGCGCGTCGTGGCCGTGCTCTGCAGAGGCGTCCCGCTCGTCGCGCTGCCCGCGTACACGCGCAACGTGACCGTCGACAGGTCACCGGGCGCCACGCCGGCCTCACCGTCGACCGTGGGCGTCGTGTCGCGTGAACGGGAGCCGTCCCGGGGATCGTCGATCTCGATCAGCGGCGCGCTCACCACGGTCGACTGCCAGCTCGCGAGGTCGTCGCCGCCGAAGTCGCTTGTGATGCGCCGGCGCCCGGTGCCGTCGGGGTTGATCGCGTACAGGTCGGAGAACGTGAGGCTGGCGCCGTCGGTCGGCGCGCTGAAGACGATCTGCGTCCCGTCCGGAGACCACACGGGCCAGCGCTCGAACACGGCATCCGTCGACAGGGCCGTCAAGGGACTCCCCTCGGCACCCACCACATACAGGTCACCGCCGCTGGATCCCAGCGACGTCGTCCAGAAGACGATGTGCCGGCCGTCGGGTGACCAGTCGGGGCCCGCCGGCCATAGCCCGGTCGTCGACTTGCGCACGAGCTGTGTGCGGTCGGTGCCGTCGGCGTCGACGACCTCGAGGACGGCGTCGGCCACCATGCTCGCGGTGAACGCGATCCGCTGCCCGTCGGGAGACCAGACCGGACTGCCGCGCGACAGGCCGGGGGACCCGGGCACGAGCAGCGTCTGGCCCGACCCGTCGGCCTGCATGACGTAGATCTCCGCAAAGCCGGCGCGTCTCGTGACGAACGCGATCTTCGTCCCGTCGGGGGAGAAGGCCGGCTCGTGATCCCCGCCCGGGCTCGCCGTCAGCTGCGTCAGCGTGCCGTTCGCTTCCCGGACGTAGATCTCGTCGTCACCCGTGCGATCCGATGAGAACGCCAGGCGCTGCCCGTCGGCCGACCACGCGGGATCGAGGTCGCGCGCGGGATTCGCCGTGACGTTCAGGGCCGTCCCGCCGGCGGGCGAGACGGTGAAGATGTCGCTGTTGCCGGCGCGCATCGAGCTGTGAAAGGCCAGCCGGCCATTCTCGCCCGGAAAAGCTGCAAGGGCTGTGCCCGCCAGCGATGTGCTGCCGGTCAGCACGGTCACGAGCGCGACCAGGACGATCGCGCTGGCCGCCCGCTGGCCTCGAGCTCTCCGCGAGCGCTATGCGTGAGCGCCGAGGGGAGTCATCCCTGAACCCGCTGCCGATCTGCCCTCCACGACGCGAGCTTCTCACGCACCGGATTAAGAGAGGTGTGACATACGTCACACAAGGTCGACCGAGCTCGGGATCGCTCCAGCGTGGCTAGGGGCGCCCGGAGATGAGGTCCCAGGCGCGACGCAGCTTCTGCATCAGCTCGCTCTCGGAATCCTCGGCGCCGCCGTGCTGCATGACCGCGGGATTCGCGGTGGGCTCGGGCAGCCCGTCGACATCCGCGGCCGGCACGGCGATCAAGACCGCGCGCTCGCGGAACTCGGAGACGTCCGGGGCGTCGACGAAGCGGTGGCCTCCGGGCCCGGTCGCGACATCGATGACGATGCCGTCGAAGATCGACGTCCCATCGTCGGCGAGCACGTGCTCGAGCTTGCCGACGCGCTGGCCGTCCGAGCTGATCACGTCGATGCCGGGGTCAACCTGCAGGAACGAGCTCGGAGCGCCGTGATCCACGCGACGATGTTCCCGCCTGCCCGCGCTTTGCGCAACCTCTCCGGCTCCTGGCGTCAGCCGAGCGACGCGAAGTCCGCGCGCAGGCGCTCGAGCACGATGTCCAGCGCGACGCCCGCGCCGGCGTCGTTGAGGTGGATCCCGTCGGGCCGGCGCACGAGCGTCTTGCGGCCGTTGACTGCCATCGCCGCGCGGTAGCGCCCACCCGGCGTGAAGACCTCGTTCATGTCGAGGATGCGCACCTGCGAGCGGAAGGGCTGGGCGGCGACCTCGATCGCGGCGTTGACCGCGCGCGCGACCTTCTGGCGGGGAACCGAGCGCGGCAGCGGCAGCGTGAGCCAGTAGACGCGGGCATCGCCGTCGCGGCGGTAGGTGTCCATCATGCTGCGCGCGCGCTGGGCGTAGGTCACCGCCCACTCGGCGCTGCAACACGTCACGTTGCCGCCGCCCGGGCCCGGGAACGGGAAGCCCTCGTTGGCGCCCATGAACATGATCACGGCGTCGGGCTTGCCGTCCTTGACCTGCTTGACGGAGAGCAGGCCCCAGTCGACGAGGTCGGTCTTCGAGATGCCGGTGCCGAGGTGCACGTCGCGCGTGGTCACGACGCCGTCTCCCGCCAGGCGCCGCGCGAGCTGGACGTCGAGCGGCTGTGCGAGCGAGTCGCCCGTGATGAGCAGGTTCTTCAGCGACGGCAGCTGCTTGGGCTTGACGCCGAGCTCCGCCGGGTCGAAGGCGTCCGTCGTGATCGGCGCCACCGCCGCGCCCGTGCCCGCGACCTGCGTCGGACCGCCGCCGACCGGCGCGGAGTTGAAGCCGCCCGGGCCGCCGGAGAGGTCGTCGTCGGGCGACAGCGCCGCGGTCAGCTTGTCGGCCGCCGCGGCGAGCGGCAGCTGATCGGCGAGCCAGCCGGCGGGTTCGCCGACGGCGAGCACCATCGTGCGCTGGATCCCTTCGTCCATCTTGTTGCCCGTGTTGCGGATCGACGCGCCCTCGATGAGGAGCAGCAGGATGACCGCCACGAAGACGCAGATCAGCGCGTCGCGCGCGCGCATCATGCGTCCGCTCTCGCGATCGAGGATGAAGCGGCTGCGCTGGCGGGGATCGGGCTGCGGCGTGGTCTCGGGGGTCTCGGGCTCGGGCATCGATCGCTCTCTAGAAGGAGAAGTAGATGAAGGGTGGCACGCCCTGGCTGGACACCGTCGCAGCCACGAGCAGGATGACGCAGGCCATGCTGGCGCCCAGCGCGAGCGGGTGCAGCTGCTCGAAGCGCACCCGCAGGGCATCCATCGGGCGGGCCGGCAGGAGCTGCAGGCCGATGACGAGGAACGTCATGATCACGACGGGAGCGGCCCACAGCGTCGCGGGGCCCCAGTCCAGGAAGCGCGAGTAGAACGAGCCGGCCAGGTCGAGATCCGGCGCGCGGAACGGGATCCAGGCCAGCACGACGATGTGGAAGACCAGAAACCAGGCCAGCCACTTGGGCAGCCTGACCTTCCCGCGAAACTGGTGCTCGACGACCAGCGCCGTACCGTGGATGGCGCCCCACAGGATGAAGCCCCACGCCGCGCCGTGCCACAGCCCGCCGAGCAGCATCGTGATCATGAGGTTGCGGACGGTCTTCAGCTTGCCCTTGCGGTTGCCGCCCAGCGGGATGTAGAGGAAGTCGCGCAGGAAGCGCGACAGCGTCATGTGCCAGCGCTGCCAGAACTCGCCGAAGCTCGCCGCGCGGTAGGGGCGGTCGAAGTTCTGCGGGAAGACGAAGCCCATCAGCAGCGCGAGGCCGATCGCGATGTCCGTGTAACCCGAGAAGTCGCAGAAGATCTGCACGGCGTAGGCGTAGGACGCGAGGATCGCGTCGGGCGCCGAGTAGGCCTGCGGCACGCCGAACACCGGGTCGACGATCTCTCGCGCGAGGTAGTCGGCGATCGCGACCTTCTTGACGAGGCCGATGAGGATCAGCGCGACGCCGGCGCCGACGGCGACCTTGCGCGGGTCGCGCGGCGCCTGCAGCTGAGGGATGAACTCGCGCGCGCGGACGATCGGACCCGCCACGAGGTGAGGGAAGAAGCTCAGGTACAGGCCGACGTCGATCGTCGTGGCGGGCTCTACCAGCCGGCGGTACACGTCGACCGTGTAGGAGATCGCCTGGAAGGTGATGAAGCTGATGCCGACCGGCAGGACGATGTCGGCGAGCGGGATCGGCAGGCCGAGGCCGGCCTTGTCGAGCAGCCCGTTGATCTCCGTCGCGAAGAAGCCGTAGTACTTGAAGACGCCGAGCGTGATCAGGTCCGCGGCGACCGCGACGACGACGATGATCTTGCGCCGGCGCGCGTCATCGGAGCGGTGGATGAGCTGCGCCGCGGCCTGGTTTCCCAGGATCATCCCCGCCAGCATCAGGCAGAACATCGGGTCCGCCGCCGCGTAGAACAGGAAGCTCGCGGCGAGCATGAACGGCTTCCAGACGCCCTGGCGTCGCATGAGCGCCCAACTGAGCGCGAGCACGATCGGGAAGAAGACTGCGAACTGGACCGTGGGGAAGACCATGCGGGCGCGGCGGGTATCGGACCCCGCGGCGCAAGAAGCTAGCGAAGGGGGCGCTCGCTCAGCACAGAGACGACCTGCGTATCACGGGTACCCTCGCGGGCGAACATGGCGCGGATACGGCTCAGCCCAACTGGCTCCGCTGTCTACACTGATTGGACACATGGGCCTCCCGCCGCTCCAGAACCGCCCGTGCGGCGGTCGCTACGGGGACATCGTGCAGGCGATCGGCAACACGCCGCTCGTCGAGCTCAAGCGTCTCAGCCCGAATCCGGGCGTGCGCATCTGGGCCAAGATGGAGTCGATGAACCCGACCGGCTCGGTCAAGGACCGCGTCGCGCGGGCGATGATCGAGCATGCCGAGGAGCACGGCCTGATCGGGCCCGGCCAGACGATCCTCGAGCCGACATCCGGCAACACCGGCATCAGCCTGGCGATGATCTGCCGGCGCAAGGGCTACCCGCTGAAGGTCGTCATGCCCGACAACGTCACGCCGGAGCGCACGCAGCTCTTGGAGATGTACGGCACGCAGATCGTCTACAGCCCCGGCGACCAGGGTTCCAACGGCGCCGTGGCGATGGCCAACGAGATGGCTCAGGACACCGACAGGTACTACATGCCCTATCAGTACGGCAACGAGGCCAACCCGCTCGCCCATTACAACGGCACGGCGCTGGAGATCCTCGAGGAGCTCGACGAGATCTCCGTCTTCGTCGCGGGCCTGGGCACGGGCGGCACGCTGATGGGCAACGGCCGGCGCTTCAAGGAGGAGTTCGGTGACGCCTGCAAGATCGTCGCCGCCGAGCCGATGCAGGGCGAGCCCGTACAGGGGCTGCGCTCGCTCGACGACGGCTTCATCCCCGAGATCATCGATCTGAGCCTGCTGGACCGCAAGATCTTCGTCACGAACGCCGACGCGATCCTCTGGACGCGCAAGCTGCTCGACGAGGAGGGCATCTTCGCCGGCGTGTCGTCGGGCGCCATCGCCCGCGTCGCCGTGCGGATCGCCAACGAGATCGACGAGGGCAACGTCGTCTTCGTCGTCTGCGACGACGGCTGGAAGTACCTCTCCTCCGGCATCTACACCAAGCCCGTCGAGGAGATCGAGAACCTGGACTCCACCGTCTGGTGGTGATCCGGTGGGCCTGCGCGTCCGCATCAGTCGCTGGTAGGTAGCGTGCAGAACCCCTTCCGGAGACTGAGATGGACCTCGACCACTTCCTGCGCGACCCGCAGTCACGCAGGCATTTCTTCCGCATGTCGGGTGTGAGCGTCGCCGGCGCCTCCGCCGTGCTGCTCGCCGCGTGCAGCGACGACACGAAGAACCCGGTCAGGGGCCCCGACGAGTCCGACCTGGCGGACGTCGAGATCCTCAACGGCGCCCTGGATCTCGAGCTCATGGCCGTCGCGGCCTACAAGGCCGGCGCGGCGAAGCTGCGGGGCGAGCGGCTGGGGATCGTCAAGGTCTTCCTCGAGCAGGAGCAGGAGCATGCCGACGGCCTGGGCGCGGCGATCGAGGACTTCGAGGGCCAGCCCAACCGCGCCAAGAACGCCTACGACTTCCCGCTGCTGCGGACGGAGTCCGACGTAATGCGCTTCGCGGTCGACCTGGAGAACACCGCGATCGCGGCGTACATCGATGCGCTGCCCAAGCTGTCCGATCGCGACCTGCGAGCGACCGCGGCGTCGATCATCACCAACGAGGCCGAGCACGTGTCGATCCTGCTCGACTCGCTGGGCCGCGATCCCGTGCCTTCGGCCTTCGTGAACGGTCGGGTGTCGTGACGGGGCGGTCTTCTGCGCGCGTGGCGATCGTCGACCGGGCCGACGTCTCGACGGCCGAGATCGCGGACTTCGAACGTGACCGGCGCGAGCTGCTGCGGCGTGGGTTCGCGCTGGGCGGCGCGGCGATCGCCGCGGCCTCGATCCCGCTGCTGTGGTCGGTGCGCTCGGCGTTCGCCCAGGACGAAACCGACGGTGAAGTGCTGGCGAGCGCGATCAACCTCGAGCGACGGTCCGTGATCGCCTACGACAGCGTGATCGGCGGCGGGTTGCTGACGCCGGCCGTGCGCGGCGTGGTGCGCGGCTTCCGGGCGCACGAGCAGTCACATGCGGATTCGTGGGTGACGGCGCTGAAGGATCTCGGCGGCATACCGCCGGCGCCGCCGAAGGGCGTCGCCGAGGTCGACGACGTCGCGAAGGGGTTGGGCGACGTGCGCTCGCAGGCCGACGTGCTGAGCTTCCTGATCGAGCTCGAGACGGCGGCCGTGGCCGCGTACTTCGACGCGCACCGCAGGCTGGGCGAGGCGAGGCTGCTGCAGACCGGCGCGTCGATCATGGGCAACGAGGGCCAGCATCTCGCCGTCCTGCGCCGCAAGGCGGGCCAGAACCCGATTCCCAACGCCTTCGAAACGGGCGAGAAGTGATCGCTCGCGTGGCCGGCCCCGTAAGGTCGACACACAAGAAGAAGATCGACTTCGTGACTCCCCAGGAGGACTGACCGACAATGCCATTCAACCTCGGACCCGGAGAGATGCTGCTCATCCTGGCCATCGCCCTCGTCGTACTCGGACCGAAGAAGCTGCCGGAGGCCGGCCGTTCGCTGGGCCGCGGCTTGCGCGAGTTCAAGGACTCCGTGTCGAACATGTCCGCCAACAAGGACGAAAGCGATGACACGCCCCGCGTCAAGGCCTGAGGCCCTGATGGCCCTGGGCGGAACGGCGACGCGCACCGCGTAGCCTTTCTGCGGTGAAGATCGACCGCCCACTGCTCGACGAGATCGTCGCGCACGCCGTACGAGACGCGCCGAACGAGTGCTGCGGCCTCGTCCTCGGCCGCGTCGCCACCGCGAGCTCCGCCAAGGCCCTGGAGAACCTCGCCGCGAGCCCGTTTCGCTTCGACATCGAGGGCAAGGAGCTCCTGTCGGTCGCGTTCGCCGAGGAGGACGAGCCCCAGCTTCTGGCGATCTACCACTCGCACACCCGCTCGGCCCCGTATCCCTCGCAGACCGACGTGAACTTCGCCGCCGGCTGGCCCGGCGTGGAGTGGCTCATCGTCGGCATCCCGAAGTCCAAGGACGCCGAGCCCGAAGTCCGCTCCTACCTCATCGAGGACGGCGTCATCCGGGAAGTCGATGTCGAGGTGACCTGATCGGGTCGCTCGTCTGCCCAGCTTGCGGGGAGCCCCATCCGCCGGACGAGCGCTTCTGCCGGTCGTGCAACATGCCGCTGGTGATCGGGGGCGCCGCGGAGGTCGAAGAGCCGGTCAGCGACCGCCACGCGCGCGCTCGGAAGGTCGATCCGCGCTATACCGAGGGCGACCTGGTGCGCGTGGCCGGCGCGATGAACCAGGCCGAGGCGGAGTTCTTCCAGGGGATGCTGCTGGAGGAGGGGATCCCGTCGTCGCTGCGCCGCACCCGTGGGTTCGACGTGCCCGACATGCTCGCGGCGGGCCCGCGGGACGTGATGGTGCCGGCGTCGGGACACTCGGCTGCCCGCGACGTCCTGCTGGAAGCCGAGATCGTCAACGACGAGCCCGTGCAGGAGACGGCGCCGTGGCGGGTGCTGGCGGTGCTGCTGGGCGTGCTGGCGGTGGGCGCGCTGATCATCTGGCTGGGCACGGAGCTCAGCTGAGAGCCCGATCTCACCCGCCGCCCGTCAGGCGGCCGCGGCCCCGCCGGGCGGACCCTCCGCTGCTCGGGAGCACACCCGCTCGATGAGGGCGTCGAGGATCTCGTCGTTGTTGTCCTCGATGTAGCCGATATAGGGCCGGTACTGCTCGGGGATGGTGCCGGTGAGCTGCACGCACGCGTTGATCTCGAAGATCACGAGCTCGCCGTCGGGCAGCACCGCGTAGTCGATCGCGCCGAAGTCGAGCCCGATGCTCTCGAACTGCTCCAGCACGCGCGCTTCGATCGGCTGCCTTACGACCGCGATCGGGTGGTTGAGCCATTCGCGTTCCTCGCCGAACAGGTCTTGCCCGTGCATGAAGAAGCGCGAGTCACCGACGACGTTCCATTGCTGGTCGATCAGCAGGTGGCGCCGGAACAGCTTGCCGCCGGCGTAGACGATCCGGTGCTTGCGCCAGAGCCCGTCCTCGGAGCGGAAGTCGACGAAGTCGGTGACGGTGCACGTGCCGAGCGCGCCCGCCGCCGCCGCGACGTCGCCATCGTCGCTGGCCCGCACGAGCCCGGTGCTGCCGTGTGAGCCGGCCGGGCGCAGCAGCACCGGGTACCGGTGCCCCTCCGCCTGGACGTGCTCGACGAGCGTGCCCGCATCCGTGCCCGCCTCGTACAGCGTGCAATGTGGGGCGCGCACGCCGTCCGTCCGGCCGACGCGCCGGGCCATCTCGGACCTCGCCGTCGTCGCGATGACCCGCGTGGGGTTGAGCGTGGGCAGCCCCATCTCGTCCTCGAGCTTGGCCACCTGCCGCAGCGCTCCTCGCTGGGTCAAGGGCTCGCAGATGCCGTTGACGAGCACCTCGACCGCGGTCGTCTCGAGCAGGCTGCGGGACTCCGTCGCGCCGTCCGGCCAGACGATGACGAGGACGTGTGGAGTGTCATGCCTGCGCAGCGCCTTGATGAGGGCCGCGACCAGGCCGCTGTTGCCCGGCAGACGGAGATTGCGCAGGCGCTCCTGCGCCGTCGTCGCCGCCATCGCGTCGGGCGCGCCGAGCACCACCAGCATTTTCGGAGGTTCGGTCATGGCTCCTCGTAGCGAAGACGGATCTCGGCACAGCGTTCTAACAGGTAGTCGCCCGGCTGCAAGCGGCGGTGCCACGACAATGGGCCGAGGCGGTGCCAGACGAGGACCTCGTATGGCAGGACGAAGCCGAGGCCCGCGCGGGCATACATGCGCGCAAACGGAACGACCTCATGCTCCTCCACGCCCGCGACCATGCCGCGCAGTCCGAGATCGTTGATCGCGCGGGCCGCCTCGGTGGCGCCGGCGATGTGCAGCCTGCCGCGTCGCCAGTCCGGGTGTGCCCAGACGTCGAACACCAGCGCGTAGCCAGCGGGTGGGACGACGCGGGCTCCGACCCAGCCGATCCATGCCCCGGACGTCGCCACCCACAGGTGGTATACGAGCTCCCCGCTGTCACGTCGCTTCATGATCAGGCAGCGACCGCCCTCGGTGAACCGCTGGCTGACCAGCCGCTCCGGGGCGGGCAGCAGCGACGGCCTGCTCTCCCACTCGGCGGCCGAGAGCCAGCGCATCTCGACCTCGGGCGGAGGCGGGTTCGCCGGTACGGGCTCGCCACGCCGGTGCCAGAGCGAGTCGGCGGCGTCCACTCGGTACATGTAGAGGGGCCATGTCTGGCGCAACCCTTCGGCACGATGCGCCCTGGCTTCCCCCATCCGAGGCGCATCCTAGTGGTTCGTCCTGTGAATCCGTGCCCGTTTGGGCGGATCGCCGGCGCCGCCTGGCCAGGACGCAGGACCGAAGGTGTGCCTCTGGCACATCGAGCGTCCGAGGACGCCGCGGGCACCGACGACGAGCCGTCGGCGTCAGCCGATCGGATCGCCGTTGGTCGGTGATCGGCGGCCGGTCAAGCGGGTGCGGATTGCCGGACGGACCGCTAGGTGGGGCACGCGCCGCGGAAGCGGACTGTGGGCGATAGAACGCCGCCACGCTGGCGCGACGCAGCGCCCGACGGCGGCGCCACGACGCGTTGCTGTTCGTAGCGAACACAAACGCGTCACGCTCACGCAGCCACATGCGCACGACCGCCATCGCCTCGCGCGGCCCGCCGGGCGGTCTCGCGCACGCGAGATCCAACGGCGCGCCGCACTCCCTCCTCGCGCGCGATCAGGTCGATCACGCTGCCGCCGAGCAGCGCCGCGTCGCGCAGGGCGGGCTAGGAGTCGGGCCGTCCGCGTCTTGCGCAGCCGCGCCCGCGCGGCGCGCTCGAGGTTCTCGCGCGGACCGGCTCAGACGGTGGCGAGCGAGGGCCGGCGCCGCGCCGGGTCGATCTCGCGATAGATGCGCTCGATCAGGTCGACGACGTCGCGCGCGCGGCTGAGGCTGTGGTCGGGGTCGTCGTAGCGCAACGGCCACAGCGCGCGGGATCGTGCGAGCATCAGCACGCGCTCGCCGGCCGCGGCGAGCTCGTACGCTGCGCACGCCGCACCGAACCCGCTTCCGATCACGACCGTGTCGTAATCCACTGCGGCGGACCCCCTCCACGGTCCGGTTGCGTGGCGTCGTGCGTCATGCGGCACGCCCGCCGTCAGCGCCCCGCACGCCGCGCAGCAGCGGGATGCTTGCCGCGAGAGCCGTCGTCGCCGTTTCGGCTATCGACGGCGATCGGCGACACGATCAAGACGGCTCGCTGCGCTGCATCGCCCGCGCCTACCCCCGATCGGGAGTCCGTCGCCGCGCCGCGTCAGCGCGATGACCCGGCTGCGGCTCGCGGAGCCAAGCCGACACGCGCCGACGTGTGCTGTTGTCAGCGGCCTGACACACTGCCCGGCCGCCGAACGGCGAGCGGGGAAGTGGTGACCGTGCGCATTGCCCTCGTCCTAGTCGTCCTCGTGTGCGCAGTGACCGTCGCCGTCGTCGTGCTGGCCATCGTGCCGGGAGACGACGAGGAATCGGCGGCCGCCAGCGTCGACGAGATCGTCAACATTCCCCCGCTCTGGTATCGCAAGTCGGTCGCGGTCACTGGGCCGGCGGATCCGCTCGCCGACGGGCGCTTCGTGCTGCAGGGCGACAACCGCATGCTGATCGTCCAACCGCAGCCCGACGCCGTCGAGGGCGTCGTCGAGCCGGGTGAGCGCGTCACCGTCCGCGGCAGCGTCTTCCGGCTCAATCGTCTGCAGGCCGCCGAGCTGGGCGAGCTGCGACGCGAGGGTCGCGGCACGCAGCTGGCCGACACGCCGACGGCGCTCGGCGATCCCTACATCTCGGCGAATCACGTCGACGCCGGAGGCTGAGCCGGCGCATCGCCGCCGGCGGGCTCACGCACGTAGCGCAGGACCGCGGCCCCGACTGCGAGGATCGGAGCGGCCACCATCGCGCCGACGATCCCGCCCAGCACGAACCCCGTCGTCACGCTGAGCAGCACCGCCAGCGGATGGACGTCGACGGCGCGACCGACCACCACCGGCTGCAGCACATTGCCCTCGAGTTGCTGCACGAGCACGATCGCGCCGACCACGAGCAGCGCGATGGTTGGGCCCTCGGCGACGAGCGCCACGAGCGCCGCCGCCGCACCCGCGAGCGTAGCGCCGAGGATCGGGATGTAGGCGCCGAAGAACGTCAGCAGCGCGAGCGGCATCACGAGCGGCACGCCGAGCAGCACGAGCGCGAGCGCGATGAACGTCGCGTCGAACACGGCGACGACCGTCTGACCGCGCAGGAAGCCGCCCAGCGCGCCCCAGATGCGCCGGCCGAGTTCGCGCACGTCGTGGCGGCGCTCGCGGGGGGCGAGATCCACCAGCCAGCCGAAGATGCGGTCACCGTCCTTGAGCAAGAAGAACAACAGGACGACCGCGAGCAGCAGCCCGCCGAAGACCTCGAGCACGGTCAGCGCACCGGCCACGGCGCTCTGGCTGAGCGTGCCGAGCTGGTCGCGGATCGCCTCTTGCAGACGGTCGATCGCGAGGCTGATCTGCGCGTCGCTCAGGCCGAGCGGCCCGTCGGCGAGCCAGCGCTCGACCCTCTCGATGCCGCCCGCGAGGCTGACGTCGAGCTCGTCGACGTCGGCGATGGCCCGCCAGATGATCGCGCCCAATCCGCAGACCGCGGCGATCGCCGCCATCAGTGCACCGAGCGTCGCAAGCGCGCGCGGCACGCCGTGCCGCTGCGCCCAGGCTACGGGGGGCGCCAGGAACGTGGCGATGACAAGCGCGAGCAGCACCGGAAGGACGACGAGGCGCAGCTCGCTGGCGAGCCACAACGCGGCGTAGATCGTTGCGCCGATGACGAGCAGCCACAGGCACTTCTCGCCGGCGCTGCGTAGCCGGGCGCCGGAGCCGGGCGGCTCTTCGGCGCCGCGCCGCGCCGGCGGCTCGAGCTCGCCCGAGCGCTGCGCGGGGCGGTCGGCAGGCGGTCCGGTCGGAGGAGGTGTAGTGGAGCGCGGCATCGGGATGGACGAACAGCCTGCGTACCCCGCTGATCGCGGCCTTCACCGCCAGCTTGTGTCAGCACGCTGACGGCGCGGCGCCCGGCCGCTGATCGGTCCGGCTCCGTTGCACTCAGCCCGTCAGCGGCCGGCGATCCGCGCCAGGTGCGCCCGCCACGTCCCCTCCGAGTGCACCATCGCACGCCCCCCGAAGGCCGCCACCAGCGCCTCGCGCGGCCCGCCGGGCGGTATCGCGCAGGCGAGATCCACGGCGCGCTGCACTCCCTCCTCGCGCGCGATCAGGTCGATCACGCTGCCGCCGAGCAGCGCCGCGTCGCGCAGCGAGGGCGGGAAGTCGGGCCGTCCGCCCTCGCGCAGGCGGCGCGCGATCGCCGGCCGCGCGTGCGCGGTCTGGCCGGAGAACCACTGCGCGGCGCCCGACATGAGCCAGGCCCAGTTCGAGGCTCGCAGCGTCGAGCGCGCCGACCACGGCGGCGGCAGCGCGGGGTTGCATTGCGCGACGACGAGCTGAACGTAGAGCGCGGCCGGCGTCAGCAGGAGCATCTCGCGGGAGCCCTCGACGTTCGCGGCTCGCGCCGCCAGCAGGCGTGGCGCGAGCACGTGCAGCGCGCTGCCGCCGGTCCAGCCGGCGAGGTAGCGGCGGGCGGCGGGTGTCGTGAGCCGGCGCACGACGGGCAGCAGGGGCTGGGCGAGATCCAGCTCGAAGCGACTCGTGTGCAGCACGACCGTGACCTCGCCGGGCGGCAGCCTCCCGAAGAGCGGCTCGAGGCGCTCGCGGATGTCCTCGAGCAGGCCGAGCACCTCACCCACGTCGTCCTCGTCGCGCTCCTCGTGGCGAGCCACGAAGTTCTGTGACGAGCTTTCGATCCACGCGGACATCGCCCGCCCGAGCTTCGCTACCGGGGCCGGTGGCCCTGCACCTCGACGACCTGCTGGTAGGTCGGGCGGTTCTGCCAGCCGATCATCGGCTGCGTGACCGCGCCCGTCGCGCGAAACGAGATCATGTCGAAGCAGGCCTGGTCGAACGGCTTGCCGGCCTTCGCGCACATCTGGTCGCGATACAGCGCGCGCGCGTCGTCATCCAGTGACGCCGCCAGCGCGCTGCGCAACGCGCTGCGACAGCGCGAGCGCACCCCGCCACCGCAGTAGCGCTTGGAGTACGGCTGGCGCACCTTCAGCCCCAGCACGCGGCGCAGGTCCTTGAACGCGTAGCCGTACCAGCCGCCCTGGTAGGCCGAGCCCTGATGCGAGCCGTGGCCGTTGGGTGCGTTGTCGAGCTCGTGCGCGTCCCTGAGGTCGTCGAAGAGCTCGGCGCCGACCGATCGCGCGAACTGCGCGCGCATCCAGCGCGGCCAGAACGCGTCGAGAATCCGGATCGCGTCTGCGTGCTCGTAGACCCCGTCGCCGTCGCCGTCGCGGTCACGGCGGTGCGAACCGTCGGCGACCCACGCGCGCAGCTTCGCCACGGCATCGGCCAGCTTCGGATCCGCCGGCCTGCCGATCACGCGCAGCGCCAGCGGCAGGACCTTCTCGGCGCGCAGGTCGGTCGTGGCCGCCTCGCCCATCGCCTCGACCAGCCCCGGCAGGTCGGTCTTCGCCGCCCCGCCGATCCGGGCCTCGATCTCCTGGTCGAGCATCTGCGACCGGTAGACCGACGAGTAGAGGTTCGAGTCGGCGCCCGCGTAGCCACGCGCCTGCTTGTTGTTCCACGACGTCAGATAGGGCTGGCCGTTGATCGCCTGCGGGTGCCTGGCGAACGACGTGTAGGCGGCGGTGTTCAGATCGGGGTCGAAGCCGCGCCACTCCAGTCGCGCCGGCATCGGCAGCTGACCGGTCACGCCCGCGGCGCGCTGCGGGTTGTTGCCGGAGTTGAAGTACGCGATGTCGCGGTCGTCGACGTAGAGCCAGTTGAACGTGTAGCCGATCTTGTACGCCGCCTGCTGGAACGAGCGGGCGTCGCGCACCTTGTCGGGGTCGTTGAAGGCCGAGAAGCCGCGCGCGGAGTCGATCTCGTGCATGTACGTCGAGCGCAGCCGCGTGTAGGCGATCGGCTTGCCGCGGATCGTCGCCCGGCCGCTGACGAGCCCGAGCTTCGTACGCTCGGCGCGCAGGCGCACGCTGCCGGCCGCTGTCGCGTCGGCCAGCGTCGGCGACCAGCGGTTGGTCTTCTCGAGGATCTCGATCGGCTCACAGTTCCCGCGCAGGAGGTAGTGCATGGACTCGGTCGTCGGCTTACCACCACCGGGCTCGCAGAGATCGACGGCGAACGTGTCGATGATGTCCTGACCGGCCGAAGTCGCGCTCCACGCGTAGTCCTGGCCGCGGCCGAGCTGGACGTAGAGGTTCACGCCCGGGAACGCCGCGCCGCGAGCGTCGATGCCGGGCGCGTGGACGTCCTGCTCCATGAGGATCTGCGGGGCGAAGTACGCCGTCTGCGGGCCGAAGACCGCGAGCGGCCGGCCGCTGGAGGACTCCGCGGCGGACACCACGAGCGCGTTGGACATGCCGATCGAGCGCAGGTTGTCGGGCAGGACGCCCGGCACCGCCGGCAGCTTCGCGCGCGCGGTGGCGGCGGCGCTGCCGGTGCGCGCCGCGACGACGTCGTGGCGGCGCAGGGAGCCGCCGTCGGCGATCGCCATCCCGCCGCGGGCCGGCTTCCTCGGAGGCGTCTGGTAGGGGAAGCGCCTGCTGGGCTTCACCGTCGTCGGCGCGTCGGCATCCTCGTAGGCCGCCCACTCGCGCCACAGCCGCTCGCCGCGGCGCGCGCCGTAGCGCGCGCGGAAGGACCGGCGCAACTGCATCTGCGTCAGCTCGTCGCCGCCGCCCTTGCCGAAGATCCCGCCCACCAGCGACGCCGTGGCGATGATGTCCGTGATCTTCCACGGCTGCGGCCCGCCGGGCTGCCCGATCGCCGTGTACTCGCCGGGCAACCTCGTGAGGTCCAGTCGCACCTCGGAGATGTACTTGTTGACGCCCGCGACATAGCTCGCCGAATCCTCCTGAAGCTGCCGGCCCTCCGCGCCGAACAGGTCGTCGAGCTGGTCGGCCTGGCGCTGCAGGTCGGCCTCCGTATACGGCGCGAGCGACCATTGATCGGCGTCCTGCCTGCGGTTGCCGGCCGCGCCGCCGGCGAACGCGCTCAGCTCGCCGCGGCCGGTATGGCGCAGCACGTCGATCAAGAAGAGGCGATCCTCGGCGGCGACGTAGCCGAGGCCGAACATCGCGGCCTGCCGGGTCGTGCCGTAGACGTGGGGAACGCCGAACGAGCTGTCGCGCGTGATCGTCAGCCCGTCGGCCGGCGAGTACGCCCGGTCCTGATCGCCGGGCGCGATGCCGAAGCTCGCGTCCTTGAACAGCGAGCCGAGGTTCTCGTTCGTGACGCCGGGCGTGGCCGACAGCAGCCGCGCGTACATGTCGCGCTGGTCGGCGTTGTGCGCAGGCCGCGCGCCCGTGGCGAGGAACGCCGCCAGCTCGACGAGGTTCGAGCGGCCGTTCGTGCCGGGCGGCAGGACGTCGCGGAAGCCGCCGTGGTCATTGGCGCGGTAGGGCTGGACCTGGCCGGCGGCGGGGGTCGCGGCGGCGCAGAGCGCGACGAGGGCGAGGCCGGCGATGAGCGTGCGCTCGAGCAACGTCACGGCCAGCGAACATTACCGTTCATCTGGATGGGCGAGCGCTGCCGCCGCGGCGATCGCCGCGAGCAACTACACGAGCGCCGGGATGGCGCCGTTGGCGATCGCGCGGATCGCGTCGGCAGCACGCTCGAACTCGTCGTCCGACAGGACCGGCGTACCTTCGAAGGGCAGATCGCGCTGCAGCTCGAGCCAGGAGCGACAGCCGCCGTACTCCTCCTTCACGCGCACCGTCACGGGCCGCGGGATGCGGTACGTGCGCAGCAGCAGGACGTGCAGTGGATGGCGGCGCTTCCACTCGAGGCGCTTCTCGGCGTAGTCGGTGCTCCACACGTAGAACGGCGACAGCGCGTCGACACAGCGCGGTTCCGTGATCGTGAAGTGATCGGCGACCTCGGCCCACGCGCGGATGCGCACGCGGTCGGGCTGCGGGAGCGGGTTCAGACCGCTTCCGGCCAGCGCGCCGGCGGGCGGCTCGCCTTCGGCCCAGACGCCTTCTTCGAGTGCTCGCGCCAGTTCCGGCACGTGCGATTCGCGCACGCAGTCACCGCGCTGATGATCGAACGTGGGGTACAGGAAGAAGCGGTCGTGCTCGACGCGGAAGCGCTTGTCGGACTCGCGCAGCCCGCCCTTGCGCAGGGTCAGAAGCTGCTCGCCCTCGGCAAGCGCCCGGACGGTGACCGCCCACTCTTTGAACGCAATTGGCATAGAGAAGACCAGACGACGAGGGGACAAAAGATGGAACGGAAACGAAATGAACCCGTCGCCTCGAACCCAAGCCCGACCCGAGCGACGGGAAGGCGGCAATTGTGGCACAGATCCGCACAAATGACCAAATAACCCTGCAAATCCGGGAGGTTTCTTTGTGACGGTCAGCCGTCCAGGCGCGTGTTCGCGAACGCTTCGAGGGCATCGAGGAGCGCTGCGAAGTCGTCGTCGGCGTGTCCATGGGCCATCGCAGCTACGAGGATGTCGCAAGCCCGCGCGGCAGCGGGGAACGGCACGTTCACAGTCTGTGCCTGCTCGAGACAGAGGCTCACGTCCTTGAGCATGTGCTCGAGCTTGAAGAGCGTCGTGTAGTCGTGTGCGCGCATCGGTCCGGCCTTCAGATCGAGCATCGCCGAGCCGCCCGACCCCTTGCCCATGACCTTGACGAGCGCGTCGAGGTCGACGCCCGTCGCCTGCGCGACGAGCAGCGCCTCGGCGACCGTCGCGGCGTTGGCGGCGGCGACGCTGTTGTTGATGAGCTTGATCGTCTCGCCGTGGCCGAGCGGGCCGACGTGGACGACGAGATCGCCGATCACCTGCAGCAGCGGCCGGGCACGTTCGAAGTCCTCCGCGCGGCCGCCGGCCATGATCGTCAGCGTGCCGTCCTGGGCCTTCGGCGAGGAGCCGCTGACGGGAGCGTCCATCAGCTCGATTCCCCGCTCCTGCAGCTCGTTTGCGATCGCCCGCGTCTGCGCCGGCGCGATCGTCGACATGTCGACGCAGAGCGTGGCGGCGGCCGCGCCTCGCGCGACGCCCCGCTCGCCGAGCAGCACCTCGCGGACCTGGTCGCCGTCGACGACCATGCTGATGACGACGTCGCTGGCGGCGCCGACGTCGGCTGGCGAGTCCGCGACGGTGCCGCCGTGCTCGGCGACCCATGCCTCGGCGGTCGCCCGCGTGCGGTTGAAGACCGTCAGCTCGTGTCCGGCGCGCGCGAGGTTCGCGGCCATCCGCGAGCCCATGATCCCGAGCCCGACGAAGCCGAGGCGGTCGGGGGTGCGAGCGGGCTCACGCGCCATCGTCGTGATGCTAGTGCCGCTCCGCTGTGCCGTGCCCGCCGCCGCCCGGCGTCTCGATCGTCAGGCGATCGCCGGGCTCGAGCTCGCCAGCGGCCTTCGCCGGCAGCTCCTGACCGTTGAGGAGGTTGCGCCCGCGCGCGCCGTCGGCGCCCCCGTCGGCGCCTGGCGGCGCGTGGCGGCGGCGCTCGGTGATCAGCGCGTAGGACATCGGCGCCTGCGCCTCGAGCTCGCGGACGAGCCCGTCGCCACCGCGGTGGCGTCCGGCTCCGCCCGAGCCGCGGCGGATCGCGTGGCGCACGACACGCAGCGGGAACTCGAGCTCGAGCGCCTCGACGGGCGTGTTGAGGGTGTTCGACATCGCGACGTGGACGGCGCTCGGCCCATCGGCGTCGCGACAGGCGCCCTGGCCGCCGCCGAGCGTTTCGTAGTAGGTGAATCCAGGGGTGCCGGCGGCGAACTCGCCGACGTCCGTCGCGGTCGCGCCTCTCGCGCCGCCGGAGGCGGGGGCTCCTGTGTCATTGCTGCCCAGCGTGACGTTGTTCATCGTGCCCTGGCCGAGCGCGCGGCCAAAGGCGGCGAGGACGAGGTCGGCGACGCGGCTCGAGGTCTCGACGTTGCCGCCCGCCACGGCCGGGGCCTCGCCACCCGGCCCGCCGTCGCGGCGCGCGTGCAGCAGCGAGCCCGCGGGCGCGCGGACCTCGATCGGGCGGTAGGCCCCGGCGCTCGGCGGGACGTCGGGATCGGTGAGGACGCGGACGGCGAAGTAGGCGGCCGACCGGGTGACCGCGAGGGGGCAGTTGAGGTTGCCGCCGTGCTGGGGCGCGCTGCCGGCGAAGTCGAGGATGAGCCGGTCGCCGACGACCGTCGCGACGAGCCGCAGCTCCAGGTCGCCCTCGATCGCCTCGAGCACGTCGCGGGCCTCGCGCGGGCCGTTGGGCAGCGCGGCGATGCAGGCGCGGGTGCGCCGCTCGGCGTAGTCGAGCACGGCGGCGCTCGCCTCGCGCAGGGCCTCGCTGCCGAGGCGCTCGGCGAGCTCGACGAGCCGCTGTGCGCCGATCCGGTTGGCGGCGAGCTGCGCGCGCAGGTCGGCGCGGCGCTGGTCGGGCTGGCGCATCTGCGCGACGAGCTCGTCGATGGCGCCGTCGTCGAGGACGCGGGGCGCGATCACGACGCCCTCTTCGGCGAGCGTGGTCGAGTCTGCGGGCATCGAGCCGGGGACGCGGCCGCCGACGTCGGCGTGGTGGGCGCGGTTGGCGGCGAAGCCGAGCAGCTCGGAGCCCGGTCCGGCCGCCAGGACCGGCGTGATCACCGTGATGTCCGGCAGGTGCGTGCCGCCGCGGAAGGGGTCGTTGAGGATCCAGGGCCGGCCGGCGGAGTGGTCCTCGTCGAGCACCGCGGCGACAGCGGCGGGCATCGCGCCGAGGTGGACCGGGATGTGCTCGGCCTGCATGACCATCTCCCCGGCGGCGTCGAACAGGCCGCTCGAGCAGTCGCGGCGCTCCTTGATGTTCGCCGAGTGGGCGCTGCGCACGAGCGTGGCGCCCATCTCCTCGCAGGCGGCGCGCAGCGCGCCGGTGACGACCTGCAGGTCGATCGCGTCGAGCGTCATGCCGGCTGGCTTCGCTCGAGCACGATCGTGCCGGCCTCGTCGACGCTGCCCGACCAGCCCGGCGGTATCGCGAGCGTCGCCTCCGGCAGCTCGCAGACGGCGGGCCCGTCGATCCGCTCGCCCGGCGCCGGCTCGCCGCGCAGGACCTCGGCGTCGTGCTCGTCGCCTGAATAGACGACGGCGCGCCGCGAGCGCCGCGCCTCACCGGCGGCGTCGGCCGCGAAGTCGAGCTCCGGCCCCGGCACTCGCGCCGTCGCCCGCATCGTGACGACCTCGATCGCGGCCTCGTCGTCGCGGTAGCCGTAGCGCTCGTCGTGCTGTGCCTCGAAGGCGTCGCGCACGGTGGCGACCGTCGCGTCGCGGAGCTCGCGTACGGTCAGCTCGTGGGCCTGGCCGCGGTAGCGCAAGTCGTAGGCCACGTCCATTTCGACCGCGAGCTCGTTCTCGCCGCTGCCGGGCTCACCGCCCAGCGTCGCCCGCGCGGCGTCAGCCAGCTCCTCGCGGGCCGTCGCCAGCGCGTCGTCGGTCAGCTCGTCAGCGCCGAGCAGCACCGTGCGCTGCTCGCTGGCGCGGCGGTCGGCGGCCGCGAGGCCGAGGGCGCTCAGCACTCCTGAGGCGCGAGGGCAGAGGATCGTCGTCATCCCCAGCTCGTCGGCGATCGCCGCCGCATGCAGCGGCCCGGCGCCGCCGAACGCGAGCAGCGCGAAGCGGCGCGGGTCGATGCCCTGCTCGACGGTCATCACGCGCAGGGCACGCACCATCTCCGCGTCTGCGACGCGCACGATTCCCTCTGCGCAGGCCAGCAGGTCGAGGCCCAGCTCCGACGCGAGTGCGCCCACGGCCCGCTGCGCCGCGGCCCGGTCGAGCACGACCCCGCCCGCCAGCGGCGCGTCCGTCCCGAGTCGGCCCAGCAGGAGGTTCGCGTCGGTCACCGTCGGCTCGTTGCCGCCGCGTCCGTAACAGGCCGGGCCGGGGACGGCGCCCGCGCTGCGCGGACCGGCGCGCAGCGCTCCGCCGGGGTCGCGCCAGGCGACCGATCCGCCGCCGGCGCCGACCGTGTGGATGTCTACCATCGGCAGGGCCAGCGGCCGCCCGCCGACCTCGCGGCCCGCGGTCTCGCGCACCGCGCCGCCCTCGACGACGCAGACGTCGCACGACGTCCCGCCCATGTCGAAGCAGACGAGGTCGGGCCGCTCGCTGCGCCGCGCGACGAGCGCCGCCGCGGCCGCGCCCCCGGCGGGGCCGGAGAGCACGGTGTACGCGGCATGGCGCGCGGCGAGCTGCGCGGCGGCCAGGCCCCCGCTGGACTGCATGATCCGCGGCTCGGGCAGCCCGGCCTCGGCCGCCTGCTCGAGCAGCCTGCGCAGGTAGCGGGCCAGCAGCGGCGACAGCGCGGCGTCGATCTCGGTCGTCGCCGCGCGCTCGTACTCGCGGAAGGTGCCGACGACGTCGTGCGAGAGCGAGACGTGGACGCCGGGCAGCGCGTCGACCAGCGCCGCGCCGATCGCCAGCTCGTGCTCGGGATGCGCGTAGGCGTGCAGCAGGACGACGGCGACCGCCTCGGGCTCGTGCGCCGCGACCTCGCCGGCGAGTGCGGCGGGATCGGCGAGCGCGCGCTGCACGCCCCCCGGGCCGCAGCGCTCGGGCGCGGCCACGCGGCGGTCGGGCGGCACGAGCGGCGCCGGGCGGGCCGCGCACAGGCGGTAGAGGTCCGCGCGCGACTGGCGGCCGAGCTCGATCACGTCGGTGAAGCCCTCCGTCGCGACCAGAACCGTGCGCGCGCCGCGTCCCTCCAGCAGCGCATTGGTCGCGACCGTCATCCCGTGGGCGAACGCGGCGACGTCAGCCGGCCCCGCGCCCGCGCGCTCGAGCGCCGCGCCGACGGCGGCCATGACGCCCTCGGACTGGTCGTCGGGCGTCGTCGGCGCCTTGGCGGTGACGAGCCGGCCGCCGGTCGCCAGCACCGCGTCGGTGAAGGTCCCGCCGACGTCGACGCCGAGCAGCACGAGCGATCAGCCCTCGGTGCGCAGGCGCGCGACGAAGGTCTCCACGAGCGCTTGCACGTCGGCGGATTCGAACCCACGCCGAACGATGGCGTCATCGTTCAGCGGGGGGTCGGGCGGTAGGAGCCGGGCCACCGCCCCATCTAAGCCGATCTTCCCCGCGCTCCTCGCGGCGCCCGGCCTCTGCGTCTGCCCTTACCGCGACGAACGCGCGCATCGCGCCCGCGTCCGGGGACGCTACGCGGCCATCGAGCGCTCGAGCTCGACTTCCTCCGTCTCGGCGAGGTGCTGGTGCGACGGGCAGTAGCCGTTGTGGGCGAGCGGCATGCGTTGGCACGGCGTCCCCCGGCGCGTCGTGGCGCGGCACTCGAGCGGGTTGCCGTTGATGTCGTAGCCGTGCTGAGGCTGGCGGGCGAGCCACTCCTGCGCGGCGCCGACGTAGGCGGAGACGACGCTCCAAACGCGCTCCTGCACGCCGATCGGGAAGTTCGTGCGGATGTCGTTGAAGAGGGTGCGGGCGGGCTTGGCGAAGTAGTGGCGGTCGGTGGCGAGGCGCTCGATGGTGCACTCGCAGGCGCGGAGCACCTCGGCATGACCGTCGCGTGCGCCGGGGGCGGTGTCGATGAGGGGCGACAGTTCGCGGTAGATCGCGCGACTGAATTGATACATGGGGTTCAGGATCTCCTTTCCTCGGGCTACGTCAGGCTGCGGCAGTCTGGCGCTCCCGTGTGAAGGTAAGAACGATCCCAGTGTTGAGTTCGTATTAAGCCCTTGACGGTCTGTCAGCTCCAGCGTGACGGATGAGGCCGCTCGTCTGCGCCGATGACCGTGTGCCGGTGGTCGAGCTGCGGGTCCGCGCTCAAGAAGTCCGTGCGCTGGTGCGCGCCCCGGCTCTCCTCGCGACGCAGCGCGCAGGCGGCTATCAGGCGGGCGAGCGGGTGGGGGTCGTCGAGCAGGCGGGTGAGGCCCGCGCGCGTGCGCACGATCCCGGCGTCGCGCCACAGCGCTTCCTGGGTTGCGCGTTCGGGCCGCTGCAGCGGCGCTGCCGCGAACGGCGTGTCGGGTGCGTCGCCAGCAAGCGCCGGCTCGTCGAGTCCGGCGGCCGCGGCGCGGGCGCCGAACACGAAGCACTCGCTCAGCGAGTTGGAGGCCAGGCGGTTGGCGCCGTGCAGTCCGGTGCAGGCGGTCTCGCCGACGGCGTAGAGGCCGGCCACCGTGCTGCGGCCGTGCAGGTCGGTGACGACGCCGCCCATCATGTAGTGCGAGGCGGGGGAGACCGGGATCGGCGTGGTCGTCGGGTCGAGGCCGGCCTCCTGCAGCGCCGAGACGACGTTGGGAAACAGGGCCGGGTCGACATCGCGCATGTTCAGCCCGACCGATGTCGCCCCGCTGTCGCCGAGCAGCGCGAAGATGGCGCGCGAGACCTCGTCGCGCGGCGCGAGCTCCTCGACGAAGCGCTCTCCGTCGGGGCCGTGCAGCGTCGCGCCCTCGCCGCGGATGGCCTCCGTGACGAGGAAGCCCTCGCGCCCAGGGATCCCGATGACCGCGGTCGGGTGAAACTGGAGGAACTCGAGGTCGGCCAGCTCGGCGCCGGCGGCGTGGGCGATCGACATCCCGATTCCCAGCGAGCCAGGAGGGTTCGTCGTGCGCGACCACAGCGCGGCGGCGCCGCCGGTGGAGAGGATCGTGGCGCGGGCTCGGATCGCGCGGCCGTCCTCGAGCACGACGCCGCCGCAGCGACCGTCGTCCATCCATACGCTCGCGGCTCGCGCGCCCTCGAGCACCTCGACGAGCGGCTCGTCGACGACGAGCGCCGAGAGCTGGCGCACGACGCGCCGGCCCGTGGCGCTGCCGCCGGCGTGCACGACCCGCCGCACGGAGTGGCCGCCCTCCAGGCCGAGGGCGAGGACGCCGCGGCGGTCGGCGTCGAAGCGCACGCCCAGCGCCTCGAGGTCGCGCACGCGGGCGGGCGCCTCGTGGACCAGCACCTGAGCGGCCGAGCGGCGGACGAGGTTGCGACCGGCCGCCTCGGTGTCGGCGAGATGGCGGCCGAAGGAATCCTCGACCGCGAGCGCCGCCGCGATCCCGCCCTGCGCCCAGTAGCTGGCGGTCTGCGCGAGCGGCGTGGCGGAGACGAGCACGACCCGGGCGCCGGCCGCGGCAGCGCTGAGCGCCGCGTACAGCCCGGCAGCGCCGGCGCCGACGACCGCGAGGTCGCTGCTGATCACCGGTTCGTCTCGTGCTCCGTCTCGTGACAGACGCCCGTAACGCCGTCATCCCGGCGTTCCGGGTGGACTGTTACGAGACGGAGCACTAGCACCCGCCGGGTACCGTATCCGCATGGCCGCCTCGGTCCTGTTTCGCCACCCGTCGTCGCTGGAGCACGACACGGGGTCGCACCCGGAGAATGCCCGGCGGATCGTCGCGATCGAGCGCGCCCTGGGCGAGCGCGACTGGCTCGGCTGGGATGTGCGGCTCTCGCCCGCTGCGACGCGCGAGCAGATCGGCCTCGTTCATCCGGCCGAGCACATCGATCGCATCGAGCGTCTGTGCCGCCGCGGTGGCGGGATGATCGATCTCGACACGCTCGTGAGCCCCGGCTCGTTCGACGCGGCGGTTCATTCGGCGGGCGGAGCGGTGGCAGTGGTCGATGCGTTGTGCGGCTCGTCGGAGGGTGGGCCGGTCCGCAGCGCGGCGTCCCTGCAGCGGCCGCCGGGCCATCACGCCGAGGCGGGGCAGGCGATGGGGTTCTGCCTGTTCAACAACGTCGCCGTCGGCGCGGCCCACGCGATCGGGGCGCACGGCGCGCAGCGCGTGATGATCTTCGACTGGGACGTCCACCACGGCAACGGGACCAACGCGATCTTCCACGAGCGCGACGACGTGCTGTTCTGCTCGATCCACCAGTCGCCGCTGTATCCCGGCAGCGGGCCGGCGTCGGACGCCGGCGGGGGCGCGGGCGAGGGCTACACGGTCAACATGCCGGTGCCGGGCGGCTCGGGCGATGCGGTGTTCCTCTCGCACGTCGAGCACGTCGTGCGGCCCTTGGCGCGCCGCTACGCGCCGGACCTGCTGCTGCTGTCGGCCGGCTACGACGCCCACGCCGAGGACCCGCTGGCGGGCTGCCGGGTCACGGACGCCGGCTTCGCCGGGATGGCGGCCCTGATGCGCGCGACGGCGGACGAGTTGGGGATCGGCCTCGGCCTCGTGCTCGAGGGCGGCTACGACCTGTCCGCGCTGTCGCGCTCGGTCGTGGTCACGCTCGAGGCGCTTGGTGCGGCGGACGCGCCGGCGCTGTCGCAGGTGCCGCTCGACCCGCTGGCCCTGCGGGCGCAGGAGCGGCTGGCGACGTACTGGCCGGCGCTGGCCTAGCCGTCGCATCTTCCTTCGTCGAAGGAGCGACGCGCTCCGCCGTCGGCGGCTACGGCGTGGGCGTGGTTCTCGGCGCGGGGTTGTTCTGAGTCGTCGTGCTGGGCGTGGTGGTTGCCCCGGGCGTAGTGGTGGCTCCGGGCGTCGGCGTCTGGCCGGGCACTGTGGTCGGCGGTGTAGCGGGGTCGACCGGCAACGTGCTCGTCGCCGGCGGCAATGTCGTCGTCGTCAACGGCGCGGGCGGGACGATCGCCGGCGGCGCGGTTTCGATCACGGCCGTTGGGGTCGTGCCCGCGGCGGGCACGTTGTCGTCGCTCGTGAGCTTCACGAAGGCGAAGGCCAGCAGGGCGCCTGCGAGCAGGACGATCGCGCCGATCGCGACCGTCGGAAGCTGCCAGTTCGGCGTCGGGGCGAGGCGCGTGCGCGCGGGCGCGCCGCACTCCAGGCACCAGTCCTGCTCGGGACCGATCGGTGACGAGCAGCGCGGGCAGCTCATCGAGCCCGGCTCGGGGAGCTGTGGAGGGGGAGGTCCCGGCGGCGGCGGGGTGCTCACGGGCCGTCGTCGTGAGCGCGCGGCGGGCGCATCGCCTTGGTCGGCTGCGCGGTCGACGGCGAGGGTGGGGGGGGCGGCGGCGCCGCCGGCACGGCCGCCGGTGCGACCGTCGGGACCGGCTGAGGGGCCGCCTGCAGCGGCGCCGGTGGCGGCTGCGGCGGTGCCGCGATCGCGCCGCCGACCTCGCCCATCGCGCGCGAGCCGCCGATCTGCAGCCCGCAGTTGGGGCAGAAATTGGAGTCGCTGGCGTGCAGGGCGCCGCAGCGCGCGCAGGACGTGATGCCGGGCTCGCGCAGCTCGTGGATCGGGCGGCGGTCATCGAGGATCCGCTCGAGCGCGCGCAGCTCCTGGTCAACGGCGGCCAGCGCGCCGATCTTCGCCTCGAGGAGATCGGGGCGCTCGCGGCCGAAGCGGCGCATGTCGAACATCAGCCCACCGATGTCGCGGAAGGCGAGCTCGCGGGTGCGGCGCAGGAAGCGCAGGCGGCGGCGCAGCTTGCCGCGGTCCCGGAAGCTCGCGCTCTGCGCGCCGGCGCCGCCGGCGTCCTGGACGATGACCTGCGTCTGGGGCTCGGGCGCGCCCGCGGCGGGCGTTGGCGCCTGACCGGGGGCGAGGGTTCCTGCAGCAGCGCTGCCGCCGGTCGCCGCTGCCTTGCCCCACGGAAGCCGGTTCGCCTTCGAGCGTTTGGCAAGGAGGCCGGACGGAAGTCGGCTGAGGAGGCCGGGGCGGCTGCCGGCAGGAGAGCCGGAGTCGCGACGGCGGAAGATGCGCTGCATCGGTCCGGTCATGTCACAAGGGGCGCCGCGTGACGGCATGCCGGCGCCTCGGCGGGCGAGTATAGAAGGCGCGCGCGGCGGGAGCGGGGGGTCATGTGCATGACGACGAGCGCGGACAGCGGGGGTTGCGGTCATTGCGCTCCGTCGGCACACCTTCATCGCAGACTTGTCACACACACGCGTAGACCGGTCACGCGATCCGGCGCAGCATCCAGGCGGCACACCACGTCCCCTGGAGGCCGCACATGCCGTACCGCACGATGGGCTGGATCCACGCGAACATCGCTCGCATCGCACGCGAGCAGTCTGGGCAGGGCACCGTCGAGTACGTCGGGCTCATGCTCCTGCTCGCCGGGTTGCTGACCGGCGTCGTCATCGCCGCCAAGGGCATGAAGGACGGCGGCGGACTCGCGGCGGAGATCTCCAAGAAGCTGAAGGACACGATCGAGTCGATCGGGGTGAAGAAGTAGGGCGCCGCAGGGACACCGGGCGCCTCTGCGAACATGGCGCCCGTGCCGTCCCCCCCTCAGCGCAGCGCTCCGATCGGCGTCTTCGACTCCGGCGTCGGCGGCCTCACGGTTCTGCACGAGCTGCTCGTCGAGCTGCCGCAGGAGGACTTCCTGTACCTCGGCGACTCCGCGCGCTTTCCCTACGGCGACCGCACGCCCGACGAGCTTCGGACCTTCAGCCGCCAGATCGCCGGCGCGCTGCTCGAGCGCGGAGCGAAGCTCATCGTCGTCGCCTGCAACTCGGCGACGTCGAGCGCGCTGGCGGACGTCACGGCGCATGTCGCCGACAGCGGCTGGGGGGTCGACGTCATCGGCGTCGTGGGGCCGGAGTCCAACCTCGCGGTCGCCCAGACGCGCAACGGGCGCATCGGCGTGCTCGCGACGGAGGCGACGATCGCCAGCGGCGCCTACGCGCGTGCGGTGCTCGCGGTCGACCCGCTCGTGCGGCTGACGAGCGTCGCCTGCCCACAGCTCGCGCGGATCTCGCAGGACGGCGCGCCGATCACCGAGGACGACGTCGCGCTCGCCCGCGAATACTGCGCACCGCTGCGCGAAGCGCAGGTCGACACGGCGATCCTCGGCTGCACGCACTATCCGTTCGTCGGCTCGCTGCTGCAGCGCCTGCTCGGCCCGCAGGTCACGCTGATCACGTCCGGCACCGCGATCGCGCGCCGCGTCCAGCACGCGCTCGACGCGCGCGACCTCGCAACGCCGAACACCGGCGAGGGCCGCTACAGCTTCCTGTGCACCGGCGACGCCGCCGCGTTCGCCGAGGTCGGCTCGCGCTTCCTACAGCTGCCGATGGGCACGGTCGACCAGATAGTGCTCGTCCCCCTTCCGATCGAGGTTTCCGCATGACGACCACCGCCGCCCCCGCCCGCTCCTACGGTCGCGCCCCCGACGACCTGCGCCCGACGACGATCCAGCCGGACTTCGTCAAGCCGGCCGCCGGCTCGGCGCTCATCAGCCAGGGCGAGACGCGCGTGATCTGCACGGCGTCGGTGCAGGAGTCCGTCCCGCGCTGGATGGCCGGCCGGGGCCGCGGCTGGGTCACCGCCGAGTACGGGATGCTCCCCGCGTCGACCGGCGACCGCAAGCAACGCGACATCACCAAGGGCAGGCTCGACGGGCGCAGCGTCGAGATCCAGCGCCTGATCGGCCGCTCGATCCGGGGCGTCATCGACTTCGAGGCGCTCGGCGAGCGCACGATCTACCTCGACTGCGACGTGCTCACCGCCGACGGCGGCACGCGCTGCGCGTCGATCACGGGCGCCTTCGTAGCGCTCGACCTCGCGGTCCGCCGCCTGCTCGCCGAGCAGAAGATCGAGCGCTCGCCGCTGACCGGCAGCGTCGCGGCGATCTCCTGCGGGATCGTCGGCGGGGTCCCGCTGCTGGACCTCGACTACTGCGAGGACTCCACCGCCGAGGTCGACGCCAACGTCGTGATGACCGGCGAGGGCGGCCTCATCGAGGTCCAGGCGACCGCCGAGCGCACGCCGTTGTCGCGCGCGCACCTCGACGACCTGCTCGCGCTGGCCGCCGGCGGCATCGAGCACCTGCGAACGGTGCAGGCACGGGCAGTGGCGTGAGGCTCGTCCTCGCGACCCGCAACGCGCACAAGCTGCGCGAGTTCGAGACGCTGCTGACCCCGCACGAGATCATCCCCCTGCCCGACGACGTGCGGCTGCCGCCCGAAACCGCGCAGACGTTCGCCGGCAACGCCCTTGACAAGGCCCGCACGGCGGCCGCCGTCACGGGCCTGCCCGCGATCGCCGACGACTCCGGCATCGAGGCCGCCGCGCTCGGCGGCCTGCCCGGCGTGCGCTCGGCGCGCTACGCCGGCGAGACCGCCACCGACGAGGAGAACCTCGCCAAGCTCCTGCGCGAGGCGCCGGCCGGTTCGGCGCTGGCCTACGTCTGCGCGCTCGCCTACGTCGACGAAGTGGGTACAGAGCAGGTCTTCGAAGGCCGCTGCAGCGGCACGCTCACCGATCACCCACGCGGCGACGGCGGCTTCGGCTACGACCCCGCGTTCCTGCCCGACGACATCTCCGAGGACCGCACCATGGCCGAGCTGGACCCCGCCGAGAAGGACGCGATCAGCCATCGCGGCCGTGCGGTGCGGGCTCTGCTGGGCCGGCTGCAGGACTGAGTCCGATGGCCGGCCCGCTGATCGCCGCCGCAGCACAACCGGGGCGCCGGGGCACGGTCAAGACCCGCGCGGCCGCGCTGTCGATCGCCTCCAACGCGATCCTCATCGCCCTGAAGATCGCGGCCGGCGCGATCACGGGCTCGGTCGCGATCCTGACCGAGGCGATGCACTCGTCGATCGACCTGATCGCGTCGTTCGTCGCCTACTTCTCCGTGCGCGAGGCCGACAAGCCGGCCGACGCCGAGCATCCCTACGGTCACGCGAAGATCGAGAACCTCGCCGCCGCGATCGAGGCGATGCTGATCCTCGTCGGCTCCGGCGTGATCATCTACGCGGCCGCCCGCAGCCTCGCCAACGGGCCTGAGGTCCACTCGCTCGGAATCGGCATCACCGTGATCGCGATCTCGATCGTCGCGAACGTCATCGTCTCGACGAGGATCGCTCGCCAGGCGCGTGCCACCGACTCGCCGGCGCTGGAAGGCGATGCGGCGCACCTGCGCACCGACGCGGCGACCTCCACCGCCGTCCTGGTGGGGCTCGTCGTGGTGCAGGTCACCGGCGCCGCGTGGCTGGATCCGGTCATCGCGCTCGTGGTCGCCGGGGCGATCGTCTACGCCGGCGTGCGGTTGCTTGCGCGCGCGTCGCGTGTGCTCGTCGACGAGGCGCTGCCGCCCGACGAGCTCGACGCGGTTCGCGGCGCGATCGCCGAGTCCGGCCCCCGCGGGGTGTGCGGCTACCACAAGCTCCGTGCGCGCCGTGCCGGCTCGCGCCGGTACGTCGATCTGCACGTGCAGTTCGTCGGCGGTACCACGCTCGAGGATGCGCACGAGACCGCCCACGCGCTGCAGGACGCGATCCGCGAGCGCCTGCGCGGCGCCGACGTGCTCATCCACCTCGAGCCGGAGGGCAGCGTCCACCCGGGTACGGAGATCCTTCCGCGGTGACCGATCCCCCGCCGCCGTCGCGGGTCAGCTCTTCAGCGGGAGCAGGTTGATCGCCGCCGACAGGCCGACCGCGACCGCGACCACTCCGTAGCCGTTGTAGCCCGAGACGAACAGCAGCAGCGCCGTGATCAGGGCGGCGCCGACGGTGACGAGCCAGGCGATGCGGTTGAAGGACACGCCTGCATCCTCGCGGATCGCGACGAGTCCGGCCACGCTGCTAGCTTCAGATCGGTCCGTTTGATCCGCCTGCAGCACAAGGGAGCACCTCTCGTGACGAAGTCTCAGCTCATCGAAGCTGTTGCCGCACGCACCGATCTGACGCGCCGGCAGGCCGCCGACGCCGTCGACGCCGTCCTCGAGACGATGGAGGATGTGCTCAGTCGCGGTGGAGAGGTGGCGCTTGCCGGCTTCGGCAAGTTCAGCGTCGCCGAGCGCGCGGCGCGCCAGGGTCAGCACCCGCGCACCGGGGAGGCGATGGACATCCCCGCGTCGCGCGCGCCGAAGTTCACCGCCGGCTCGAACCTCAAGCAGGCCGTACGCCGGTAGGTGCGGCGGTTCTCGCAGTATCCCCCGACGTGACGGCGCCCTTCGCCGACCGGCTCGCCACGCTTGTCGAGGCGCGCCAGTCGCAGATCGTGCTCGGCCTGGATCCGGACCCGGAGCGGCTGTGGCCGCAGGCCCTCGCCGACGCTCCGTCGGCCGGCTCGCCGGCGCAGCGTGCCGCGGGCGCGGTGCGAGCCCACTGCGCCGCGCTGATCGACGCCGCCGGGCCGGCCTGCGTGGCCGTCAAGCCGCAGCTCGCCTGCTTCGAGCGCCTCGGTGCCGACGGCTGGGCGGCACTCGCCGCGACGATCACCTACGCCCGTGAGGAGGGTCTGCTCGTGATCGCCGACGGCAAGCGCGGCGACATCTCCGTATCGGCGGCCGCCTACGCGCAGGCGCTCGTCGGCAGCACCCCGACGCCGTTCGGCGAGGTCGGGGGCCTCGGCGCGGACGCGTTCACCGCCAACCCGCTGCTCGGCGTCGATGCGCTCGAGCCGATCGTCGGCGGCGCGCGCGCCGCCGCCGCAGGCGTGTTCGTGCTCGTGCGCACGTCGAACCCGGGCGCGGCGGACATCGAGGATCTCGTGATCGCCGACAACGGCGACGGTCGGGGCGGGGAACGAGTCTGGGAGCGCCTGGCGACGATCGTCGCGCAGCTCGGAGCGCCGCCGTCGACCGCCAGCGGGCTGTCGGACATCGGCGCCGTCGTCGGCGCCACCGCGCCAGAGCACGTCGCGCGGATGCGCGAGCTCATGCCGCACACGCCCTTCCTGCTGCCGGGCATCGGCGCGCAGGGCGGTAGGGTCGAGGACCTTGCGCCGGCGTTCGCGCCCGGTCGCGCGGGCGGCCTCGTCAGTGCCTCGCGCTCGATCGCGTCCGCGCACGAGTCGACCGGCGCCGCGCCGGCCGGCGCCGCGCGCGTCGAGGCCGAGCGCCTGCGGGAGGTCGCGTGGTCACTGAGATAACCGAACGCACACGCGCCATCTCCGTATGCTCCTCACAGGATGGAGGAGATCGATGCCCAGCGTTTTGTTCTGCCTGGACTGCTGACGATCCTGATCCTCGGCGCGTTCTTGATCATCGTGACCAACGGGGGCGGCGAGGAGCCGCTGGGACCGGGGGAGGTGGTCGATCGGCCGGCTCGCACGAGCACCACCGCGACGACGGCCCGGACGACCACCCCGGAGGCCCCGGCTCCCGTCGCGGGCGCGTCGGCGTCGGGCCGCTTCGTGAAGGTCCAGCCGGGCGACACGCCGACCTCGATCGCAGATCGCTTCGCGATGAGCGCCGAAAGGCTGCTCGAGCTCAACCCCAGCGTCGATCCCGACTCGCTCAAACCCGGACAGACGCTCAAGCTCGGCCCCTGAGGGTCCGCATCGCGCTGGCCGGCGCGATCGCGCTCGCACTGCTGCTGACCGCGCCGAGCGCGCTCGCCCAGACGCCGCCGGATGCGCCGCGCCTGCAGGGGGCGAAGGCGGCGATCGTCGTGGAGGCCACGACCGGTGACGTGCTGTTCGCCGACAACGCCGACCAGCGCCGGCAGATCGCCTCGACGACGAAGCTCATGACGGTCCTCGTCGCCCTCGAGCGCGACGACCTCGACGACATCTTCAGCGCCGCCGACTACGACCCCGCGCCGGCGGAGTCGCAGATCGCCCTGCGCCCCGGCGAGCGCATGAGCGTGCGCGACCTGCTGCGCGCCACGCTGCTGCCGAGCGCCAACGACGCCGCCGCGACGCTCGCGGTCGGCACGATGGGCTCGACCTCCGCCTTCGTCGCGGAGATGAATCGGCGCGCGCAGACCCTGGGCCTCACGCAGACCCATTACACCAACCCGGTCGGGCTCGACGACCCCGACAACTACTCGACCGCCGCAGATCTCGCGAAGCTGGCGATCCGCCTGCGCCGCTACGAGTTCTTTCGCCGCACCACGAACCTGCGGGTCGCGACGCTGCGCAGCGGCGCGGTCGAGCGGACCGTCCGCAACCGCAACCTGCTCGTGCGCCGCGTCGACGCCGTCAACGGCGTCAAGACGGGCTACACCGCCCGGGCCGGCAACGTGCTCGTCGGCTCGGCGAGCCGCGACGGCGTGACCGTCGTCAGCGTCGTGCTCGGCGAACCCAACGAGCGCGTCCGCGACGCCGACTCGCTCGCGCTGCTGCGCTACGGGCTGGACAGCTACAACGCCCGCACGGTCCTGCCGGAGGGGCGGGTGCTCGGCAGGATCGACCTGGAGTACCGCGGCGGCGAGTCCGTCGAGGTCATCGCGGGGCGGACGGTCGAGCGCGTCCTGCGCTCGGGTGCGCGCACGAAGACCACCGTGACCGGCCTGCCGGCGCAGGTCGACGGCCCGCTGCCGCGCGGCACGCGCGTCGGAACGGCGACCGTGCGCCGCGGCGACACGGTGATCGCCCGCGTGCCGGTCGTCACGGCGCGGCCGGTCGCCGAGGCCGGCCTCGGCACGCGGCTGGAGGACATGCTGCGCCGTTCGCAGACGATCATCGCCCTAGTGCTGCTGCTGGTCTGTAGCCTCCCTCTTCTGCTGCTGCGCCGCCGAGCCCTGAGCCGCAGGCGCGCGCTCGATGCGGAGCATCGGCGGGCACGGCGGCGGGAGGAATCAACGGTTCCATGATCATCACCGTCACCCTCAACGCGGCGATCGACAAATCGCTGTCCGTGCCGAACTTCCGGCTCGGTCGCCGGCACCGTACGGTCGAACAGACCACGCTGCCGGGTGGTAAGGGCGTCAACGTCGCGCGCACGCTCAAGACGCTCGGCCAGCCGGTCATCGCGACCGGCTTCGCAGGCGGCGCGACCGGCACCCGGATCGTCGAGGCGCTGACCGACGAGTCGATCCTCAACGACTTCGTGCGCATCCGCGAGGAGTCGCGCACGAACACGGCCGTGCTCGATCCGACCAATGGCGAGCAGACCGAGATCAACGAGCGCGGGCCCGCCGTCAGCGGCCGCGAGCTCGAGCTCTTCCGCGACAAGCTCATGTACCTCGCGCGCGGCGCGGCGATCGTCGTCTTCGCCGGGTCCCTGCCGCGCAACGTCGACGCCGACGTATACGCGGGCCTGATCAAGGAGCTGCGCAAGCTCGGCCTCGTGGTCGTCATCGACACCGACGGCGACCCGCTGCGCCACGCGGTGCGCGCCGAGCCGCACGTCGTGTCGCCCAACGTGCTCGAGGCCGAGGAGCTCGTCGGCCACGAGTTCAACGACGACGAGGACCGCATCATCGCCGTGCGCGAGATCGCCACCCTCGGCGCCCAGGAGGCGATCATGACCGTGCCCGACGGCTGCTTTGCGCAGGTCGTCGACGAGGGCGAGCCGCGGCTGTATCGCGTCTACATCGAGCCGCGCGAGGCGGTCGCCACCGTCGGCGGCGGCGACGCGTTCCTCGCCGGGTACGTCGCGGCGCGCTACGCCGGCAAGCCGCCGGCCGAGTGCCTGCGCTTCGGGGTCGCCTGCGGCGCGGAGTCCGTGCAGCGCCTGGGTGCGGGCCTGATCGACCCGCACAAGGTCGAGCGGCTGGTAGGTGAAGTTGACGTGCGCAGGCTCGTGGCGCCCGCCGAAGTCGGGTAAGGGTTCACGAATGAGTCAGTGCCCGGAGTTATTCGTTCGGGAGCCCCAACCAACCAAGGCGCGCCAACAAGCTGCAACGCCGCCACCAATTGCAGAAGCGCGGCTTGCTTACGTCTACTCTGAACATGAGCCGGCGGACCTGCACGATCCGGCACACATCGCATCGAGGCCCGGATCCACATGACTCGCATCGTCCTCATCACCGCTGCACTGCTGATCGCGCTCGCCGCGGGCAGCGTCGGCGCGCTCGCCTGGGCCGACGGCAGCGCTTCCGGCAAGCTTGCCCCGGGCACCCGCATCGACGGCGTCGACGTCGGCGGCCTGACCCAGGAAGAGGCGATCGAGCGCGCGCGCAGGCGCGTCCAGGCATCGATCGGGCGGCCCGCCTTCGTGCAGCTCGGCGACAAGCGCCACACGCTCACCCCGGCCGAGGCCGGCTTGACCATCGATGTCGAGACCGCGATCAAGCGCGCCTACGTCGAGAGCCGCGAGGGCTCGTTCCTCAGCCGCGGCTGGCGCGAGATCACCGGCGCCAAGGTGTCGCAGAACGTTCCCGTCAAGGCCGTCGCCGACCGGCTCGCCGTCCGTCGCTTCGTCGAGGGCATCGCCAAGCAGCAGTCGCGCCCCGCCGTCGACGCGGCACTGGACATCCAGCTTACGAGCGTCAGCGTCAAGCGCAGCCGGCCCGGCCGCCGCCTCGCCGCCCGCGACGCGCTCGTCGCGCGCCTCATGCGCCGCCTGACGAGCAGCACCGACGAGCGCACGCTGCGCGCCAAGACCGTCGAGGTGCCCGCGAAGGTCAACGCCGACTCGGTCTGGGCGAGCCAGCCGGTGGCCGTCACGGTGGCCCGTGACGGTAAGCGCGCCCGCCTGTTCAAGCGCGGCAAGCTCACCAAGACCTACACGGTGGCCGTCGGCTCAGCTGAGTACCCGACGCCCACCGGCGAGTTTGTCGTGCAGTCGATGCAGAAGAACCCGGCCTGGAACGTGCCGAACTCCGAGTGGGCCGGGGACCTCGCCGGCGAGACGATCCCCGGCGGCGATCCGAAGAACCCCCTCGTCGCACGCTGGATCGGCTTCAACGGCTCGGTCGGCTTCCACGGCACGGCGAGCGCCGGATCGCTCGGCACCGCCGCCTCGCACGGCTGCATCCGCATGGCGCCGTCCGACGTGATCGACCTGTTCGAGCGCGTGAACACGGGCACGCCCGTGCTCGTCGCGTAGCGCGCCTGCGGAACCGGCCGCGCCCTTCGCCCCTGCGGCTCTGCTCAGGCCACCGGGGCCTGGGCGTCCGCGGCCTCCGGCTCGCCGAGGGACACGCGCGCCCGGGCGACCGTCACGTGGTAGAGGATCAGCAGCTGCACGAGCGCCAGGGACTCGGAGCGGTGCACGTCGTTGCCGACGGTGAACTCACCCAGCGCCTCGGACCGCAGATGGCGGGCGAAGTGCATGCGGTCCCAGATGCATTCCTCGATCACCGCGGCGCGCTCGCGCGGTAGGGCGCCGGGTATGAAGAGCTGGCACTCGTTCGCGCGCTCCTCCATCGTGATGAGGCCGTCGCTCTGCTCGACGAACGGGCTGAGATCCGGGTGCGGCAGGCTGTCGCGCAGCGTCAGCTGGGCGTCGAGGACGAACGGGTTGTCGGGGTTCTGCATGCGGCAGACGACCATGTCGGCGTTGCGCCGCTGCGGGCGGATGAAGGCCTCGGAGTCGGGCTCGCGGCGGTCGAGATCGGCCAGCACCTCGTCGGTCGTGTAGCCGCGCTTGGAGCAGTCGCGGTCGACCTTCCACTGGCGCCGCAGGGACTCGGGCGGATCGAGGTACACGCGCACGTCGTACGCCGAGCGCATGTCTTCGGTGTGGTAGCCGAGCAGCCCCTCGACGACGGTGAAGCTCTCCGGCGCGAGGTAGACGAGCGGCCCGAACGTGCCGTCGTGGTGCTGATAGACGGGCTTGAGGATCGGCTCGCCCAGGCGCAGGCACTGGAGGTGCTGGGCCATGATGTCGAGGTAGTTGCACTCCGGGTTCAGCGGCGTGATGCCGCGCTCGGCGCGCTGACGGCGGTCGTACTTGTGGTAGTCGTCGGTGCAGATGTGCGTCACGGCGTCCTCGCCGAGCAGGCGCACGAGCCCCTTGCTCAGCGTCGTCTTGCCAGACGCCGAATCTCCCACGATCCCGAGCATGATCGGTCGTGCCATGCTGATGTCGTTCCTCCTCGCCCCGGACGGGCACTCTGCCTTGTTACGCGGCAGAGTACCGGCGCAGCGCCATTTCGCGAAGTCCGCCAGCGGCCTCTTCGGCCGCCGCCTCAACCGCACGGCGGCGTTCAGGCGGCGAGCTGGGCCGCCTCCGCGAGCATCACGAAGACGCGCTCGCCCTGCAGCTGCACGGCGTGCGCCACCACGTCGTCGTCGGCGTTGAGCGCCTCGCCGCTGGCGAGGTCGTAGCGGCGGTCGTGCAGCGGGCAGATGACGGCGTTGTCGCAGACGATGCCGTCGGCGAGCGGTCCGCCGCGGTGCGGGCAGGCCGCGTCGAGCGCGAACCAGCCGCCGGCGGAGCGGAAGATCGCGATGCGGCGGCCGTCGAGCGTGATCGCGCGGCCCTCGCCCAGCGGCACGTCATCGACGCGGCAGGCGTACATGCTCGTCGCGAGGGTCATCGCTCGCCTCCGGCGGGCGGGCCGACGAGCGCCGGCTCGGGCGTCTCGAGATCCTCGAACTGGCGCGGGTGGTATGGGTCGTCACGTTCGAGCCACGGGTCGGCGGTCGCCGCCTTGGCGATCCGCAGGCGCTCGCGCAGCGCCGCGCCCGAGGTCTCGTCGAGGACGACCTCGCGCACCTTCTCCAGCCCGATTCGCGGGATGAAGTCGTAGGTGCGCTCCTTGTAGTCGGCGTTCTCGCGGTAGTACTGCAGGAACGTCGTGGCGATTCGCAGCGCCTCGGCGCGCGTCTCGACGGTGGCGAGGATGTCGGCCTCGCGGACGTTGCCACCGGCAGCGCCGCCCGCGCGCACCTGCCAGCCGCCCTCGACGGCCACGCAGCCGATGTCCTTCACCGTCGCCTCGGCGCAGTTGCGCGGGCAGCCCGACACGCCGGACTTCACCTTGTGCGGGGTGTGCAGCCCTTCCCAGAGCTTCTCCATCTCGATCCCGAGGCCGATCGCGTCACCCAGGCCGAAGCGGCAGAAGTCGGTGCCGACGCACGTCTTCACCGTGCGCACGGCCTTGGCGTAGGCGTGGCCCGACGGCATGCCGAGATCGGCCCAGATCGCGGGCAGGTCCTGCTTCTTGACCCCGAGCAGGTCCAGGCGCTGGCCGCCGGTGACCTTCACGAGCGGAACCTCGAACTTGTCGGCGACGTCGGCGATCCGCCGCAGCTCGTCCGGTGTGCAGACGCCGCCGTACATCCGCGGGACGACGGAGAACGTGCCGTCGCGCTGGATGTTGGCGTGGACGCGGTCGTTGATGAAGCGCGCGTCGCGCTCCTCGCGGTGCTGATTGGCGCAGACCTCGGAGACGAGGTAGGCCAGCGCGGGCTTGCAGGTGCCGCACTCGCGGCCGGTGCCGCACGCGTTCGCCACCTCGCTGACGGACTCGTGGCCCTCGTCGCGGATCTTCCCGGCGAGCTCCTCGCGCGTCTGCTTGCGACACGGGCACAGGTAGGCCGGCTCGTCGCTCAGGCCCCCGGTGGCGAACGCGACGATCTCCTTGACCGCCGGGCGGCACGAGCCGCAGCCCGTACCCGCGCGCGTGACCGCCATGACCTCGCGCGGCGTCGCGCAGCCACCGACCGTCACGGCCTCGACGAGGGCGCCCTTGCAGACGCCGTTGCAGTCGCAGATCTGCGCCGTGTCGGGCAGGTCGGCGGGACCGGCCAGCGACGCGTCGGCGAGCGCCTGCAGCGGGTTGTCGACGAGATCGCCGGCGCGCACGGCGGCGACGAGCGCCTCGGAGCCGCGCGTGTCGCCGAGCAGGACGGTGCCGACGACGCGCCCGTTGCGGACGGTGAGCTTGCGGTAGACGCCGGTCGCGGCGTCGGTGACGACGGCCTCGAGGTCGCCGACGGCGTCGCCGGCGCAGACGAGGTCGATGCCGGCGACCTTGAGCTTCGCGCTCGGCACGGAGCCGAGATACAGGCGGTTCGTGCCCGTGCCGCTCTGCGTGGCATCCGAGGTGAGCGTCGCGGCGGCGGCCCGTGCCTGGTCGTAGATCGGCGCGACGAGCCCGTAGACGATGCCGCGGTGCTGCGCGCACTCGCCGACGGCGAGCACGCCGGGGCGACTCGTGTTCATCGCGTCGTCGACGATGATCCCGCGATCGCAGACCAGGCCGATCGAGCGCGCCAGCTCGGTCTCGGGGCGGATGCCGATCGACACGACGACGAGGTCGGCCATGAGCTCCGAGCCGTCGCTGAAGCGCAGGCCGTGGGCGCGCTCGGGGCCGATGATCTGCTGCGTGCTGCGGTCGAACTCGACGTCGATGTCCAGACCCTGGAGGGCGGGGGCGAGCAGCGCGCTGGCGCCGGCGTCGAGCTGGCGCTCCATGAGGCGGTCGAGCAGGTGGACGACCGTGACGGCGCAGCCCTGCGCGGCGATGCCGCGGGCGGCCTCGAGGCCGAGCAGGCCGCCGCCGATGACCGCCGCGCGCTCCACGCCGCCCTCGGCGGCGGCGAGGCGGATGGCGTCGCAGTCCGCGGGGTCGCGGAAGGGATGCACGCCGGCGAGCTTGATTCCCGGGATCGGCGGCATGAGCGGCTGCGAGCCGGTGGCGAGGACGAGCTTGTCGAACGCCATCTCCTCGATGTCGTCGAGGCCGAGCACGCCGCGCTCGGTGTCGACCCAGGTGACCATGCGGCCGACGAGCAGCTCGACGTCGTGATCGGCGTACCACTCCGACGGTCGCAGCTGGAGCGTCTCGGGATCCTCGCCGCTGACGAGGATCTCCGACAGGCGGACGCGATCGTAGGGCGCGCTGCCCTCGCCGCAGATGAGCGTGATGGGGACGTCGGCGTCGCGCTCGCGCAGCGCCTCGCAGACGGCCTGCCCGGCGATTCCTCCACCGACGATGACAACTCCGGAGTTCATGTCATGCATGGTGCGGGAGGCGGGTTTCTCCAACGTGCCGTGAGTGTTTCCACCCGATGAACGGTCAGCCGGCCGACGATATGGGTAGCAGGGTCAGACGATGAATCGAACGGTCACAATCGGCGTCGGAGTCGTCCTCGCGCTGCTGGTCGTCGTCGTGGTGGCGGTGTTCGTCTTCGACGCCGCCGGCGAGGACGCGGTGGCCGCCGACGTGCGCGTCGGCACGCTCGCCGTCGGCGGCATGGAGCGCGAGGAGGCGGCCGCGTTGGTCCGGCGCAGGCTCACCGGCACGACCGACGAGCCGGTCGCGGTCATGTTCGACAAGACGCACTATGTGCTGCGCGCCGAAGTCGCCAAGCCGCGCATCGACGTCGACGCGACCGTTGACGCCGCGCTCGACGCCGACGCGGGCGACACCGTGGCGCCGCGCGTGAACTTCTCGCGTGGCGCGGTGCAGGCGTTCGCGGGGCGGATCGCCGACCGCGTGAATCGCGAGGCACGCGACGCCGACATCGAGTGGCGCGACGGCAAGCTCGACCGCACCCGTGCCCGCGCCGGCGTGCAGGTCGACCAGGCGGCGCTCGTCTCGCGGCTGGCGCGCGTGATGGCCGCCCCGGTATCCGAGCGCAGCGTGGATGTGCCGGTCAAGGTGACCGAGCGCCCCGACCGGACCTACGAGGATCTCGCGAAGCGCTATCCGACCGTCATCGCCGTCGACCGCGACGCAAAGCGGCTGCGCCTCTACAAGCATCTGAAGCTCGAGCACAAGTACCGCATCGCCGTCGGCAAGGCCGGTCATGAGACCGAGCCGGGCCGTTACAAGATCGAGGTCAAGCAGGTCGATCCGCCGTGGCACGCGCCCGACAGCGACTGGGCGGGCGAGCTTGCCGGCCAGACGATCCCCGCCGGCGATCCGCGCAACCCGCTCGAGGCGCGCTGGATGGGCTTCCACGACGGCCAGGGCATCCACGGCACGTCCGACCTCTCGTCGCTGGGCAGTACCGCCTCGCACGGCTGTATCCGCATGGCTGTGCCCGACGTCAAGCAGCTCTACGAGAAGGTCGACAAGGGCACGCCGATCTTCGTGCAGTAGCGGGCGCGGGCGTCGGGGTCGCGGGGGTGCGCCGGCGCCGGGCTATGCCCGCGCTGCCGCCGCCTCGTGCTTGAGCAGCGTCTCGATGTCCGCCGTGCAGCCGCCGCAGCCGGTCGTCGCGCGGGTGCGCATGCCGACCTGGCCCACGGTGGTCAGGCCGTCGCGGCGGATCGCCGCCTGGACCTCGCCGACGCTCACCGCGTTGCAGGAGCAGACGTTCGCCGACGGATCGGCGGCGATCACCTCGGCGCTGGGGCCGGGGCGTGACTCGAGCAGGTCGCTGGGCACCGGATCGCCGGTCCGCAGCAGGTCGGTCAGTCGCCGCGCCGAGGAGACGTCGCCGACGAGCGCGACGCTCGTCAGCCGCTCGCCGTCGAGCACGAGCCGGCGGAAGATCCCGCGCCGCGTGTCGGAGAGCACGATCTCGTCGTGGCCGGCCGGTGTCGTCGACTCAGACGACACCCCGCCGGCGTAGACGTCGATCCCCGAGACCTTGAGCGTCGTCGCCTGCACGGCGCCGTGGAACGCGGCCGGATCGCCGGCGACGCCGGCGCCCGCCACCCGCGCCTGCTCGGCCAGCGGCGACCAGAGGCCGTAGACGATGCCGCGGTGCTCGGCGCACTCACCGACCGACCAGACCGACGGCGCGCTCGTGCGCAGCGCGTCGTCGACGACGATGCCGCGGTTCACGCTCAGGCCGGCGGAGCGGGCGAGCGACGTCTCCGCGCGCACGCCCGCTGCGACGATCACGCGCGTGGCCGGCAGCTCGGCGCCGTCGTCGAGCACGACGCGGTCGGCCTCGATGCGCGCCGCGCTGCGGCCGAGCCGGCACACGATCCCCTGCGTCTCCAGCGCGCGCTGGAGCATCCCCGCCGCGCCCGGGTCGAGCTGCTGGCCCATCAGCTGGCCGGCGAGCTCGACGACCGTGACCCGCACGCCGCGTGAGCGCAGCCCCGCGGCCGCCTCCAGCCCGAGCAGGCCACCGCCGACGACCACCGCCTGCGTGCCGGGCGGGGTGGCGGCGAGCGCGTCGGCGTCGCGCCAGGTGCGAAAGACGTCCACGTGCGGCAGGTCGGCGCCGAGGATCGGCGGGACGAACGCGCGCGAGCCGGTCGCCAGGACGAGCGCGTCGTAGGGGTGCGGGATGCCCGACTCGTCGATCACGGCCCGCGCGTCGAGATCGATCGACTCGGCCCGGCTGCCGCCGCGCAGGTCGACCTCGTGAGCGGCGTACCACGACAGCGGGCGCAGCTCCAGCTCGCCCGGGCCGCAGTCGCGTGCCAGCAGCCTGGAGAGCAGCACGCGGTTGTAGACCGGGCCGGGCTCCTCGCCGAGCATCACGATCCTCCAGTCCTTGGCGGGACGCCGGCGCAGCGCCTCCTCGACGACGGCCAGGCCGGCCATGCCGGTGCCGACGACCACCAGCCGCTTCGGGCGCGCGGGTGCGCGGCGCGCCACCGGGTCGTCGCGGCGCCTGACCGGCTCCAGGCGCACCGCCAGCGCCTTGAGCTCGGGCTGCTTGGACGTCGGGTCGACGGCCGCGATCGTCAGCGAATTGAGCACGCCCGCGCCGGCGGCGGCGTGCATCGCGCCCCAGTGAAACGGGGCGAACGCGACGCCCGGCGGCAGGGTCTCGTCCAGCGCGAGCGGAACGCGCAGCTCGCCGCGGCGCGAGACGACGCGCACGAGGTCGCCGTCGGCGAGGCCCGCCGCTTCGGCGTCGAGCGGGTGACAGGAGAGGGTCGCCTGGCCCGCCGAGGCGAGCAGCGTGGGGGAGCGGCCGGTGCGCGTCATCGTGTGCCACTGGTCGGCTACGCGGCCGGTGGTCAGCAGCAGCGGGAAGTCCGGATCGGTCGTCTCGGCAGGATCGGCGTGCGGCGTAGCGGTGAAGCGCGCGCGGCCGTCGGGCGTCGGGAAGCGGCGGTTCTCGTAGAGGCGGACCGTGCCCTCGTGCTCGCCCACCGCCAGCGCCGGGCACGGCCACTGGATACCGCCCTCGCGGCGCAGGCGCTCGTGCGAGACGCCGGTCATGTCGCACGGCCGGCCCGCCGTGCAAGCGGCGAACTCGTCGAAGACGGCGGCGCTGTCGCGCCACGCGAAGGCGTCGCCGTAGCCGAGGTGACGGGCCAGCGCGGCGACGATCTCCCAATCCGGCCTGGCCTCGCCGGGCGGCGCCACGGCCCGCCGGACGAGGCCGACCCGGCGCTCGGAGCTCGTCATCGCTCCCTGCTTCTCCGGCCACGCGGCGGCCGGCAGCACGGCATGGGCGAGGTCCGACGTCTCGGTCGGGTGATGCGGATCCTGGACGACGACGAGCTCGGCGCGCTCGAGCGCGGCGCGGGCCCGCTGGCCGTCGGGCAGCGACACGAGCGGGTTGGTCGCCATGACCCAGACCGCCTTCACCCTGCCCATCTCGAGCGCCTCGAAGAGCTCGAGTGCGGGCAGCCCCGGCGTCGGCGAGATCCGCCCGGCGGGCACGTCCCAGTGGCGCTCCATCGCCGCGCGGTCCTCGGCGTTCTCGACCTTGCGGTAACCGGGCAGCAGCTGCGACAGGCCGCCGGTCTCGCGCCCGCCCATCGCGTTGGGCTGGCCGGTGAGCGACAGCGGACCGCTGCCGGGCCGTCCGATCTGGCCGCTGGCCAGGCAGAGGTTGATCAGCGCGCGGTTCTTCAGCGTGCCGACCGTCGACTGGTTGGCGCCCATCGACCACAGCGCCATCGCCGCGCCGGCGCTGGCGAAGCGGCGCGCGGCCTGCTCGATGAGCCCGGCCGCGACGCCGCAGACCTCGGCGGCGCGGGCCGGCGACCACTCGCGCGCGTTCGCGCGGGCCTCCTCCCAGCCGCTCGTGTGGCGCTCGATGAAGCTCTCGTCGACGAGCCCGTCGCGGTCGACGACGTGCAGCAGCGCGCTGAGCAGCGCGAGGTCCGTGCCCGGCTTGACCGGCAGGTGCAGGTCGGCGCCCCTGGCAGTCGGCGTGCGGCGCGGGTCGGCGCAGATGACGAACGCGCCCTCGGCCTGGCGGTCGCGGATGCGCCCCCAGAGGATCGGATGGCAGGCCGCGGTGTTCGTCCCCAGCAGCAGGAAGCAGTCGGCGAGCGCGATGTCGGCGTAGGCCGGCGGCGGGCCGTCGAAGCCGAACGCGCCGCTGTAGCCGGCGACTGCCGAGGACATGCACAGCCGCGAGTTGGAGTCGACGTTGTTCGTGCCGAGGTAACCCTTGGCGAGCTTGTTGATCGCGTAGTAGTCCTCGGTCAGCAGCTGGCCGGAGATGTAGAACGCGACGGCGTCGGGCCCGTGCTCGTCGATGATCGCGCGCAGCCTGCCGGCCAGCGTGCCGAGCACGTCCTCCCAGCCGCGCGGCTCGAAGCGGGCGTCGCGGTCGTCGCGGTACAGGGGGACCGTGGCGCGGTCGGGGGCGCTGACTGCGAATGGCAGGCCGAGCGGCTTGCGGCACGTGCGCCCGCGGTTGGCCGGATGCCTGATGTCGCCGCGGACCGCCGTCAGACGGCCTTCGTCATCGACGTCGGCCAGCAGGCCGCAGCCGACGCCGCAGTACGGACACTGGGTCGGGGTGGTCTGCACTGTCCTGGAGGGTGCTGGGAGGCGGTTTCCCGAACACGTCGTTTCGATGAACGCTCTGTGAACTCGGGCGCCCGCGCGTGAGCGCCGCTGCGCCAGCTTCTGATCTATGGCGCGCAGACCCTCGTAGCGACTGCTCGAATGCCGGAACCAACCAGGGGGTTTGTCATGGAAGTCTCGAACATCGGTTTTGTACTGCTCGCCGTCGTCGCCGTCGCCGTCGTCATCATGGTGCTCACCGTCGGCTTCGGTGACAGCGTCGTCTAAGCCTGAACGCGCGTCAGCCCGGACTAGTGGTCCGTCCGGCAAATCCACACCCGTTTGGTCGGCCGCCGATCACCGACCAACGGCGATCCGATCGGCTGACGCCGACGGCTCGTCGTCGGTGCCCGCGGCGTCCTCGGACGCTCGATGTGCCAGAGGCACACCTTCGGTCCTGCGTCCTGGCCAGGCGGCGCCGGCAATCCGCCCAAACGGGCACGGATTCACAGGACGAACCACTAGCGGGCCCGATGGTCGGTTCGATCAGCGGTCGGCGAGCTCCGGCGGTATCGCGCGCGGCCCGTCGGGATACAGCTGCGCCAGCAGCTCGGGCGACATCTGCAGCGTGTTGGCGAGCTCCGGCGGCGTGCCGACGACGAGCCACAGCGCGTCGGCGTCGGTGTCGTTGAAGATCTGACGCACTGTGTCGGGCTCGACGAGCACCGTCGAGAGCGGCGCCAGCGTGAGCGCCTCGACGCCGTCGTCCTGCCCGATCCGCATCCGGCCGGTGCCCTCGAGCACGACGTACAGCTCGGTCTGCGTCGTGTGGCGATGCTTCGTCGACGTCTGCCCCGGGACGAGCCGCCAGAAGCGCGCGGCGAGCGAGTCGGCCTCGAGCTGCCTGCCGAGGTCGCAGTTGAGCACGCCCAGCTGATTGGAAGGCCGCCAGAAGGCGTCGTCGGCGTGCAGGACGTGCGCGGGCATGGCGAAAGGGTAAGCCGAATCGCCATGCTGCGAGCCAATCGGGGCCGTTGTGTGAACGGCGGGTTAACGACCCGCCCATCTGGTGGGTCAGGTTGGACTGAGGGATAAAGACAGCCCTCGGCACTGGCCCTACGGTCCAGTGCGTGACCTCTGCAAGGGAAGAATTCGTGCTGCGCACGGTCGAGGAGCGCGGCGTGAGGTTCATCCGCCTGTGGTTCGTCGACGTGCTCGGCCTGCTCAAGAGCATCTCGATCCCCGTGTCGGAGCTCGAGTCGGCGCTGCAGGAGGGTGTCGGCCTGGACGGGTCCTCGCTCGAGGGCGCCGCCCGGCTGCGCGAGCACGACGTCATCGTCCATCCCGATCCGCGCACGTTCCAGGTGCTGCCCTGGCGGCCGGACTCGATCGTCGCACGGATGTTCTGCGACGTGCGCCAGCCCGACGACGGCCCGTTCGGCGGTGACTCGCGCGCAACGCTGCGGCGCGCGCTCGAGCACGCGTCCGCCCTGGGCTACACGATGCAGGTCGGCTGCGAGGTCGAGTTCTTCATCTTCGGCCCGCTCGGCTCCAACGGCGCGAAGCCCACGACGCTCGACGACGGCGCCTACTTCGACCTCACCCCGCTCGACGTCGGCAGCGACTTCCGGCGCCGGACGATCGACTACCTCGAGCAGATGGGGATTCCCGTCAAGGCGTCGCATCACGAGGTCGCGCCGTCCCAGCACGAGATCCAGCTCGCCCACACCGACGCGCTGTCGATGGCCGACGCGGTCACGACGTTCCGCCTCGCCGTCAAGGAGGCCGCGCACGAGCTCGGCGCGTACGCGACGTTCATGCCCAAGCCACTCGCCGAGCACCCCGGCAGCGGGATGCACCTGCACATCTCGCTCTTCCATGGCGATCGCAACGCCTTCCACGACGCCGATCCCGACGAGCCGCTGTCGCCGACCGGACGCGCGTTCCTCGCGGGCGTGCTCGCGCACGCCGGCGAGCTGACCGCCGTGACGAACCAGTGGATCAACTCCTACCGGCGCCTCGCCACCGGCTTCGAGGCACCCGACTACGTCAGCTGGACGCGCCGCGGCGCGGCCGCGCTCGTGCGCGTGCCGTCGCGGCGCCCCGGCCGGGCGGAGAGCACGCGCTTCGAGCTGCGCTCGCCGGACCCGGCCTGCAATCCGTACATGGTCCTCGCGCTCGTACTCGCCGCCGGGCTGCGCGGGATCGAGCGCGGCTACGAGCTGCAGGCGGAGTCGATCGACGACGACCCGGGCGGCGCGGTCCGCCTGCCGCTGGACCTGCGCGAGGCGACAGATCTCTTCGATGCCTCCGAGCTTGCGCGCGAGACCCTCGGCGACCGGCTCGTCGACGTCTTCGTCGCAAACAAGCGCCGCGAGCTCGCCGACGAGCGCGCGACCGTCACCGAGTTCGACCGTGCGCGCTACCTGAGGCTGCTGTGAGCGACGCCTGGATCTACGGCGACCACGGCTCGGAGGCGACATCGCGGCTGCTCGCCGAGCTCGGCTTCAGCCCGCATCGCGTCTCCGCCAACGGCACGCTGCGACCGCCCGACGGCGAGTCGCGCGCTCCGGCGCTCGCGCTCGTGCTCGCCACCGGCCTCGAGCAGCCCTCCTGCGCCGAGATCTGCGCGCGCCTGGCGGCCGACGAGGAGCTCGCCGAGGTACCGGTCATCGTGTCGCTGCCGGCCGACGTGCTCGGCACCGGGATCGGCGTCGCCGAGGGCCACGAGCTGCTGATCGAGCCGTTCACCGCCGAGGAGCTGCAGGCGCGCATCGCCCGCGCGCGCCGCGCCGTCAACGGCATCGACCACGACGACATCGTCCGCGTCTGCGGCCTGGAGATGAACCTCGCGACGTACCAGGTCGCGATCGACGGCCGGCCCGTGGACTTCACGTTCATGGAGTACGAGCTGCTGAAGTTCCTCGTCACCCATCCGCGGCGCGTCTTCTCGCGCGAGGCGCTGCTCAACCGGGTGTGGGGCTATGACTACTACGGCGGCGCGCGCACGGTCGACGTGCACGTGCGCCGCGTCCGCGCGAAGCTCGGCAGCGAGCACGCCGCGCGCATCAAGACGGTTCGCAGCGTCGGCTACCGCTGGGAGGGCACATGAGTGGACAGGCGGGTCGCGGGCTGGTCGAGCGCCGGGGGCGCAGCGACTACGCCGGCTTTCGCGCCGTCATCAAGGCCGTCGGCACGGGCCCGCGCGGCAGCCGCGCGCTGACGTTCGACGAGGCGCACGGCGCGACCGCGGGGCTGCTCGCCGGCGAGGTCAGCCCGGTCCAGGCGGGCGCGTTCCTCGTCGCGATGCGGATCAAGGGGGAGACCCCGGCCGAGCTCGCGGGGATCGCGCAGGCGCTGCGCGAAGCCGCCCGCACGGTCGCGCCCACGCTCTGCAACGGCAGCCGCCCGATCGTCGCCTGCGCCGGCGCCTACGACGGCATCAGCGAGGCGCCGCACCTCTCGCTCGCCGCGGCGGTGCTCGCCGCCGCCGCCGGCGCGCGCGTCGTCGTGCACTGCGGCAGCACGATCGGGCCCAAGCGCGGCACGACCGCCGCCGACGTGCTCCGCGCGCTCGGCGGGCCGGCGCGCCCCGAGCCGGACGAGTCGCTGGCGATGCTCGAGCGCTCCGACGTCGCGCTCGTCCACGCCGGCGCCGCGATCCCCGGGTGGGACGCCCTGGCCGGGGTTCGCGACGAGATCGGGTTGCGCGGGCCGCTGCACACGGCCGAGAAGCTCGTCGACCACCTCGGCGCGACGTGCTTCGTCGTCGGCCACACCCACAGCTCCTACCGCGAGCGGATTCTCGGCGCCCTGGATGTGCTCGGCGCGCAGCGCGCCGTGGCGGTGCGGGGGATCGAGGGAGCCGACATCCTGCGCGCAGCGCGTCCGTCCGCGGCTGATGCGACGGGACCGCTGGAGATCGCCCAATCGCCGGGCGACGTCCTGCGTGGCGACGCCGATCCGCACGTCTCCGCCGAGCTGACCCGCTCGATCGCCTACGGCGACGAGCACGGCGTGGCCGGCCGGACGGCGACGCTCAGCGCGGGCCTGCGCCTCTACGCCGCCGGGCGCTGCGACAGCGTCGGCGCCGGTGCGGCGCTCGCATCGGCGGCCGTGGCCGACGGGCGCGCAGCGGCGACGCTCGAGGCGCTCCTCGCCGCGTGAACGCGGCGTGCTCGCTCGCTCGCCGGGGGCTCAGGCGGGGCTGAGCTCGCTCTCCATCTGCTCGGAGTACTCGCCGCGGCGCGCGGCGCCGGTGCACTGCGCGCGGTGGCGGTACCGCGCCTGCGCGGCGGCGACCTTGTCGCGCTCGCCACGCCATGTCGTCAGCGCCGCCGCCTGCAGCCCGCGGCCGTAGGAGAAGCTGATCTCCCAGGGCTGCGGTCCCATCCGGTTCATGCGGTTCAGGCGGTTCGTCGCGTCCTCGTCGCTCTGGCCGCCCGAGAGGAACACGATGCCGGGCACCGCGGCGGGGACGTTGCGGCGCAGGCAGCGCAGCGTGCGCTCGGCGACCTCCTCGTCGGAGGGCGGCTGCCGGCACTCGTAGCCGGCCAGCACCATGTTGGGCTTGAGCAGCATCCCCTCCAGCAGGACCCGCTGCCTACGCAGCTCCACGAAGACCGCCGCCTGCGCGGCCGCTGTGACCTCCTCGGACCGATCGATCGTGTGGTCGCCGTCCATCAGGACCTCGGGCTCGACGATCGGCACGAGGCCGGCCTCCTGGCAGAGCGCCGCGTAGCGGGCCAGCGCGTGCGCGTTTACATGCAGGCAGTAGTCGGTGGGAATGCCCGCGCCGATCGTGATCACCGCCCGCCACTTCGCGAAGCGCGCCCCGCCCTCGTAGTAGCTCTGCAGGCGCTCGCGCAGCCCGTCGAGGCCCTCGGTGACCTTCTCGTCGGGGGAGCCCGCCAGCGGCTTGGCCCCGGTGTCGACCTTGATGCCGGGTATGACCCCCTGCTGCTCGAGCAGTCGCGGAAACGGTGTGCCGTCCTGTGTCGCCTGATTGAACGTCTCGTCGTAGAGGATGATCCCGCTGATGTGCTCGGCGGCGCCCTCCGTCGTGAACAGCAGCTCGCGCAGCGCGCGGCGCATCTCCTCGTTCGCGTCGACGCCAGCGGCCTTCAGGCGCTTGTCCATCGTGCCGTTGCTCTCGTCGGCGGCGAGGATTCCCTTACCCTCGGCGACCAGCGCGGTCGCCGTCTGTCGGAGTTCGTCACACATGGTTCCTGCGTTCCCGTTGAGCGAGGATGAAAACGTACAAAGCTCCGCTGCTAGCGTCCGGCCGATGCCGGTCTCCATCCACGAAGCGCGCGCCGCCGTGCTCGAGCACGCCCGCGTGCTCGGCGCCGAGGAGGTCTTCCTCGACGACGCCCTCGGCCGCGCGCTCGCGCTCGACGCCAGCGCCCCCAATGACGTGCCGCCGTTCGCCGCCTCGGCGATGGACGGCTTCGCGATCCACGCCTCCGACACGCTCGAGGGCCATGCCGATCTCGAGATCGTCGGCGAGGCGAAGGCCGGCACCGAGGCCGGCGTCAGCGTCAGCCGCGGGACCGCCGTGCGCATCTCCACGGGCGCGCCCGTGCCCGACGGCGCCGACGCGATCGTGCCGCAGGAGATGACGACGAGCGACGGCACGCGGGTGAAGGTCGACGGCCAGGTCCGGATCGGCTACCACGTGCGCCCGCCCGGCGAGGACATCTGCGCCGGCGAGCTCGTCGTGCCCGCCGGCTCGCTGCTCGGTCCGGCCGAGCTCGGCGTGCTGGCCTCGATGAACATCCCGCGCCCGAGCGTCGTGCGCCGCCCGCGCGTCGCGATCGCCGGCACGGGCGACGAGCTGACGGACCCGGGTAAGCCGCTCAAGCCCGGCGCGATCCGCGACTCCAACGGGCCCGCGCTCGGCGGCGCGGTGCACCGCGCCGGCGGCGAGCTCGTCACCCGCGTGCGCGTCGGAGACGACTTCGAGGCGACGGTCTCCGTGCTCGGCGCCGCGCTGCGCGACATCGACATCCTCATCACGACCGGCGGCGTCTCCGTCGGCCCGCACGACCACGTGCGGCCCGCGCTCAAGCGCCTCGGCCACCGCGAGGTCTTCGCGGGCGTCAAGCTCAAGCCCGGCCGGCCGACGACGTTCGCCGTCGGCGAGGACGGCACGCTCGTCTTCGCGCTCCCGGGCAACCCCGTCTCGGCGCTGATGGCGTTCCGCCTCTTCGTCGTGCCCGCGATGGACGCGATGCTCGGGCGCAGCGGCGAGCACCATCCGCTCAACGCGACGGCCGACGAGCCTCTGGAGGGCGCGGTCGGCCGCACGACCGTGATCCGCTGTCGCACCACCCTGCAGGACGACGGCTGGCATGTTCGGCCGACGGCCTCCCAGGAGTCGCACATCCTCACCTCGATGCTCAATGTCGATGCGCTCGCCCTCGTTCCCGAGGACCGCGACGGGATCGACGCCGGCGAGGCGGTCGAGATCGAGTTCGTGGGCTGAGTGGCCTAGGTCCCGCGCAGCACCGCGAACGCAGCCGAGAAGCTACGTCCCAGGCGGTCATCTCGCCACCGTTGTTTCGCGACGGGCCCTAAGCTCGGATACAGCGACTGGCCGGCGCCCGCAAAGTGGGCGATTCGTCGCCCGGACCCTGCTCGCGTGGGGCCGTTTGTCCGCCACCACACCTAGGATTCATCAATGGAGATTGAGATCGGACGCGGGAAAAAAGCCCGCCGCGCATACGGCTTTGATGACATCGCGATCGTGCCGTCCCGGCGCACACGTGATCCTGACGACGTCGACATCTCGTGGAAGCTGGGCGATTACCGCTTCGACCTGCCGCTGCTGGCGTCGGCGATGGACGGCGTCGTCTCGCCGGCGACCGCCGGCCTGATCGGCAAGCTCGGCGGCCTCGCGGTGCTCAACCTCGAGGGCATCTTCACGCGCTACGAGGATGCCGAGGAGCAGCTGGAGCGCATCGCGCTGCTACCCACCGAGGCGGCCACGCGCGAGATGCAGAAGATCTACCAGCAGCCGATCATCCCCGAGCTCATCGCGCAGCGGATCGCGGAGATCAAGCAGCAGGGCGTCGTCGTCGCCGCCGCGCTGACCCCGCAGCGGGTGCGCGCCCACTACGAGGTCGCGCTCGAGGCCGGCCTCGACATCCTCGTCATCCAGGGCACGGTCGTCTCCGCCGAGCACGTCTCCAGCGACGAGACGCGCCCGCCGCTGAACCTCAAGGAGTTCATCCGCGAGGTGCCGCTGCCCGTCGTCGTCGGTGGCTGCGCGAGCTACCACACGGCCCTTCACCTGATGCGCACCGGCGCGGCCGGCGTGCTCGTCGGCGTCGGTCCCGGCGCGGCGTGCACGACGCGCGGCGTCCTCGGCATCGGCGTTCCCCAGGCGACGGCGATCGCCGATGTCGCGGGCGCCCGCTCGCAGCACATGCTCGAGACCGGCGAGTACTGCCAGGTCGTCGCCGACGGCGGCATGCGCAACGGTGGCGACGTCTCCAAGGCGATCGCCTGCGGGGCCGACGCGGTCATGATCGGCTCCCCGCTCGCGCGTGCCTACGAGGCGCCCGGCCGCGGCTTTCACTGGGGCATGGCGACGTTCCACCCGACGCTGCCACGCGGCGCGCGCGTCAAGACGGTGCAGAACGGCTCGCTCGAGGAGATCCTCACCGGTCCCGCGCACGAGAACGACGGCACGTTCAACCTCTTGGGCGGCCTGCGCACGTCGATGGCGACCTGCGGCTACAAGGACATCGCGGAGTTCAATCGCGCCGAGCTGATGATCGCGCCGGCGCTGCAGACCGAGGGCAAGCAGCTGCAGACCGCGCAGGGCGTCGGCATGGGCGCCCGCGGCTCGGCGGCGGCGGGGCCGGCTGAATCGGGCAACACGAGCGGGATCCTTCAGGAGCCGGCGCTGGCCGACGTATGAGCGACGGCCTCGTCACGGCGGCGACCGCGGCCGCCGAGCTCGTCGAGGAGGACGTCCTCGAGATCACGGCGCCGCGCGCGGTCGACGAGGTCGTCGTGCTCGACTACGGCGGCCAGTACTCGCAGCTGATCGCGCGGCGCGTGCGCGAGCTGGGCGTCTTCAGCGAGTTGCTGCCCCACCACGTCGGGGCCGAGGAGGTCCGCAGGCGCAAGCCCAAGGGCCTGATCCTGTCGGGCGGCCCGGCGTCGGTGTACGCGCCCGGCGCGCCGCGCCTGGACCGCGAGCTGCTCGAGCTCGGCATCCCGGTGCTCGGCATCTGCTACGGCATGCAGCTCATCGCGACGGAGCTCGGCGGCAAGGTCGAGGGCGCCGAGGTCGGCGAGTTCGGCCGCTCGGAGCTCACGGTCCGCGAGCCCGGCCGCCTCTTCGCGGGGCTGCCGACCGAGCAGACCTGCTGGATGTCACACCGCGACACGGTCTTCACGGCGCCGCCCGGCTTCACCGCGCTGGCGTCCTCGACCGGCTCGCCGGTCGCGGCGCTGGAGAACGTCGAGCGCGGCATCTACGGCATCCAGTTTCACCCCGAGGTCGTCCACACGCCGTACGGCCAGACGATCCTCGAGCGCTTCCTGGGCGAGATCTGCGAGGCCGACCGCACGTGGTCGCCGGAGAGCATCGTCACCGAGCAGATCGCCCGCATCCGCGCCCAGGTCGGCGGCGGCAAGGTCATCTGCGGCCTCAGCGGCGGGGTCGACTCGAGCGTCGCAGCGCTGCTCGTGCATCGCGCGATCGGCGACCAGCTGACCTGCGTGTTCGTCGACCACGGCCTGATGCGAAAGAACGAGGGCGAGCAGGTCGTCGCCGCGTTCCGCGATCACTTCAAGGTTCCGCTCGTCGCCGTCGACGCCGAGGAGCGCTTCCTCGAGCGCCTGAAGGGCGTCAGCGACCCCGAGACGAAGCGCAAGGCGATCGGCGCCGAGTTCATCCGCGTCTTCGAGGAGGAGGCGGCGAAGATCGGCGAGGCGAACTTCCTCGTCCAGGGCACGCTGTACTCCGACGTCATCGAGTCCGGCGGCGGCACCGGCGCGGCGACGATCAAGTCCCACCACAACGTCGGCGGCCTGCCGGAGGATCTGCAGTTCGACCTCGTCGAGCCGCTGCGCGCGCTGTTCAAGGACGAGGTCCGCGCCGTGGGCGCCGAGCTCGGCCTGCCGGAGCGCCTCGTCTGGCGCCAGCCGTTTCCCGGTCCCGGGTTGGCGATCCGCATCGTCGGCGGCGAGGCCACGCGCGAGCGTCTCGATCTCCTGCGCGAGTGCGACTACATCCTGCAGGACGAGATCCGCAAGGCCGGGCTGTATCGCGACCTGTGGCAGTCCTTCTGCGTCCTGCCCGACATCCGCACGGTCGGCGTGCAGGGCGACGAGCGCACGTACGGCAGCGTCGTCGTCATCCGCGCGGTCACCTCCGACGACGCGATGACCGCCGACTGGGCGCGCCTGCCCTACGACCTGCTCGAGCAGATCGCCTCGCGCATGATCAACGAGCTACGCGACGTCAACCGGGTCGTGCTGGACATCACGTCCAAGCCGCCGGGCACGATCGAGTGGGAGTAGGGGTCGGGCGCCGAGCGCGTCCTGACCGCGCGAGCTCAACCGCGCTGTGCTCGCGCGGCAGGGTCTGCCCGAGCCGCTCGACACGGCGACCCCGCAGGCGCTCGCCTTCCACGCATAGCGAGTGGGGTGTGCCCGATATCGTCCTCAGGGAGGACGATTTCGCGGCGACCCCAGTCAGCGGTGCTCGCCGCGCGCCAGCGTTGAGCGGCGGCGGCCGCCGGAGCCGGCAGCGTGCCGCCGCGTGAGCGATCACGGTTTCGCGCAGATACGCAACGCACGGCTGGCGTGGTGGACCGATGGCCCCGCCGACGCCGGCGGCGACCCGCTCGTGCTCGTCCATGCGGGCGTCGCGGACGCGCGCATGTGGGAGCCGGTCGTGACCGCGCTGGCCAAACAGCAGCGCGTCGTGCGCTTCGACATGCGCGGCTTCGGCCGGTCGCGCTCGGCCAAGGGCGCGTTCTCGCCGCTCGGCGACCTCGCCGCACTGCTCGACGCCCTCTCGATCGAGCGCGCGCACGTCGTCGGCGCCTCCTTCGGCGGCCTCGTCGCCCTCGAGTTCGCCGCGACACACCCGGTTCGCGTCAGATCGCTCGTCCTGCTGGCCGGCGCCCTGCCCGACATCGAGCCGTCGCCGCCGCTGCTCGCCTTCGCCGAGGCCGAGGATGCGGCGATCGCCGTCGGCCAGCTCGAGGACGCCGTCGACATCAACGTGCGCATGTGGGCGAGCCACAGCACGCCCGAGGTACAGGCACTCGTCGCCGACATGCAGCGTGACGCGTTCGTACTGCAGCTGCGCGAGGGCGCCGCGTCCGACGAGCTCGATCCGCCGGTGTCCGCCCGGCTGGCCGAGATCGCCGTCCCCGCGACCGTCGCCTACGGCACCCTCGACGTCGCGGACTTCGAGCAGGTGGCCCAGCGCCTGCACGCCGAGCTGCCCGACGCGACACTGCACGAGATCGCGGACGCCGGGCACCTGCTCGCGCTCGACCAGCCCGAGGCGGTGACGCAGCTCATCCTGCGCCACCTCGAGCGGGTCGCTACCTAGCCGCCGTCACGCACCGACGGGCGCCGGCTCGCGGTGGCGGCGCACGAGCAGCCACGTCAGCCAGATCCCGACGCCGAAGAGCGGCAGACCCATCGCGGTCTTCACCACGCCGAGCGCGACGACGCTGTGCGTGAGGTACAGCGGCAGCTGGACGAGCAGACGCAGCCCGAACAGACCCGCCCACAGCCACGTCGCGAGGTAGAAGGCGCGGGCGCGCTCCGGATCGCGGCGCCACGCGCTGCCCTCGCCGTCGAGGTTGGCGACGATCACCCCGACGAGCGGATGCTTGACGGCGATCGAGATGAGAAACGCCGACGCGTAGGCGGCGTTCGCCAGCAGGCCGGGCAGGAAGAAGTTCTCGGCACGGCCGCTGCGCGTCGCGATGAACGCGGCGAAGGCCACGCCGATCAGTCCCGACAGGGCGTGGACCGGCGATTCGCGCTTGAGCAGACGCGCGGCGGTGAGCACGAGCGCGAGGCCGACAGCGACGGTCGCGGCGGTGTTCGTGTCCGATCCCGACGCGGTGTAGGCGACGACGAAGGCGACCGCCGGAAGCGACGTCTCGGCCATCCCCAGCGGCCCGCCGACCGCCTCGCGGATGTTCGTCGGCGCAACCGCCGGCTTCGCCTTCTGCTCGTCGCTCATCCCGTGATGATGTCGCACCGCACGCTCGCCGCCGCCGGTCAGCGGTTGCGCCGCAGCGCGGCGGGGCCCAACAGCACGGCGCCGATGAGCAGGAACGGGACGAGGTTGAGCAGGTGCAGGACGAGCGCGTAGGAGAGCGCGTCGGCGTGCGGAACGTCGAACGCGTTGAGCGCAAGGATCGTCGCCGCCTCGAAGACGCCGAGCGCGGCCGGGCTCGACGGCAGGACGAGCGAGAGATTGATCGCGACCGTCACGAGGATCGCGGCGGCGAGCGGCAGGTCGAGGTGGAAGGCGTCCATCAGGATCCAGTAGGAGACCGCCAGCACGACCCAGGAGGCGATCGTCAGCGCCAACCCGCGCAACGCGACACCGGGATCGCGCAACGCCACCAGCCCGCGCGTGGCGTTGACCGCGGCGATCGCGACGCGCTCGGCGACGCCGGCGCGCTTGATGCGCCGCAGCGGGCTCAGCAGCCAGTGCACGGCGCGCGCGTCGTAGCGCACGATCAGCACGATGAGCACGACGAGCGCCAGCGTGACGACGCCGCCGAAGATCGCGGCGGTGCGCAGCCAGGAGATCTCCGGCAGCCACGGGTAGGCGCACAGCAGGATCAGCAGCAGCGCGAGGATGTCGTAGACGCGCTCCACGACGACGGTCGCGATCGTCTCCGCGCGCGGCGTCTGCGCGCGGCTGTGCAGCGCGATCACGCGGGCGGCCTCGCCGGCGCGTGCGGGCAGGATGTTGTTGAAGAAGTAGCCGACGAGCAACGCGTACATGACCGCGCGCAGTGGCGGGCGGTGCTCGGCGTCGTACAGCGACCACCAGCGCACGCCGCGCAGGACGACCGCGACGGCGAAGACCGGGATCGCGGGAACCAGCCAGATGAGGTCGCTCTCGCGCAGGGCGTCGACCGCATCGTCGACGTCGACGCCGCGCACGGCCAGGTACATGCACCCCGCGGTGACCGCGAGGCCGATCAGCGCCAGCAGCGGCCGCATGCCGCGGCGCGGAGTCACAGTCGACGGCGAAGCCGCACGGCGAACAGGACCCACACGGCGGTCAGGCCGTCGCGCCAGGTGATGTTCTTGCCCTCGGCGTACGTGCGGCCGTAGTAGGAGATCGGCATCTCGTAGATGCGCAGCTTGCGCCGGCAGATCTCGCCGGTGATCTCCGGCTCGATCCCGAAGTCATCGCGCGTCAAACGCAGCGAGGCGAGGACCTCGCAGCGAAACGCCTTGTAGCCGGTCTCCATGTCGCTCAACGTCGTGTTGAACAAGACCCCGGTCAGCAACGACAGGAAGCGATTGCCGATCAGATGCCAGAACATGTACGCGCGCTGCGGCGCCCCGCCGCTGAGCCGCGAGCCGTAGACGACGTCGGCGACCCCCGCCTCGATCGGCGCGATCAACGCGATCACATCGGCCGGGTCGTACTCCATGTCGGCGTCCTGGATGACCGCGATCTCCTTCGACACCCGCGTCGCGGCGAGGCGCACCGCCGACCCCTTCCCGCGGTTGGGCTGGCGCAACAACTCGACATGCGGATGCGCGGCCGCGTAGGCCTCGACTATCGACGCCGTCGCGTCCGTCGAGCCATCGTCGACGACGACGATCTGCGCATCCAGCCCCAACGCGTCGATCCGCGCCAAGACCTCGCCGATCGTCGCCGCCTCGTTATACGCCGGGATCAGAAACGAGACGCCGATGCGGCCATTGAAGCGGACCCGACGGCCGCGACCGCGCTTGGGTAGATTCGCCGGCAATGGTTGCGGCGCGCGACAACCGCGGCGTCGCGCTCCGGCTGGGCGCTGCCGTCGCCCTCTTCCTCCTGCTCGTCGGGCAGGCGCAGGTCACGGTCCTCGACGGCAACTCGATGCTCGCGGTCGCGCAGTCGATCGTGCACGACGGGTCCCTGTCGGTGCGCGAGCAGCTCGGTGTGCCCGGGCACGACGGCACGACGCACTACTCGAAGTACGGGCTGCTGCTGCCGCTGCTGTCGATCGTGCCGGTGCTCGTCGCGCAGCCGATCGGCGCGCTCACCGGTCGGGTGGATCTCGTCGAGGCCGCCGCCGCCGCCGCGATCATGCCGCTGGTCGGGGGCGCCCTCGCCGCCGCGCTGTTCCTGCTCGGCCGCCGCCTCGGCGCACCGCGCGCGGCGGCGGCGCTCGTCGGCGCGGGCATCGTGCTCGGAACCTTCCTGCTGCCCTACGGCCGGGACTTCTTCACGGAGCCGCTCGTCGCGCTCGGCCTCGTCGTCATGGTCGAGCGCGCGCTGGCGGGGCGCGAGCAGCAGGCCGCGCGCGCGCTCGCGCTCGCGGTGCTGGCCCGCCCGCAGTCGGCGGCCTTCGTGCCGCTGCTGCTCGGCTTCATGGCGCTGCGCGGAGACGGTGTCAGGGCGATCGCGCGCACCATCCCGCCGCTCGCCATCGCCGCGATCATCACGGTCGCCTACAACGTCCACCGCTTCCACGACCCGCTCGAGTTCGGCTACGAACCGCCGGTCGACCCCGGCTTCACGACGCCGCTGCTGGTCGGCACGAAGGGCCTGCTGCTCGATGCGGAGAAGTCGCTCCTGCTCTTCGCCCCCGTGCTGGTGCTCGCGCCGTTAGCATTCGTCGCGCTGTGGCGCCGCGCACGGCTGACGGCGGCGCTGCTGCTGGCACTGTTCGTGGTGACGTTCGCGCTGGCCGCGACGTGGCACTCGTGGCAGGGCGGCTGGAGCTGGGGGCCGCGGCTCGTCATCCCGGGCGTGGCGGTCCTGCTCGTCGCGCTGGCGCCCTGGATCGGCGAGAGCGTGCCGCGGATGCGGCTGGCGGGGGCGCTGTTCGCGCTCGGCTTCGTGATCTCGTTCTCGGCGGTGCTCGCGCCGCCGGGCATGCAGCTGATCGACCGCACGCCGGGCACCGTGGGCCCGCAGATCGTGCGCCAGTACCGCGAGCTGCCGCGGCTGGCGGACAACTCCCTGGACGCGATTCGTGACCGCAGCTCGCGGGACGAGGACTACCGCCGCTACCTCTCGCTGTGGCAGGCCAACCTCGTCCGTCAGGTCGGCGGCGGGGCGCTGGCGCCGGCGCTCCTCGTCACGCTGCTGATGCTCGCGGCGCTGCTGCGGGTGGTTCTCCCGCTGGTCGCGCAACTGCGCCACGGGTGACCATTGTTATGGAGACCATGTCGAAAGTCGCTTAGCCGCTAAGGTTCCGCGCTTCGGCCGACACGGACAGGGGAGACAGCAACATGGCACGCCCGATCATCCTCGGCGTCGTCGGAGATTCAGCGACGGGAAAGACGACGCTCACCAAGGGGCTAGTCGAGATCCTGGGCACGGAGAACGTCACCCACATCGGGATGGACGACTACCACTGCTACGACCGCGAAGAGCGCAAAGAGCACGCGATCACGCCGCTGAATCCGGACTGCAACTACATGGACATCATCGGCCAGCACATCGCGCACCTGCGCAAGGACGAGCCGATCCTCAAGCCCCACTACCGGCACGGTGACGGGACGTTCGGCCGGCCCGACTACGTCACGCCGCAGGGCTTCGTGCTCATCGAGGGGCTGCTCGGCTACCACACGACCGAGCTGGCCTCGCTGTTCGACGTGCGCGTGTACCTCAACCCGCCCGAGGACCTGCGGCGCGAGTGGAAGGTCAAGCGCGACACGGCGAAGCGCGGCTACACCGAGGAACAGGTCCTCGCCGAGCTCGACACTCGCGAGCCCGACTCGGAGGCCTTCATCCGGCCGCAGCGCTCGCGCGCGGACATCGTCGTCTCCTTCCAGCCCGGCGCGCACGACGACCCCGATCACCTCGACGCGGTGCTCACCCTGCGCGACGGCCTGCCGCACCCCGACCTGTCGTCGCTCGCCGACGACGGCGGTGACCCGATCGCGGTCCAGCAGGGCGCGTCGGAGCGCAAGATCCACATCCCCGGCGACATCGACCGCGATCGCGGCGCAGCGATCGAAGAGGCGATCTGGGAGCAGATGCACTTCGCGCGACACCTGCGCACCGAGCAGCTGGGCATGTTCGCCGTCGGCACCGACGAGGCGCACCGCTCGGAGTCGCTGGCGATCACGCAGGTCCTGATCCTGTACCACCTCGTGACGGCGAAGGCCACGTCCGCCATCGGCGGCGACGATCCCGCCAACGGACGCGACTCGAGCTCGTCGGGCGTGCCCTCCCCGGCGTAACCGCCGCGATTTCCTAAACGAGAATGATTCTCTGCTAGCGTCACGCGGGTGCTTGCCCGCAGGACGCTCGCCCTCGTCGCCATCGGTTTGAGCGCGGCGCTGCTCGGCGCCTGCGGGTCGGGCGGGGCCCGGGGCGCCGGCTACCAGGTCACCGCCGTCGCCACGACGACGCAGGTCGGCGACCTCGCCCGTTCGGTCGCCGGCGACCGCGCGCAGGTCCGCCAGATCCTGCAGCCGAACGCCGATCCGCACGAGTACGAGCCGCGCCCCAGCGACGTGAAGGCGGTCACGGGCGCGGCCGTCGTGCTGCGCTCGGGAGGCGGCCTGGATGACTGGCTCGACGGCGTCCTGGACAACGCCGGGTCCGATGCGACCACGACGACGCTGATCGACGCCGTCCACAAGCGCCGCACCGACGACGGCGAAGTCGACCCGCACTGGTGGCAGGATCCGCGCAACGCGGTCGCGGCGGTCCAGCGCATCCGCGACGTGCTGATCGAGGCCGATCCGGGCGGCCGCGCCGACTACACCGCCAACGCCGCCGCCTACCTCACGCGTCTGCGCGAGCTCGACGTCGCGATCGCCGGCTGCATGCGCTCGATCCCGTCAGACCGGCGCAAGCTCGTCACCGACCACGACGCGCTCGGCCCCTACGCCGAGCGCTACGACATCGAGGTCGTCGGCACCGTCATCCCCGCGCTCTCGACGCAGGCACAGGCCTCCGCCGGCGAGGTCGCCCGCCTCGTGCGCACGATCCGCTCGACCGGCGTGCGGACGATCTTCCCCGAGGGCTCGAGCAGCGCGAAGCTCGCCCGTGCCGTCGCGCGCGATGCCGGCGCCACGGTCGGGCCCGCGCTCTACGCCGACACGCTCGGCGCGGAGGGGAGCCCCGGCGCCACGTACGTCGGCGCCCTGCGCTTCAACACGCGCGCGCTCGCGACCGGCTTCGGCGCCGCCGCGCGCGGGCCGTGTCAGCTGTAGCCGTCCCAGGCCCTCAGGAACGGCCGCGGATCGACCGGCGCGCCGCCGGTGTACCAGCCCGGGTCGGTCCACAGCTCGAAGTGCAGGTGGCAGCCCTTCGCATCGCCGGTGTCGCCGACGTTGCCGATCGGCTGCCCGGTGAGCACGCGCGCGCCCTGCGCCACCGGCGACGGCTCGCGCAGGTGCATGTAGACGTAGTCGATGTCGGTGCCCTCGCCGTCGATGACGACGTAGTTGCCGGCGGAGTGCTCGAACTTGTTGAGCTTCACGACGCCGCCGCGCGCGGCCACCATCGGCGTGCCGCAGCGCGCGAACACGTCATGACCCTGGTGACTGTGGCCGTTGCGCTGCGCGCCGAAGGCGGCCTGCCCGGAGCCGTAGCTGTGACGTCCGCGCACGGGGAAGATGTGGTCGACGAGGTCGAAGCCACCGCTGGCGAGGGCCTGTGGTGCACCGGCCTGGGCCGCCACGATGCCGGCACCGCCCGCGGCGGCTGTGTCGAAGACCCGGAACTCGTACCGGCCGGCGGGCTGCGCCGCTCCGTCGACGCGGCCGTCCCAGGTGATCGAGCTGACCTCCTCCGGCGCCAGCACGGCGGGCCAGCCCATGACGGTCGCGCCGTCGAGGACGCGCACGAGCGCGACGGTCACCGTCATCGCCCGGGGGGAGATCAGGTCGACGCGGGCCGGGCGCGCCGCGTCGTAGTAGATGCGGCGCCCGATGACCCGGAGGTCGAGCGCGGCTGAGCTCCCCGCCCCGCGGCGAACCGACACGATCGCACGGCTGGCGCCAGAGCGCGCTCCGTCCCCGTTGACGGCACGCAGGCGCCCGCTCGTGGCCCTCTCGGGCACGGTCACGTCGACGCTGTTGCGGCGTGCCCTGCTGACGGTCACGGTGGCGTTGTCGGCGTGGCCGCCGCCGCCGAGGAACACGATCTTCGCGACGTCGCGCATGCTCTTGCCGCGGACGCGCAGCAGGCTCCGGGGCTTCGCCGCCTGAGCGGTCGCGCAGGCCTTCACGCAGGACACGGACGCGATCGTCGCGGGGGACGACGCGTAGGCGCCGCCCGACGCCGCGGACGCGCTCGCGGGCGCGACCAGCCCTGCTCCGCATGCAACCACGACGACGCTGCGCCTCAGCCGAACCAACCCCCGTTATTTGATCGTCCCCCCGCGAGCGCCCATCACCCGGGCGCTTCGGCGATCTGCTGCGCGGGACCGTATCGGATTACGGCTTCGTCAAGCCGTCAGATCCCCCTGCAAACCCGCTCTCGTTTTCGATTCTCTACACTGCTGACTCGCCGCGCGGAAAGTTCGCGTGGCCTTTTTTAGTCATGAAGACCTACGTCGCCAACGCCAACGATCGCGAGCGCAACTGGCTCGTCGTCGACGCCAGCGGGCAAACGCTCGGACGTCTGGCGACCCAGATTGCCGACACGCTGCGCGGCAAGCGCAAGCCGACCTACACGCCGCACGTCGATACCGGCGACTTCGTCGTGGTGATCAACGCCGAGAAGATCGCGGTGACCGGCAACAAGCGCGCCGACAAGATGTACTACCGCCATTCGGGCTACCCGGGCGGGCTGAAGACGCGCACGCTCAACGACATGCTCGAGCGGCGCCCAGAAGAGGTTCTGCGCCTCGCTGTCAAGGGCATGCTGCCCCGCAACCGCCTCGCCCGCAAGCAGCTCACGAAGCTCAAGATCTACGCCGGGCCCGAGCATCCTCACCAGGCCCAGAAACCGCAACCGATGGAGCTGCACTCGTGATCGACGAGAGCGCCGAGCCGCCCGAGTCCGAAGAGGCCGCCGCACCCACGCCGGAGGCCGAGGCCTCCACTCCCGTTCCTGCTGACGAGCCTGCCGCCCCCGCTGCGCCTGAGCTCGAGCAGGACCTCGACGACGAGGACGACGCGCCCGCCGCTCCCCGCGTCAAGCCTGCCATCCCTGGTGCCGACCTCGAGGTCGACATCGTGCTCGAGGGCTCCGACCCGCTCGCTCGCGAGGAGCAGGAGGAGCTCGCCGCCGCCGCCGCCGCAGCCGAGGAGGACCGCGCCGACGAGCAGCCCGTCGCCGCCGTCATCGATCTCGCCGCAGGAGCGCGCTACCGCGCGACCGGTAAGCGCAAGACCGCCGTCGCCCGCGTGATCCTGCGTCCCGGCAACGGCGCGTACCTCGTCAACGACAAGACGCTCGACGACTACTTCCCGCGTCCGGCGCTCGGCCGCAACATCCGCCAGCCGCTGGAGGCCGTCGGCTATGAGGACCGGATGGACGTCGTGGTCCGCGTGCACGGCGGTGGCGTCAGCGCCCAGGCCGGCGCCCTGCGCCACGGCATCTCGCGCGCGCTGCTCGAGGCCGACCCGAACCTGCGTGGCGAGCTCAAGCGCCGCGGCTTCCTGACGCGCGATCCGCGCGTCAAGGAGCGCAAGAAGGCCGGGCTGAAGAAGGCCCGCAAGCGGCCGCAGTTCAGCAAGCGCTAGCGCCCGCTCACACGTTCGCGCTAGGGATCCGGGCATGCGCAAGCTCTTCGGCACCGATGGTGTCCGGGGCGTTGCCGGTGAGGTGCTGACCGCCGAGCTCGCGCTCGCCCTCGGCGCCGCCGCCACGCGCGAGATCGGCGGCGAGCATCCGCGCGTGCTCGTCATCCGCGACACGCGCGAGTCCGGGCCGATGCTCGAGTCCGCGCTCGCCGCGGGGATCGCTTCGGCGGGCGGTGACGTGCTGCTCGGCGGTGTGCTGCCGACCCCGGCCGCGCCGCTGCTGCTCGGGCGCTACGGCTTCGACCTCGCCGCCGTCATCTCCGCGTCGCACAACCCGTTCGAGGACAACGGGATCAAGTTCTTCGGCGCCGATCGCTTCAAGCTCTCCGATGCGACCGAGCTGGCGATCGAGCAGCGGCTGGATGCGCCAGCGGCCGGCGTGCTCGACCGGATCGGCGCGATCGGCCCGCTGCACGGGACCGGCGAGGACTACCTGCGCGCGCTGCAGGAGCGCTTCGCCGACCTTTCGCTGGAGGGCATCGACGTGGTGCTCGACTGCGCCAACGGCTCGACCTACCGCACGGCGCCGGAGATCTTCCGCCGCTTGGGTGCGACCGTCACCGTGCTCGCCGCCGAGCCCGACGGACGCAACATCAACGAGCGGTGCGGCTCGACGCACACCGAGGCGATCGTCGCCGAGGTGCCGCGCGGCCGCCATGACGTCGGCTTCGCGTTCGACGGCGACGGCGACCGCCTGCTGGCGATCGACCGCAACGGCGCGATCGTCGACGGCGACGAGCTCGTCGCGCTGGCGACGCTGCACCTGCGCGAGCAGGACCGCCTGCCCGGCGGCGGCGTGGTGGTCACAGTGATGACGAACTTCGGCTTTCATACCGCGATGAGGGAGGCCGGCGTCGAGGTTGCGACCACCGCCGTCGGCGACCGCTACGTGTTGGAGGAGCTGCGCGCCCGCAGCTGGGGCCTGGGCGGCGAGCAGTCCGGGCACATCATCGACATGGGCTTCGTCCCCTCGGGTGACGGGATCGCCTCGGCGCTGCTGACGCTCGAGGCGCTCGCCGGCCGTGACCTGGCCGACCGCGACGCGATGGACAAGCTCCCCCAGAAGCTCGTCAACGTGCGCGTCGCCGACCGCGACGCGGCGATGGCGAGCGACGCGCTGAGCGCCGCGACCGCGGCGGAGTCGGCGGCCCTGGAGGGGCGCGGCCGCGTGCTCGTGCGGCCGTCGGGGACCGAGCAGCTCGTGCGGGTCATGGTCGAGGCGCCGACCGCGGAGGAGACCGACGCGGTCTGCGCGCGGCTCGTGGCGATCGTCGAGGCGCGCGTCGCAGGTTGACCCCAGGCCGGGCGATGCCGGCAGGGGAACGCGGACCCTCGCCTAATCTCTGTGCATGTGTGGAATCGTCGGCTACGTCGGCCAGCGCCCGGCCCAGGAGATCCTCCTCGCCGGTCTGGAGAAGCTCGAGTACCGCGGCTATGACTCCGCAGGGGTATCGGTCCTCACCGCCGGCGAGATCGCGTCGGTGCGCGCGGTCGGCAACCTCAGCAAGCTGAGGGAGGCGGTCGCGCTCGGCAGCGGCGGCGCCGACCCGCACGAGAGCGGCCCGCCCGTCGCGGTCGCCGTCGCCGTCGCCGAGGAGCACACCACGAGCGGCATCGGCCACACCCGCTGGGCGACGCACGGGCGCGTGACCGAGTCCAACGCCCATCCGCACTTCGACACGAACGACCGCGTCCACGTGGTCGTCAACGGGATCGTCGAGAACTACCTCTCGCTCAAGCAGCGCATGACCGACATGGGCGCCGACTACACGTCGGAGACCGACGCCGAGGTCATCGCCCACCTCATCTCCCACCACATGGCGCTGGGCAGCCTGACCGAGGCGGTCTGCGCCGCCTACGACGAGCTCGAGGGCCACTACGCGTTCGTCGCGATGAGCGCCGACGAGCCCGGCACGCTCGTGGGCGCGCGCAAGGAGTGCCCGCTGATCGTCGGCCGCGGCGACGGCGAGCAGTTCCTCGGCTCCGCCGTCCCCGCCTTCCTCGCCCACACGCGCGACGTGCAGTTCATCGAGAACGGCGAGATCGTCGTGCTGCGCGCCGACGGCGTCGAGTTCCTCACTCCCGACGGCACGCCGCTGGAGCGCGAGATCACGCACGTCGACTGGGACGAGGCGACCGCCGAGAAGGGCGGCTACGAGACGTTCATGCTCAAGGAGATCCACGAGCAGGCCGACGCGGTCGCCGAGACGATCGCCGACCGCACGGCACGCGGCGACGGGGTCGACCTCGCGGAGGCCGAGCTCGACGAGTCGCTGCTGCAGAACATCGACCGGATCCTGATCCTCGCCGCCGGCACGTCGTTTCATGCCGGCCTGATCGGCCGCTACGCGATCGAGGAATGGGCGCGGATCCCCGTCGACATGGACATCGCCTCGGAGTGGCGCTACCGCAACCCGATCCTCACCGAGCGTGAGCTCGTGATCGGCATCACGCAGTCCGGCGAGACCGCCGACACGCTCGCGGCGATGCGCCTGGCGCAGGAGCGCGGGGCGAAGGTGCTGGCGTGCACGAACGTCGTCGGCTCGCAGGCCACGCGCGACGCCGACGGCGTGCTCTACACGCGCGCCGGCCTCGAGGTCTCCGTCGCGGCCACGAAGACCTTCGTCTGCCAGGTCGCGGCGATGTACCTGCTCGCGCTGCGCCTCGCCGAGCTGCGCGGCACGATGGCGCCGGAGCGCATCGCCGAGCTCGTGGCGGAGATCAAGCACCTGCCCAACCGCATCACGGAGCTCATCGACCGCCTCGACGCGCCGGTCAAGGCCGCCGCCGAGCGCCACGCGGACTCGGACTTCTACCTCTACCTCGGGCGCCACGTCGGCCGCGCGGTCGCGCTCGAGGGCGCGCTGAAGCTCAAGGAGATCTCCTACATCGCCACCGACGCCTACGCCGGCGGGGAGATGAAGCACGGGCCGATCGCGCTGCTCGACGAGTCCACGCCAGTCGTCTGCGTGGCGACCGACATGCCGATCCTCGACAAGATGATCTCCAACATCCAGGAGGTCCGCGCCCGCGGCGCACATGTCATCGCCATCGCCACCGAAGGTGACGACCGCCTCGAGCCCGTCGCCGAGGAGGTCATCTACGTCCCGCGCACCGACTGGATGCTGCAGGCCCTGCTCGCGGTCATCCCGCTGCAGCTGTTCGCCTACTACGTCGCGCGCAAGCGCGGCCTGAACGTCGACCAGCCGCGCAACCTCGCCAAGACGGTCACGGTCGAGTAGAGGCGGGCGGGGCGGGCCGGTGTCGATCGGGATCGACCTGCTGGAGATCGAGCGCATGGAGCTGGCGCTCGAGCGCCGGCCGGGCCTCGCGCAGCGGCTGTTCACCGACGGCGAGCGCGCCTACGCGGCGCGCCGCGCGCGGCCCGGCCAGCACCTCGCCGCGCGCTTCTGTGCGAAGGAGGCGGTGGCCAAGGCGCTGCGCCTGGAGAGCTGGAACCCGCATGACATCGAGGTCGTGGGGGAGGGGGCGCAGACGGGCGTGGCGCTGCACGGCGCTCTCGGCGAGCTCGCCGTGCAGGTCGAGATCTCGATGACCCACTCCAGGGCGACCGCGGGCGCTGTGGCGATGGTGCGGTCGGGGTGACCTGACGGTGGCCGCGACGGACGGGCCGCTGCCCGACTGGCTGGAGCCGATCTACGGCGCCGAGCAGATGCGGGCGATCGACCGCTGGGCGATCGAGCAGCGCGGCATCCCCTCGCCGGACCTCATGGAACGCGCCGGGGCGGGCCTGACCGTGCACACCGACCGGCTCGTGTCACGCGGGCCGATCGCGATCGTCTGCGGCAAGGGCAACAACGGCGGCGACGGGCTCGTCGCGGGGCGCCTGCTGCGCGGGTTCGGCCGGACCGTGCGCGTGCTGCTGCTCGCCGCGCCCGAGGAGTACCGCGGCGACGCGGCCGAGAACCTGCGCTGCCTGGACGGCAGGCACGAGCCCTTCGACCCGTCCGCGCTCGCCGATGCGACGGTCGTGATCGACGCGATCTTCGGCACGGGTTTCGAGGGCGAGCCGCGCGGGCCGGCGGCCGATGCGATCGAGGCGCTCGCGGTCTTCGAGGGCGAGATCGTCGCGGCGGACATCGCGAGCGGGATCGCCGCGTCGACCGGCGAGGCCGCCGGCGTGTCGGTCACGGCCAGCTCGACGGTGACGTTCGCCGCCGTCAAACCGGGCCACTGGATCGCGCCGGGCAAGCAGGCCGCCGGGGAGCGCATCGTCGTGGACATCGGGATCCCGCCCGGCGCGCCGGTGGCGGCCGACGTGGGGTTGCTGACCGACCGCGTCCACGCGCTCGTGCCCGAGCGCGAGGCGGCGGGCACGAAGTTCAGCTCCGGCCATGTCACCGTGGCGGGCGGCTCGCGCGGCCTGACCGGCGCGCCCTGCCTGGCCGCCGAGGCGGCGATGCGCGCGGGCGCCGGCTACGTGACGGCGCTCGTGCCGGCGTCGCTGGAGATGATCTTCGAGGTCCGGCTGCTGGAGGTCATGACGCGCGGCCTGGCCGACGACGACGGTGCGTTCTCGGCTGCGGCCGTCGACGACGCGCTCGCGGCGCTGGAGCGTGCGGGCGCGCTCGTGCTCGGGCCGGGGGCCGGTCGCAGCGACGGCGCCTTCGCGTTCGTGCGCGAGGTCGCGGCGCGCGCCGACGTCGCGCTGCTGCTCGACGCCGACGGCCTCAACGCGCACGCCGGCGCTCTCGAGGCCCTGGCCGCGCGGGAAGCGCCGACGATCCTGACGCCGCACGCCGGCGAGCTCGCACGGCTGCTCGGGATCACGAGCGACGAGGTGGCCCGCCGCCGGCTGCGCAGCGCGCGCGAGGCGGCACGGCGCGCGCAGGCGATCGTCGTGCTCAAGGGCGACGACACGATCGTCGCGCGCCCCGACGGATTCGCCGCCGTCAACGACCTGGGCGCGCCCGCGCTTGCGACGGCCGGGACCGGCGATGTCCTGAGCGGCATCATCGGCACGTATCTGGCCAAGGGCCTCGATCCGTTCGCCGCCGCCTGCGCGGGCGTGCGCCGGCATGCGGCGGCCGGGCGCGTGGCCGCGGCCGAGCACGGCGCCGGCGGCGTCATCGCCCGCGACGTGATCGAGGCTCTGCCCCGGGCCATCCAGGGCGAGTGCGCCGCGCCCGACGAGTAGCCTTCGCGCGCGATGGCGGTCCAGCAGGACGTGACGGTGCGCGCGGTCGCCCGCGTCAACCTCGCGGCGATCGAACGCAACGCGGCGCGCATGCGGCGCGAGCTCGGTGCGGGCGCGGCTGCGGGGGCGGGCGGCGGGACGGCGTCCGCGGCGGCCGCCGCGCTGTGCGCGGTCGTCAAGGCCGACGGCTACGGCCACGGGGCCGTCCCCAGCGCGCGCGCCGCGCTGGCCGGCGGAGCCACGTGGCTCGCCGTCGCCGCGGCCGGCGAGGCGGCCGAGCTGCGCGACGCCGGGCTCCACGCGCCGATCCTCGTCATGGGCGCGCTCTCGCCTTCAGAGCTTGACGTGGCGCTCGGCGCCGACGCCGACGTCGTCGCCTGGGACGAGGCATTCGTCGCCGCCGTGGCGGCGCGTGGCGGCGGCTCGGTGCACGTCAAGCTCGACACCGGGATGGGTCGCCTGGGCACTCGCGATGCGCAGGCCGCGACGCGGGTCGCAGAGGCAGCGATGGCGACCGGCGGCGTCTGGCTCGCGGGCCTGATGACGCACTTCGCGACCGCGGACGAGCACGGCGACGAGTTCTTCGCCGAGCAGCTCGAGCGCTTCGCGGCATGGGCGCGGCCGCTCAAGGCGGCGCATCCATCGCTCATCCTGCACGCCGCCAACAGCGCCGCGACGCTGCGCGATCACGCCGCGCACTTCGACATGGTCCGCGCCGGGATAGCGCTCTACGGCCTGGATCCGTTTCACCAGGACGCCGCGGCGCAGGAGCTCGAGCCGGCCCTCGAGCTGCTGTCCTACGTCAGCGCGGTCAAGCCGATCGGACCGGGGGAGAGCGCCGGCTACGGGCGGCGCTTCGTAGCGACGACGGCGACACACACGGCAACCCTGCCGATCGGGTACGGGGACGGCGTGCGGCGCGCGCTGACGAACAACCTCGACGTGCTCGTGCGCGGCGTGCGGCGGCCGCTCGTCGGCACCGTCAGCATGGACAACGTCACGCTCGACGTCGGCAGCCCGGCGGCGGCGGTGGTCGGCGAGCCCGCCGTCCTGATCGGCGCGCAGGGCGACGAGCGGATCTCCGTGGAGGAGATCGCGCATCGCCTGGACACGATCAACTACGAGATCACGTGCGGGCTGCTGCCGCGGGTGCCGCGCGTCCACCACCACGACGGCGAACCGGCATGAGCGCGACGGCACGCCGCGGTGGTGACGCCCGGGGCCGCGCGCGATGAGCGGCCCGCGCGCACTCGCCGCCGAGGTCCTGCGCGGCCGGCCCGCGTGGCTCGTCGGCGGGGCGGTGCGCGACGCCGTCCTCGGTCGCCCGACGGCCGATCTCGACCTCGTCGTGGATGGGGACGTCGCGGGCGCGGCGAGGGCACTCGCGAAGGCGGCGCGCGGGCCCGTCTTCGAACTCTCCGGCGAGTTCGGCTCCTGGCGCGTGATGGCCCCCGACCGCAGCTGGCAGGTGGACCTGAGCCCCCTGCGCGGCGGCTCGCTGGCCGCTGACCTCGCGCTGCGCGACTTCACGATCAACGCGATCGCCGAGCCGCTGGCGGGCGGCCCTCGGGTCGATCCGCACGGCGGCGAACGGGACCTCGCCGCGCGGCGGCTGCGCGCCGTCGGCCCGGCGGCGTTCACCGACGACCCGCTGCGCGTAGTGCGCCTCGTGCGTCTGGCCGCCGAGCTGGGGCTCGCGGTCGAGCCGGCGACCGCGAGGCTGGCGCGCACGAGCGCCCAGGGCGCGGCTGCGGTGGCGCAGGAGCGCGTGTTCGCCGAACTCAAGCGGATCGTCGGCGGTGACGGCGTGATCGCCTCACTGGCGCTCATGGACGAGCTCGGAGTGACGGCGGCGATCCTGCCCGAGCTGCACGCGCTGCACGGCGTCGAGCAGAACCGCTACCACCACGCCGACGTCTACGCGCACACGATCGAGGTGCTCGAGCAGACGGTCGGCCTGCAGGCCGATCCGGCCGCGGCGCTCGGCGTCGCTTCCGACGCCGCGACGGCGATCACGGCGCTGCTCGCCGAGCCGCTCGGCGACGAGATCGACCGCGCCTTCGGGCTGCGCATGGGCGCGCTGCTGCACGACGTCGCCAAGCCGGTGACGCTGGGGCGCCGCGAGGACGGCTCGCCGACGTTCGTCGGTCACGACAGCGCGGGCGCCGAGCTCGCGCGCGAGGTCCTCACCCGCCTGCGCGCGAGCGAGAAGCTCAAGGCCCACGTCGCCGCGCTCGCCCGGCACCACCTGCGCCTGGGCTTCCTCGTCCACGAGCGGCCGCTGGCGCGGCGCGCGCTGTATCGCTACCTGCGCGCCGCGGAGCCCGTCGAGGTCGACGTGACGCTGCTGTCGGTCGCGGACCGCCTCGCGACGCGCGGGCGCAAGGCGCAGGAGTCGATCGCCAAGCACCTCGAGCTCGCGCGCGAGGTGCTGCCCGCCGCGCTGGAGTGGCGCGCGCAGGAGCGCCGCGCGCCGCTCGTCCGCGGTGACGTGCTGGCCGCCGAGCTCGCGCTCGCCGACGGCCGCGAGGTCGGCCGCCTGCTCGCCGCGATCGACGAGGCCCGCTTCGCGGGGGAGATCGCGACGCCCGAGGAGGCGCTGACGCTGGCGGGGCGGCTGCTCGAACGGGCGCCGCGCGCCGGAAGCTAGGCTTCGCCGTCATGGCCTCCCACCGCGACTCCGACTGCCTGTTCTGCAAGATCGCCGCCGGCGAGATCCCGGCCACGATCGTCGCCGAGGGCGAGCGCACCGTCGCTTTCATGGACATCAACCCGGCGACGCGCGGCCATGTGCTCGTCATACCGCGGGCCCACGCTCGCGACGTGCACGAGATCGACACCGAGGACCTCAAGGCGGTCGCGGCGGCGGCGCAGACGGTCGCCGGGCTGGCGATCGAGCGCCTCGGCGCAGACGGCGTGAACCTGCTGAACTCCAACGGCTCGGCGGCCTGGCAGACGGTCTTTCACTTCCACATGCACGTCATCCCGCGCTATGCGAACGACCCGCTGCGGCTGCCGTGGTCGCCCGCGCAGGGCGACATCGACGACATCGCCGCCGCCGGTGCGCAGCTGACCGACTGACGACGCACGTCCGCTTGCGCGTTGGTCTCAGGGCCCCGCGTCCGTCATATTCCCTGCATGGCGGCGCAACTGAGGAGGATGGTAAAGGGCCGCCGGCTGCTCGTGACGGGCGCTGCCATGGCCGCGCTGGCGTCGCTCGTCGTCTCCGCGGCGCTCGCGGCGACATCCAAGACGATCGTTCTTTCCGACGAGCGCGGCGACGTCAGCGGTGTGCTCGATCTCACCCGCGTCTCGCTGCAACGCGCCTCCGACGGCCGCCTGCGCGCCGCGCTCTCCTTCGCCGCCAGGGTGACGCCCCAGGCCATGCTGGCGGGCTCCGGGCCGCCCGGCTCGGCGTGCGTGCGGATCTGGACGGCCGCAGGCGCCGATCCGACCTCGATGGCCCCCGACCGGCTCGCCTGTGTGACCGCGCGCTCCGGTGACGAATTTCGCGGAGGCGTCTACGAGTCGGCGGGATCTGCGCTGCCCAAGCGCGTCGCCAATGCCTCGGTCAAGGCCACAGCGAGCGGGAAGAGCGTCGTGCTGCGCTTCACGCAGAGCTCGATCGGGCGCCCGCGACGCTTCCGGTTCTCCGTCGAATCCACGCGCCCAGGCTGCGAGCGCCCCGCATGCATCGACACCGCGACAGCCGCCCGAGGCGCGACGCGGACCTTTCGCCTGCGGTAGTGGGCGCCAGCGCCAGCCCCGCCCATCGTCGGCAGACCATCATGTCGCCGCAACAAACAACCGAAGGCTCGTGTTGAATGCGGGCATGACCCGTCTACGAGTCCTTTCATGCTCAGCCGTTCTCGCAGCCTTCGCCGCGCTGGCACTTCCTACCGCTGCACCCGCCGCGGTCACCGAACTCGGCCAGCTGGGCGAGGGCGTCGTGGGTGTCTGCCCACTCAACTGCCAGGCCGTCAGCCGCACGACCGGCTACCAGGCCAAGGTGGGCCCCGATCGCACCCTCTACCGGGCGCCGGCCAATGGACGGATCGTCGCGTGGACGATCGCGCTGGGCAATCCGGGACCCAAGCAGAGCGCCTTTTTCGCCGAGCGCCTCGGTGGCGAGTCGCAGGCCGCGATCGTCGTGCTCGCCGCTGACAAGAAGCTCGTCCGCCGCGCCGTCGCGAAGGGGCCGCTGCAGAAGCTGACCGACTACTTCGGCCAGATCGCGCAGTTCCCGCTCGAGCGGACGCTGGCGATCAGGAAGGGCCAGTACGTCGGGCTCTCGGTGCCGTCATGGGCGCCGGCGCTGCAGCTCGGGCTCGGCAACGATTCGTCCTGGCGCGCCAGCCGTTCCAAGCGCCTCTGCAGCGACCCGACGGTCACCTCGATGCAGACGGCGCTGCTGGGCAACCGCAGCTCGGCCCAGTTCGGCTGTCTGTACAAGACGACACGGCTGACCTACAGCGCGACGTTCATCCCGACGCCGACGCCCGCCAGGAAGTCCCGCTAGCGCGAGCTCAGCAGTCGACGCCGGGGTTCTGCGCGCAGAAGTCGTCGAACTCGCCGCCGCCGGCCTGCGTCCCGCCCGTCGTTGACGGTCCGCCGGTCTGCGGCGCCTGTCCGCCGGTCTGCGGCGATCCGCCGGTGGCCGGAGCGGGCGGTGTGGCGGGCGGCGGGGTCGCGGGGGGTGGCGTCGCCTGCGGTGTGGCGCCGGCTGGGTTCGTCGCGGTTGTCGTCGTGCCCGTCGTGCCGGTCGTCGCGGTGTCGTCCTGACGTGCGGGAGTCGTGCCCGTTGGGACCGTGAGATCCGGCGATGTCTTGGGGATCTGCGTCGAGAGCTCCTCGTCCGATCCGCACGCGCCGACGCCGGCGCTCAGTGCGACAGCGGCGAGCAGTGCGAGGGGACGCCGACGGCGCATCGCCGAGCGCTTCAGGCGACCGGATCCATGCGCCGGCCGCAGTGCGGGCAGTCGTTGAGGTCGCGCTGGGCGAGCTGGTCGCACCACGGGCAGAACCGCAGGTTCTCCACGCCCCAGGGGAGCCGGGACTTGGAGGGCGCGAGCGGCAGCATCTTGCCGATGATCTCGAGCGGCTCGCCCGTTTCCCGATCGACATAGACGCGGCCCGGCTCGGCCTCGCGGATGATCTCGCGGCCGGTGCTCGGTACGCGCATCCGGTAGCGCTGGGCAGCTGACACGGCGCGAACCCTAGCAAGCCGTCGGATCGGAAACGTGCTGCGGGTGACGCGCGGTCGTCCCGCGAGCCCGGCGTCGAGGCAGTGCCACACCGTCCGAGCCGCTTGTCTAGACTCCCGCGCTCGCATGACCCCTACACCCTTCAGGACACGACTTCTGGGCCTTGCCGCGTGCGCCACGCTCGCCGCCGGTCTGACCGCCTGCCAGAACGACAACGTCGCCGCAGACGCCGATCTGATCGCCGGCAAGAAGGCATTCGCACAGAAGTGCTCCGCCTGCCACGTGCTGGCGCGCGCCAACGCGACGGGCGTTCAGGGCCCGAACCTCGACGAGGCCTTCCGCCAGGCCCTGCGGGACGGCTTCGGCCGCGACACCGTGCACGGCGTCGTCGAGGACCAGATCCTGTATCCGGCCGATGTGCCGGAGGACAGCCCGGCCTACATGCCGGCCGGGCTCGTCACCGGCAAGCTCGCGTCGGACGTCGCCTCATACGTAGCGTCCGTCGTCGCGCGTCCCGGCAAGGATCAGGGCAAGCTCGCCACCGCCGTACCCGCGGCCGGCGCCGGCAAGCCCGTGGCCGCCAAGAACGGCAAGCTGGCGATCCCGGCCGATCCGAACGGCCAGCTCGCGTACATCACAAAGGAGGCGACGGCTCCCGCCGGTCAACTGGAGATCAACTCGAAGAACGAGGCCTCGATCCCGCATGACATCGCGGTCGAGGGCAACGGCGTCAACGAGAAGGGCGAGACGGTGCAGGACGGCGGCGTCTCGACGGTCGACGTGACTCTCGAGCCCGGCAAGTACGCGTTCTACTGCACGGTCGCGGGGCATCGCGAGGGCGGCATGGAAGGCACGCTCACCGTCAAGTAGTGGCTGCCCGCTGCGCGTTCGCCCGTGCGACTGGCTAGAAGATCGCCTTGAGGGCCAGCGAGATGGCGATCACGACGATCGCTCCCGCCAGGACCCGCAGCAGGAGCGAGAAGGCCGCGTCCTCGGACTCCCATGGCGGACGCATGGCGCGAGCCCGGCTAGATGATGTAGATCGGCGGACGCATGGCGCGAGCCCGGCTAGATGATGTAGATCGAGGTGTACACGACGACCCACATGACGTCGACGAAATGCCAGTAGATTCCCGGGATCTCGACGCCGTGGTGGTGCTCGGGCGAGAAGTGGCCCCGGAAAGCGCGTACGGTGACCACGACGAGCAGCGTCAGGCCGATCGCGACGTGCGCGCCGTGCAGTCCGGTCAGGCCGTAGAAGATCGTGCCCTGGGCATGATCCTGCGGCGAGAAGCCGATGTGCACGTACTCGTTGATCTGGATGAAGAGGAACGTGGCCCCCAGCAGCGACGTCAGCAGCATGCCGGCCTTCAGGCCGAAGCGGTTGCCGTTCTTGATCGACAGCTGCGCCCAGTGCATCGTCAGCGACGAGCTCAGCAGGATCGCCGTGTTCATGCCGGCGATCGCGACCGGCAGCTCGTAGCCCTCGAAGGGAAACCAGCGATGGCCTTCGGCGACGAGCCGGATGAAGAAGTAGGCCGCGAAGAAGGCCCCGAAGACCATGATCTCCGAGATGATGAAAAGCAGCATCCCGAGAACCTCGTGCGAGACGCGCGAGCTGCGGTTCGCCGGGGGAGGCCCGTGATGGCCGTGGTCGTCGTCGTGGTGGTCGAGCGCGATGCCCGCGCTGATCCCTGCGGCCTCCATCAGCAGACCCTCCCACGCCCGAGGGCATCCGTGCGCATACGCCGATGCACTACTTCGACACCTCGGCGGCGGGCTGCTCGCCGGCCTGCTCGGCGACGATGTGCTCGACATCGATGTTCGAGGCCTTGCGCACGCGGGTGATCAGGTCGGCGCGCAGCCAGCCCGATCGGGTGACGGGAAGCGTCGACACGATGATCCGCGACACCTTGTAGAACTGCAGCGCGTTCATCGTCGCGGTATAGGGGTCCGGGTCGCCGACCATCCCGGCGACGAGCAGGCCCTCGCGGCGCATCTTGTCCAGCGTGTTGCCCAGCCGAGCGCGGGCGACCGCGGCGGCGCGGCCGTCGCCATGCGCCTGCAGCGGGACGACGACGATGAAGAGCATGTCCTCGGCCTCGGCGGCGACCTCCTTCATGCGGGCGCGCAGGTCGCCGCGCCCGGCCGTCACGTTGGCGACGACGAGCGTGACCTTGAAGGGCAGGCCCTCGGAGTTCATGTCGGAGACGACGTGCGTGACGGGCACGCCGGTGGCGTCCTGGATGCGCTCGATGAGGTCGCGCCGCAGCCAGCCCGAGGATGACTGGGGCAGCGTCGAGATGATGACCTCGTCGGGCTTGTACTCGTCGATCGCGTCGAGCGTGGCGGTATAGGGATCCTCGTCGCCGAGCTCCCCGCTGGCGACGACGTCCTCACCCCGTAGGTAAGAGAGCGTGAGATCCAGGCGCACCTGCGCGGACTCGCGCACGGCATCGTCGTAGATGACGTAGCCCGAGCGCGGGCGGGTCATCGGCACGACGAGCGTGAAGCTCGTGTCGGGCTCCCTGGCACGCTCCCGGACGAGATCGAGCAGCGTGGCGCCGCCGATCGTCTGGTTCGCGACCACGAGGATGTGCTTGGACATCGGGCGCTACTCCTCGTCCTTCGTCGAAGAGGAGCCGGAACCGTGGCCTTGCCCGGCGCCCGCAGCCGTCGCTCCCACGGGCTGCGGCACCTCGGCGCCCTTCAGCACGCCGTGCACCGCACCGGGCACGCCGTATTCGTACGGGCCGCCGACGACGGTTGGGATCGCGTCGAAGTTGAAGATCGGCGGCGGCGAGCTGACCTGCCACTCGAGCGTGAGCGCGCGCCAGGGGTTGGACTCCGCGTGCGGCCCGCCGCGCCAGGAGGCGATCATGTTGTAGGCGAACAGGAGCGCGCTGAGGCCCAGGAAGAAGCTCATGATCGAGATCGCGAGGTTCCAGCCCGCCCACTGTTCGGCGTAGTCGGCGACGCGGCGCGGCATGCCCTGGATACCGATGACGTGCATCGGGGCGAACGTCGCGTTGAAGAAGATGAACGTCGTCCAGAAGTGCAGCTTGCCGAGGCGCTCGTCGTACATCCGGCCCGTCATCTTCGGGAACCAGTAGTAGACGCCGGCGAAGATCGTCATCAGCGATCCGCCGAACAGCACGTAGTGGATGTGGGCCACGATGAAGTAGGTGTCCGAGACGTGGATCGTCACCGGGATGATCGCCAGCAGCACGCCGGAGATCCCGCCGAGCGTGAACATCGTCAAGAAGCCCAGGGCGAAGAGCATCGGCGTGTCGAGGTGCAGCACCCCGCGCCAGAGCGTCGCCAGCCAGGAGAAGATCTTGATTCCCGTCGGCACGGCGATGATCGCCGTCGTGATCATCATCGGGATGCGGATCCAGTCCTGCATGCCCGACACGAACATGTGGTGCGCCCAGACCGTGAAGCCCAGCACGACGATCGCCAACAGGGAGAAGGCCATCATGCGGTAGCCGAAGATCGGCTTTCGCGACTTCACGGCGATGACCTCGGAGATGATCCCGAAGCCGGGCAACATCATGATGTACACCGCCGGGTGCGAGTAGAACCAGAAGATGTGCTGATACATCAGCACGTCGCCGCCGCCCGCCGGTGCGAAGAAGTTGAAGCCCAGCGAGCGGTCGAAGAGAACCATGAACTGCGAGACGGCGATGAACGGCGTCGCTATGACGACGAGCAGCGACGTCGAGAAGTTCGCCCATACGAGCAGGGGCATGCGGAAGAAGCTCATCCCGGGCGCCCGCATCGTGATGATCGTCACGAGGAAGTTCAGGGCCGTCGCGATCGACGACGCACCCGCGAACTGCACCCCGATCGTGAAGAACACCTGTCCCTCTGGCGCTGTGACCGACAGTGGCGCGTACGCCGTCCAGCCGCTGGCGAACGAGCCGCCGGGCGCCAGGAAGGACATCAGCATCATGATCCCGGCGAGCGGCAGCATCCAGAACGACAGGGCGTTCAGGCGCGGGAACGCCATGTCCGGGGCGCCGATCATGAGCGGCAGGACGTAGTTCGCCAGGCCCGCGAAGACCGGGATGATGAACAGGAAGATCAGCAGCGACGCGTGCACGCTGAACAGGCCGTTGAACGTGTTGGCGTCGACGAACTGGCGGCCCGGCTGGGCCAGCTCGGCGCGCATCAGCATCGCGAACAGGCCGCCGACGAAGAAGAAGAAGAACGAGGTCACGACGTACTGGATGCCGATGACCTTGTGGTCGGTGTTGACCTTGAAGTAGTCGCGCCAGGAGTGCGCGCCGTGACTGGAGTGGTCGTCGGGCACGGTCGGCCGCCCGGAGGACCAGCGCAACCAGTAGTCGAAGACGCCGAGGCCGGCGAGGAAGCCGATCGGGCCGAGGAAGAGCGCCAGCTCGAGCACGGCGTAGCCCTTGAACGTCTCGTCCAGGTCGTACCAGGTCCGGAAGATCCCGATGATCGCGTACGAGACCACGACGCCGAGGACAGTGCCCCATGCCGCCCTGTACATGCCTGGTCCGCGGAACTTGGCGACCATCTAGCGCTTCGACCTCCTCATCGTGCTGCTCACTTCCCGGCCACGTCGCCGAGGTACTTGACGAGGGCATCGAGCTCCTCGGCAGAGAGGGTATCGCCGTAGTTCTTCGGCATGATGCCCGCCTGGAAGCCCGGCGTGATCTCCTTGTCGGGGGCGACGATCGCCTCCTCGATATAGGCCGCGTCCTTGCCGGCGAGGGCCTCGTCGAGATCGGGACCGGTCTCGCTGCTCGTGCCGGCGTCGGCCAGCGTGTGGCAGGCGCTGCACGCCGTCGCGGTGCCGTTTCCGTCGGTGAAGAGGGTCTTGCCGTCGACCTCCGCCCCCGCGCCGCCGCCGGCGGCCTGGGCGGGCGCCTTCTGCTCGGCGATCCACGTGTTGAAGTCCGCGGGGGTCACGACGCGCGCCGTCGAGCGCATGACAGAGTGGCCGAGGCCGCAGAGCTCGGCGCAGACGACCGGGTAGGTGCCCAGGCGGTTGGGCGTGATCCGGTAGCGCGTCTCGATGCCCGGGACGGCGTCGACCTTCATGCGGAAGGCGGGCACCCAGAAGTCGTGGATGACGTCCAGCGCCCTGACGAAGAAGCGCACGGGCCGGTCGTTGGGCAGGTAGAGCTGGTTGGACTTGATCGGCTTGCCGTCGGCCTGCGGATACTCGAACGTCCAGGCGAACTGCTGGCCGACGACGTTGACGCGCATCTCCCCGGCCTGCGCCTCCTCGATGTCGACGAGCACGATCCAGGCGTAGGCGCACAGGACGACGAGGATGATCGCGGGGATCGCGGTCCAGATGACCTCGAGCTTCGTGTTGCCGTGGATCGGCGGACCGTCGAGGTTCTCCTCGCCGGGACGCATCCGGAACTTGATGACGCTGAAGAGGACGACCATCGTGACGAGCACGAAGATCGGTACCGAGGTCCAGATCAGGACGTCGTAGAGGTGGTCGATCGGCCCGGCCTGCGTGGAGGCCTGCTCAGGGAACCACTCGATCGCCAGGCCCGCGGCAATGCCGATCGCGGACGCGATGAGCCCCACGACGAGCATCTGGACGACTGGGATCTTGTCTGCTCGCCGGGAGTCCTCGCTCATGCGGCCCGGCATCCTATGTGGTCGCCGCGACAGACGCGATCTTCAACGGCGGCGCCCGGCGCAGCAACGCTCTGCGACGGCTCGAAGCCGCCGTCAGAGCGCGCGTCTACAGGGGATCAGGCGGCGAGTACGGCGGCGGCGCGAAACCGCCGGGTGTCACGAAACGCCGACGGCGCGAGCCCATGATGGCGGCGAAATGCCTTGGCGAACTGGGCCGGCTGGCGGTAGCCGACACGGTGGGCGACCTCGCGGACCGTCAGGCCGCGCGTGGCCAGCAGCTCTGCGGCGCGCTCCATGCGGACGGCCGTGAGGTGCTCACGGAACGTCGTCTTGCCGATCTCGGCGTAGGAGCGCTGCAGTTGGCGGCGCGACGATGCGACGCGCCGGGCGATCTCGTCAAGCGAGAGATCGGAGCCGTACTCGGATTCCACGATCGCGACGGCATCGCAGAAGAGGCTCGTGCGATGACGAACCGTGGCGGGACGTTGAACCGGTGTCTCCATGGTCAGTGTTACGGCGCTGTACCCAAGAAGGGATGAGCGAGAGGGTCCGCCGGTCGACAACTTGGCGCGCTGGCGCTCGTTTCCAGCAGGCGCGGAGAGGGGGCGAACGGCTGAGGCTAGTGGCTGCTGAGGTCTTCGGGCAGCTCGGCCATCTCGCGCCGCGTGTCCGCAATCCAGCGGATGATGACCCAGAGCATCAGGACGAGCCCGCTGACGAGCACGAACAGGCCCAGCGTGACGCCGACGAGCGCGAGCGTGATCCCGAACGCCAGCAGGATCGGCTGCAGGCTCGGGCCGGGAAGATGGATGTGCTCCCCGGCGGGCGGGGGGGCCGTCTCGATCTCGCTCATCGCTTACGAGACGTAGATCGACGACGCGACGAACGTCATGCCGAACATGAAGAAGCAGACGGCGGCGGCCAGCAGGCCGGAGCGGAGGTTCTTGCGGGCGAGCTTCTGATCCATGACGGCCCGAACCCTACAACTTGACGTCGGCGACCATCGCGACGAACAGCAGAGCGAGGTACAGAAGCGAGAACAGGTACAGCCGCAATGCGCTGCGACGGTCGGCACGGCGATACAGCATGTAGGCGCCAGCGATGAACATCGCGCCGAGTGCCAGCGACGAGACGAGGTAGATCATCCCCAGGCCTCCGGCGCAGAACGGCAGCTGCGTCACCGCATAGAGCAGGAAGGAGTAGAGCAGGATCTGCTTGCGCGTCTCGGCCTCGCCGCGCACGACGGGCAGCATCGGTACGCCGACCTTCTCGTACTCCTTCTTCATCAGCAGCGAGAGCGCCCAGAAGTGCGGCGGCGTCCAGAAGAACACGATCGCGAACAGGTAGATCGGCATTCCGGACAACTCGCCCGTGACCGCCGCCCAGCCGACGAGCGGAGGTATCGCGCCCGCCGCGCCGCCGATGACGATGTTCTGCGGCGTTCGGCGCTTGAGCCAGACGGTGTAGACGAAGACGTAGCCCAGGAAGCCCGAGAACGCCAGCGAGGCCGCGAGCAGGTTCACGGTCGCCGTCAGCAGCACGAAGGACAGCAGCGCCAGCACGACGCCGTAGATCAGCGCCGCACGGGGGGGCACCCGTCCTGCGGGCACCGGCCGGTTGGCCGTGCGCTCCATGAGCGCGTCGATGTCGCGGTCGTACCAGTGGTTGACGGCGCCCGCGCCGCCGGCCGACAGGTAGCCGCCGGCCACCGTCAGCGCGATCAGCCCGAGCGACGGGTCGCCCGCGACCTCCATCGTGCAGACGGTCGTCAGCAGCAGCAGCGACTGGACCTTCGGCTTCGTCAGCTGGACGTAGTCGGCGACGACCGTGCGCCAGCCGCCGGCCGCCTCGGGCGCGACGAGCGTGGCCTGCGAGGCCTCCATCTACTTTCTCCCGGCGGCCAGCACTTAGTGCTTGGACTCCACGGGCTCCGCGGACAGCGAGCCCTCGGTCTGGCGGGCCACCTGCCTGCGGATGTCCTTCATCGGCTCCACGGAGCGGATCCGCGGGATCACGTCGAAGTTGTTGAGCGGCGGCGGCGACTCGGTGAACCACTCGAGCGTGTTCGCCTTCCAGGGGTCCGGACCGGCCTTGACGCCCTTCCTGAGGGACCGCACGCAGTTGTAGGCCGTCAGCACGACGCCGGCCCCGAGCATGAACGAGCCCACCGTGGAGATCAGGTTGTACGTCGCGAGGTCGCCGACGTCGGGGTACTCGTAGACGCGCCGCGGCATGCCGTCCAGGCCGATCGAGTGCTGGATCAGGAACGTGACGTTGATCCCGACGTACATGAATGCGAAGGACCACTTGCCCAGCGACTCGCTGAGCATCCGCCCCGTGATCTTCGGATACCAGTAGTAGATGCCCGCGAAGATCGCGAAGACCGAGCCGCCGACGAGCACGTAGTGCAGGTGGGCGACGACGAAGTACGTGTCGGTCAGCTGCCAGTCGACCGGGAAGACGGCGAGGAAGACGCCGGTGATGCCGCCGATCAGGAAGACCGAGATGAAGCCGACCGCGAAGATCAGCGGCGTCTTGAACTCGACCGTCCCGCGCCACAGCGTGGCGACCCAGTTGAAGATCTTCACGCCCGTGGGTATCGCGATCAGGAAGGAGCTGATCATGAAGAAGACGAGCACGATCGTCGCGCTCGGCGTCGCGAACATGTGGTGCGCCCACACGAGCAGCGCGAGGAAGGCGATGACGACGGTTGCGGCCGCGATCGCCTTGTAGCCGAAGATCGGCTTTCGCGAGAAGACCGGCAGGATCTCCGAGATCATCCCGAAGCCGGGCAGGATCATGATGTAGACCTCGGGGTGGCCGAAGAACCAGAACAGGTGCTGCCACAGCAGCGGGTCACCGCCCTGGCCCTGGTCGAAGAAGCCGGTCCCGAAGTGGCGGTCGGTCAGCAGCAACGTCACCGCGCCGGCGATCACCGGCAGCGCCAGGATCAGCAGGATCGCGTAGACCAGCAGCGACCAGACGAACAGCGGCAGGCGGCCCCAGCCCATGCCCGGTGCGCGCATGTTGGCGATCGTCGCGTAGAAGTTGATCGCGCCGATCAGCGAGGAGATGCCGGTGAGGTGGATCAGGAAGATCCACGCGTCGATGCCGCTCGCCTCGGAGTACGTGATGTTGCTCAGCGGGGCGTAGGAGGTCCAGCCCGCCTCCGGCGGCGCGAAGAACAGGGAGACGTAGAACACGATCCCGCCGAAGAGCAGCAGCCAGTACGACAGCGCGTTGAGCTTCGGGAACGCCATGTCACGCGCGCCGATCATCAGCGGCAGGAAGTAGTTGCCGAAGCCGGCCATGATCGGCACGACGAACAGGAAGACCATCGTCGTGCCGTGCAGCGTGAAGAGCGCGTTGTACGTCGCCGGCTCGAGGAACGTGTTCTCCGGCGCGCCCAGCTGCACGCGCATCAGCAGCGCCTCGACGCCGCCCAGCAGGAAGAACACGAACGTCGTGACGAGGTAGAGGATCCCGATCCGCTTGTGGTCGGTCGTCGTCACCCACGAGACCCAGCCCTTGGGGTCGGGCTTGACGTCGTGCGCGGTGATCTCGGGCACGAGGACGGCGCTGTCGGTGGCTGCCATGGCTCCTACTCGCCTTCAGCCGGAAGCTCTTCGGTGACCGGTGACCGACCCTCGTCGAGCTGCTCGGCCTCCTCGGCGCGGCGCTTGGCGGCCGCATCGTTGGCCTGCTTGATCTCGGTCTTCTTGCGATCCATCCAGGCCTTGAACTCGGCCGGCTCGAGCGCCACGACCTTCGCGGTCATGTCCGCGTGGTTGCGGCCGCACAGCTCGGCGCACTGGCCCTTGAAGGTGCCCGGC
>JBBSMC010000003.1:0-81080 GCA_038233375.1 Solirubrobacterales bacterium
CGGGCGTGGCCGTGACGTCGAGCTTGGGCTGGCCGACGGGAGCGATCCCGGCCTCGTCGAGCGCCGCGCGCCACCAGCGCTTCAGTCCGTCCTGCACCGCTTTGTCGACGACCTTCGCGCGCCCCAGGCGCTGGATCACGACCGGCGGCGGGACCTTGCCCTTGCGAAAGCCCGCGACGCGCAGGTTGCGCCCCAGCTCGCGGGCCGCGCGCTCGACGGAGCGCTGGAACTCATCCGGCGCGACCTCGGCCACGACGCGGACGCGACTCTCGGCAAGCTCGGTGACGGTCGTGCTGATCGAGGCGCTGCCCATGCGCGTGAAGATACCTTCGCGCGAGCCTCGTGGGCCGTCCCCCGTCAGCGTGCGACGACGGTGACGTGAAACGGCGTGCGGTGCTCCTCGTCGACCGCGAAGCCCGCCAGCACGAGCATCGTGCGCAGCGCCGAGGGCGAGATTCCCCAGTACCACGGGCCGTAGCCCTCGTCCGGGCCGCGCGCCGGCTCGGCGTTGGGATGCTCCTCGCGACCGGGTGCGATCACGAGCGTGCCGCGCCGGCCGGGCGTCTCGGCGACCGTCTCCGTTGCGAGCAGCAGCGTTCCCGCGGTCAGCTCGCGCAGACGCTGCAGCGTGAGCAGCGGGTGCGGCGCGTGGTAGAGGACGCCCGAGCACCACACGACGTCGTGCGGGCCGACGGCGGCGATCGTCGCGGGCTCGTGCAGGTCGCCTTGCACGAAGCGCACCTTGGAGTCGCGGCGCGCGACCTCGGCGCGGAAGCGGTCGGTCGCGCCCATCACGTCGACGCCGGTGACGCTCGCGGCGCCGGCGTCCTCGGCGGCGAAGCAGAGGGCGCCATGGATCGTCCACATGCAGCCGACGTCGACGAACGAGCGGCCCACCGCGTGGCGGGCGATGAGCTCCTCGCGCGGGGGCGACGCCGATCCGAAACGTGCACGCACGCGCGCGGCGGCGGTGAGGGTGCGGCCGAGCACGCGCCGAGTATGGCGTGCGCGCGCTGCGCGGGTACTACAGGGGACCGCCGGCGACGGGCGGGGCCGTCGGGTCCGGGCCCTGCTCGCCGGGCGCCTCGCGGGCGAGGTACTCCTCGGCGAGAAGCGGGTTCTCCTTCGCGCGCTGCACGACCTTGAGCAGATCGTTGATCGAGGCGACCTCCTCGACCTGCTCCTTGATGAACCACTGCATGAACTGCTCGCTCGTGTAGTCGCCCTCCTGGCGAGCGATCGCAGCCAGCCCGTTGATCTGCTGGCTGACGCGCTGCTCCTGGTCGAGCGCCAGGGCGACGGGCTCGACGACGTCGCCGAAGCCGTTCTGCGGCGCGGCGACGCCGGGGATCGGCGCCTGCGCGCCGGCGTCCAGGAGGTACTGGACCATCATCAGCGCGTGGTTGCGCTCCTCCAGCGCCTGGGCGTAGAAGAACGCGGCCAGGCGCGGTAGCGTCTCGTCGTCGTAGTACGAGGCGATCGCGAGGTACTGCTGCGACGCGGCGAACTCGTGGCCGATCTGCTCGTTGAGAAGCTCGACAAAGGGTTGGGCGGGCATGCCTGAACTGTACCGGCGTTTGACACCATCCGTTAGGCTCCCCTAATGAAGTTGCTCGTCAAGCCGAAGAAGCGCTGCTGCAAGAGCAACCCGCGCTGCAAGCGCTGCCCGGTCGTGACGAAGCGGCTGATCATGCGTGGCTTTGCGCACAAGCGCCCCGACGGCCTGGTCGTGATCATGCCCGACCTCAAGAAGAAGCACCTGCGCGCAGCGCGCAAGCGCTAGACCAGACCCGCGGGCGCTGCCGGTTGGCGGATAGAGTCCTCGCCAATGGCCACCTGCCTTGTCACCGGTGGCGCGGGGTTCCTGGGGTCGCATCTGTGCGACGAGCTGCTGCGCCGCGGCCACAACGTCGTCTGCGTCGACAACCTCGAAACGGGCTCGCTGCGCAACATCGAGCACATCCGCGTGCCGGAGTTCGAGTTCCTGATGAAGGACATCGTGCAGCCGTATTTCGTCGAGCGCCCGGTCGACTTCGTCTACCACCTCGCCTCGCCGGCCTCGCCGATCGACTACCTGCGGCTGCCGCTGCACACGCTGAAGGTCGGCTCGCACGGCACGCACCACACGCTCGGCCTGGCCAAGAAGCACCGCGCCCGCTTCCTGCTGGCCTCGACGAGCGAGGTCTACGGCGATCCGCAGGTCCATCCCCAGAAGGAGACCTACTGGGGGCACGTCAACCCGATCGGCCCGCGCGGCGTCTACGACGAGGCCAAGCGCTACGCCGAGGCCCTGACGATGGCCTACCACCGCCAGCAGGGCGTCGACACGGCGATCATCCGCATCTTCAACACCTACGGCCCCAAAATGAGGCCGCACGACGGCCGCGCGATCCCGACGTTCATGCGCCAGGCGCTCCAGAACCGGCCGATCACGGTGTTCGGCAACGGCAGCCAGACGCGCTCCTTCTGCTACGTCGACGATCTGATCCGCGGCATGATCGCGCTCGCCGAGTCCGGCGAGGTGGGGCCGATCAACGTCGGCAACCCCAACGAGTTCACGCTGCTGGAGCTCGCCCACGAGGTCATCGACGTCACCGGCTCGACCTCGGAGATCGTCTTCGAGGCGCTGCCGACCGACGACCCGCAGGTGCGCCAGCCGGACATCACGCTGGCGCGCGAGCTGCTGCGGTGGGAGCCCGAGATCGACCTGCGCGACGGCCTCGCGCGGACCCTGGAGGCCTCCGGCGCCGCGGGGCTCGTGGGACGCGGGAGCGCCTGATTCGGACACTGGACCCAAAAGTCCGCGAGTGGTTCTCCGTCCAGCGCTGGCGCGGCGACGGAACATCTGCGATCGTGAGGCGTTAGAGCAGGGGATGCCTACGACGGAGAAGCCACGGGACGGCGTATCCAAGGCGACGGCGAACGCGCCGGCGCCCGATTTCGCGCTGTCCGATCGCGACGTCCGCCGCAAGCGACCGCCGGTCCTCTCCTTCCTGCTGCGCCTGGACACACTGCGCAGCGTCGTGCGCGTCGGCACGCTGTTCATGCTCGACGCGATCGGCGTCTACATGGCGATCCTCACGGCGCTGTGGCTGAAGGCCGGCCTGCTGACCGGCGCCTGGCAGCTGCGCGCGCACGCCGCCGCCACCGACGAGCTGTTCGACTTCGCGTGCCTGCTCACCGTGTTGCTGTTCGCGCGCTCGGGGCTGTACTCGGCCCGCGGCGAGCGGCCGGGCATGTCGCGCATCGTCTCGTCGCTGGCCCAGGTCGCGCTCGTCGCGCTCGTCTACGCCGTCGCGAGCGGCCACCAGTTCACCTCGTTCTACATCTTCTACGGCTCGCTGTTCTTCGCCGTCATCTACGTCTCGCTGCTGCGCCTGGGCTACGAGAAGCTGACCGGCACGCTGCTGCGCGCGGCCGGCTACCAGCGCCGCGCGGTGCTCGTCGGCAGCGGCCAGCACATCGAGGCCGTCGGCCACGCGTTGCGCGACGCCGCGCACCCGACGGTCAACGTCGTCGGCTTCATCTCGCTGACGCCGCGGCCCAACAACGGGCTGCTCTCGCTCGGCACGCTCGACGAGCTCGCGCAGGTCATCCATCGCTACCGCATCGACGAGGTGATCATCGCCGACCCGGACTTCCCGCAGGAGCGCGCGGTCGTGCTCGTCGACGTCGCTCATGGCGCGGGCGTGCGGGTGCGGATCGCGCCGTCGACGATGGAGCTGCTCGTCCATCGTGCGGAGTTCGTGCCCGGCGAGGCGGTGCCGCTGTTCGAGCTCAAGCCGCCGGTCTTCGAGGGCTTCGACTTCTTCGTCAAGCGCTCGTTCGACCTGTGCGGCTCGGCGTTCCTGCTCGTGCTGCTGAGCCCGGTCCTCGCGACGAGCGCGCTCGCCGTGCGCTTCAGCTCCCGCGGGCCGGTCATCTACCGCTCGCTGCGTCCGGGGATCGGCGGCGCGCCGTTCGCCTGCCTGAAGTTCCGCACGATGTACCGCGACGCCGACCAGCGCCAGGCCGACCTCGAGTCGCTCAACGAGGCGACGGGCGCTCTCTTCAAGATGCGCGACGACCCGCGCATGACGCCGGTCGGGCGCTTCCTGCGCCGCTACTCGCTCGACGAGCTGCCGCAGCTGTTCAACGTCGTGTGCGGCGAGATGTCGCTCGTCGGCCCGCGCCCGCTGCCCGAGCGCGACTTCGAGCGCCTCGAGGAGTGGCACAAGAAGCGCTACCTCGTAACGCCGGGAATCACCGGCCTGTGGCAGGTCTCGGGCCGCTCGGAGCTGGACTTCGACGACCTCGTGCGCCTGGACTTCCTCTACCTCGAGCGCTGGTCGGTCTTCTTGGACCTGAGCATCCTGGTCAAGACGGTCCCGGCCGTGCTGACGCGCCGCGGCGCCTTCTGAGTGGGCGGGCTCGGACGCCGGGTGGCGCTCGGCGTCGTCTTCCTGATCGCGCTGCTCTGCGCGATCTACCTCGTCCGCGGCGGCGCTGACGCCAAGCCGCTGCCCGGCCAGCCGCTGCGCGTGCTCGCCAAGCAGAAGGGGCTTGAGATCGGCACCGCCGTGCGCGGCGACCAGGCCAGGAAGAACCGCGCCTACCGCCAGCTGATCGCCGCACAGTTCTCGACGGTCACGCCCGAGAACGAGATGAAGTGGGAGCAGATCGAGCCCGAGCGCGGCGAGTTCGAGTTCGGCCCCGCCGACGAGATCGTCGACCGCGCCCGCGAGGCGAGCCAGAAGATCCGCGGTCACACGCTCGTCTGGCACTTCCAGCTGCCGGGCTGGGTGCGCGAGCTGGGCGCCGACGACCTGCGCCAGGCGACGCGCGAGCACATCCGCCGCGTGATGGAGCACTACAAGGAAGACGTCAGCGTCTGGGACGTCGTCAACGAGCCGGTCTCCGACCGCGGCGGCCTGCGTCCATCGGTGTTCGCGCGCCGGCTCGGCCCGGGCTTCATTGCCGACGCGTTCCGCACGGCGCGCGCGGCCGATCGGGACGCCAAGCTCTACCTCAACGAGATCGGCGCCGAGGGGATCAACGCGAAGTCCAACCGCCTCTACGAGATCGTCTCCGGCCTCAAGCGCGACGGCGTGCCGATCGATGGCGTCGGCTTTCAGGTGCACGCCAATCTCGCCGGCCTGCCGGGCGACTTCGTCGAGAACATGCGCCGCTTCAAGGCGCTCGGCCTGGAGATCGCGCTCACGGAGGCCGACGTCGGCCTGAAGCTCGCGCCGAGCCCGGAGGATCTCGAGGCGCAGGCGCGCATCTACGAGCAGATCGTCAACAGCTGCCTGACGGTGCGGTGCACGTCGCTGACGTTCTGGGGCTTCACCGACAGCCGCTCATGGATCTCCGAGACACAGCCGGGCATGGGCGCGGCGACGCTGCTCGACGAGAAGCTTCAGCCCAAGCCCGCGTTCCCCGCCGTGCAGCGCGCGCTCGGCGGCTGACGACAGGCTGAGCCCAGGGCGTGCGAACAGGTGACTGCGGTCAGCTGGGAACGAGATCGAAGCTGCGACGGGCGGCGGCCGCGCGCAGGGAGCGGTCATAGCAGGCGAACGCCGTACCGACCGGGTCGACCGAGCGGACGGCAAGCGCCGACGCGAGCTGCACGGCGGGGAACGCGCGAAGGTCATCGGCGGCGACGAGCGTGGACGCGAGCTCGAGCAGCTCTGCATCGACCGCCAGGGCGGCGAAGCGCGGAGCCGTCGACGGGCCGCCGAGGTAGTCGGTCGCGAACTGCGCGGCGAGCACGCCCGCCTGCTCGGCGGCGAGCTCTCCGAGCCGGTGCTTGCGCCACAGGGCGGCGGGTACCTCGACGCGAGCCAGCGCGCTGACGGCGACGATCTCGAGCGCACGAATCTCGGCCGACCCGGCCTCGTCGGCGTAGAGCTTGACGAGCGCGGAGGAGTCCGCGAACGTGCTCAGCGTCGACCCTCCGAGACGAGCTGCGCCAGCGAAGTCCCGCCTCCCGCGGCCCGGCGCGCGGCGCGAACCGCCGCCGGATCCGGTGCCGCCGCTCGCAGCGGGATTCCCTCCTCGAGCAGGCCGGCTGCGCGCAGCCGCTCGCGCAGCCGCTGAGCCTCGTCGCCGGCCAGTTCTGGATCGACCGCCGCGCGCAGCACGGATCCCGCGAATGCGTTGACGCTGCGGCCCGCACTGGACGCGGCGATCTTCAGTCGGCGCGCGAGGTCGTCATCGACGCGAAGTGTGATCTGCGGCATGATGCAGTCATGCTAGCAAGCATGATGTCACTCACCGCGTCGCGATAATCGCCTTCGTGGCCTACCGCTACCTCTTCGAGCAGCTCGTCCGGCGCGAGCTGCGCCAGAAGTACAAGGGCTCCGCGCTCGGGGTGCTGTGGTACCTGATCAACCCGCTCGTGCTGATGGGCGCCTACTACCTCATGTTCGGGCTGATCTTCAAGCTCGACACGATCGACGACTACCCGCTGTTTCTCATCGTCGGGCTCGTCGTCTGGATCTTCTTCAGCCAGTCGGTGCTCTCGGCCGCGCCGTCGCTGCTAGAGCAGGGCGCGCTCGTGCGCAAGGCGCGCTTCCCGCGCGCCGCGATCCCCGCTGCCGTCGTCAGCGTCCAGCTCGTCACGTTCCTCGTGATCCTCGCGCTCGTCGCCATCGTGACGATCGCGTTTCGCGGCACGCTCGACGTGGCGCTGCTGCTGCTGCCGTTCATCCTCGGCTGCCTGTACGCGTTCACGCTCGGCTTCGCCCTCGCGGTGAGCATCCTGCATGCGTACTTCCGCGATGTCGCCCCGATCCTCTCCGCGGCGCTGCTGCCGTGGTTCTTCGTCTCGCCGATCTTCTTTCAGATCGACTCGATCACGCGCAACGACGCCTACCGCCACCTGCTCGAGTGGGGCAATCCGATCGCCCCGTTCATCACCGCGATCCGCGACGTCATCTACGGCGGCGTCGTGCCGCAGACCGACGTGCTCGCCTACGTCGCGGTCGCCGCGGCCGTGATGCTGCTCGGCGGCAAGTGGCTGTTCGATCGCATGCAGGACGAGCTGGCGGTGGTGGTCTAGTGGTCCCACTAATGGCCCGGCGTCCCGCGCTCGACGAGGGCGTGCGGCCCGGCGAGATCGTCCTCGAGCACGCCTCGCGCGCGTTCAGCGTCAAGGCCGACCGCGGGCGCACGCTGAAGGAGATGCTGATCGGCCGCAAGCGCGCGGGCGGCCCGGCGCCCGTGGAGGCGCTGAAGGACGTCTCGCTGCGCATCGCCCCCGGCGAGACCGTGGGCATGGTCGGGCGCAACGGCGCCGGCAAGTCGTCGACCCTGCGCGTGTTGTCGGGGATCGTGCCGCTCAACCGCGGCCGCGTCGCCTGCGGCGGTCAGGTCGTCGCCCAGCTCGAGCTCGGCGCCGGCTTCGGACGCGACTTCTCCGGGCGCGAGAACATCTTCCTCAACGGCGCCCTGCACGGATTGGTCAAGGAGCAGATCGAGGAGCGCCTGGAGGCGATCATCGCGTTCTCGGAGCTGGGCGACTTCATCGACGCGCCGGTGGCGACGTACTCGTCGGGCATGTTCCTGCGCCTGGGCTTCTCGATCGCCGCGCACCTCGACGCCGACGTGCTGCTGATCGACGAGGTGCTCGCCGTCGGCGACGAGGCGTTCCAGCGCAAGTGCGAGGCGCGCATCGCCTCGCAGATCGCCGCCGGCGCGACGCTCGTGCTCGTCTCGCACGACGCGGCGCTGATCGAGCGTACGTGCGAGCGCGTCGTCGTGCTCGACGGCGGCGAGGTCGCCTTCGACGGGCCGGTCGGCGAGGGCATGCCGTTCTACCACCGGCTCATGGGCACCGCCGAGGGGGCCGACGTGGTGGCGCCGTCGCCTGTGCCCGGCGAGCCTCCGGGCGAGCGGGTATGAAGCCCGAGGAGGCGCTTCCCGCCGCGCGTGCAGCGGCCGCGGCGCGAGACGACACCCTGCCGGCGGGGACGACGATCGAGCCGACCGAGCGCGTCTCGATCGAGCAGCTCATGGAGTGGGCGAACATCGAGCCCGACGTCGACCTGATGCGCTCGACGCGCAAGCTCGGCGCGCCGATCACGTGGGCCAAGCGCCAGCTCGTCCACGTACTGCGCCAGTACCTGCGCGAGCTGCAGTCCCAGCAGACGCGCTTCAACCTCAACCTCCTGATCCGCGTGGCCGAGCTCGAGGACCGGGTGACACGGCTCGAAGAACGAGCCGGAGACGATGATGGCGATCGCGAGCGGCTGCCGCGATGACCCGCAAGGCTATGATCCTTACACCTGCTGATTAGTAAGGAGCGAGAGATGGACGAGCGCGCGCGCATCACGTCGAAGGGGCAAGTCACGATCCCGAAGCGCGTCCGGGACGCGCTCGATCTCAACGCCGGTGACGAGATCGTGTTCCGCGTCGAACAGCGGCGAGCGGTCGTCGCGAAGACGCCGGACTTCCTCGCCCTCGCCGGCACGGTGCCGGTGCCGGCCGGCAAGCGCGGGACGCCTTGGGACGACGTCCTGCGCGCGACGCGCTCCGAGCGGGCGAGGGATCGACGCTGATCGCGTTCGTCGACACGGACGTCCTCATCCGACACCTCACCGGCGATCCTCCGGCGATGGCGGAGCGGGCAACAGCCGTGCTGGCCTCGTCGGAGAGGCTGCTGCTGGCCGACCTCGTCGTCGCCGAGTGCGTCTACGTGCTGGAGTCGTTCTACGAGGTCGCACGGCGCGACGTGGCGTCACTGCTGCGGGCGGCGATCGCGCTGCCGAGCATCGAGACGCTCGATCCCGAGCTGCTGCTGCGAGCGCTCGCGGTGTACGAGCTCGATCGCCTCGACTTCGCCGAGGCCTACCTCGTGGCTCAGGCGGAGACGAGCGGGGTCGGCGCGGTCGTCTCCTTCGATCGATCGATCGATCGTGTCGGGACGGTCCGGCGGTACGAGCCGTGAACGTCCACCAAGTTCTCAGCGGCGCCGGTCCCTACGACGCGGTGACGACGCAGGCACTCGCCTTCCGCGAGCGCTTCCGCGCCTGGGGCTGGGGCGGGCGCGACGTCGCGGCGGAGATCGACCCGCGCATCGGCGACAGGATCGCGCCGCTGCGCTCGCTGGACGCGCGCGACGGCGACGTGCTGCTCGTGCACTACTCCGCCTACGCCCCCAAGCTGCGCCGCGTGCTCGAGATGCCGCAGCGCACGCTGCTGATCTCACACAACATCACCCCCGCGCGCTGGTTCTGGGACCACGACCCGCAGGCCGGCGTCGTCTGCGCGCTGGGCCGCAAGCAGCTGCCGCAGTTCGCGGCCGCGGCTGACGTCGCCGCCGGCGTCTCGCTCTACAACGCGCAGGAGTTCGGCTCGGACGTCGTCATCCCGATCCTCTTCGACCCGGCGGCGCTCGGCGCGGCCGGTCCGGATCCGGCGGCGGCGGGGGGCGGGGTCGACGCACCGACGATCCTCTTCGTCGGGCGCCTCGCGCCGCACAAGCGCCAGGACGCGGTCATCCGAGCCTTCGAGCTGTACCGCCGCCGCCACGCCCCCGATGCGCGACTCGTGCTCGTCGGCGCGCCGATCAACTGGCCCTACGACGCCGCGATGCGCGCGCTAGCCGAGGAGATCTCCCCAGGACGCGTGACGATCGAATCGGGGCTGACGCGCGAGCAGCTCGCGGCGCGGTGGCGCTCGGCGCACGCGTTTGTCTGCATGTCCGAGCACGAGGGCTTCTGCATCCCGCTGCTGGAGGCCTTCCACTTCGGCGTGCCGGTCATCGCACGGGCGATCGGCGGGGTGCCGGAGGTCGCCGGCGACGCGGCGCTGCTGCTCGACGACGCCGACGACGACGAGAGCGTGGCCGCCGAGCTGCTGGCGCTGGCCGTCGGCGACGGTGAGCTGCGCGCGGAGCTGCGCGCGCGTGGTGCGGCGCGGGTCGCAGCCTACGCGCCCGAGCGGACCGCGCGCAGGCTGCGCGACGTGCTCGAATCACTGGCTGCCTAGCCGCGCGGCTGCGCGAGAGCGTGGACCGGCCCGGCGCCGGCGACGGGCGCGGGCCCGTCGAGGTTCGTCGTGCTGTAGCCGAGCTCGTCCATGAGCGCGCAGAACGCCGCGTTGGTGTCGTGCAGCTCGCAGACGATCGCGGGGCGGTGGCGCTCGATCGTCGTGCGCATGCCGGCGATCGCCTCCAGCTCGGCGCCCTCCGTGTCGATCTTCACGACGTCCGGCGGCGGGATCTCGCCGGCGGCGACGAGCGCGTCGATCGAGATGATGGCGACGTCGATCTCGTCGCGCACGTCGGCGTGGCGGCCGGTCGAGGCGAGGTGCGACCAGCTCGCCTCGCCGACGACGAGCAGCCGATCGCGGCCGTTCTCCGCACCGACCGCGGCCTCGCGGATCTCGGCGTGGGCGAAGTCGTTGAGCGCGATGTTGTTGGCGACGGCGCGCGCGCAGGCGGGCACCGGCTCGAAGGCGACGACGCGCCCATCCGGCCCGACGAGGCGCGCGCCGAGGATCGTGAAGAAGCCGACGTTCGCGCCGACGTCGTAGAACACGGCGCCGGGGGCGACGAGCCGCCGCAGCGCCTCCTGCACCGGAGGCTCGAGCGTGCCGCGCACGATCAGGCCGGCGTGGGCGTGGTCGAGCGGCAGGTCCGAGGTCGAGACGTAGAGCAGGTGCGCCAAGCCGCCGGCGACCGGCACCGGCGCGCGGCCGTACCAGCTCGACGCGCGCCGCAGCAGCGCGCGCGAGGCGCGTCCCGAGCGCACGCGCTCGGCCAGCTCGGCGCGGCGGTCCTCCGGCATCCCGGTGATGACATGGGTGGCGCCGTTGCGCAGGCGGCCGGTCAGTTCATGGCGCAGGTCGCGCAGGGTGGCGGGCATCGAGCGGGATGATCGCAGGGGCACTCGTGCGCCCCCGCGCCGCCGGCCGTCCCTCGTGGGCTACTTCATGCGATACGGATCGACGTATCGCGAGCCGATGTCGCCGCCGGTCGCCCTGCGCGAGCTACGCCAGCACGCCGGGACCCAGTTCGACCCCAAAGTCGTCGAGGCGGCACTCGTCGTCCTCGTGCGCGACGCACACATCGAGATTTCGACGACGAATGCTCCTGACACTGCGTAAGATGGTGCTGCCGCCCCGCCCGTCTCACCGGCCGTGGGTCATCGCCCTGAACACCCGCCGAACCGATCCGAGATGGACGAGCTGACCGCACCTCCCACCCACGCCGCACCGCGCCCTATCGGCGACGTGAAGCACCTGCGCCGCGCGATCGCCGGCGGGTCCGTCCGATGAGCCTGCGCAGCTCACGTCTCGCGGCGCTCTCGCGCATCCGCGAGGCCCGCACCACGCCGGCGCTGATCCGCGCCATGCCGATCGACCCGTGGCGGCTGGTCTCGCGGCGCTTCTCGCTGGAGAGCCCGGCCGAGGCCGAGACGCTGTTTGCGATCGCCAACGGCTACATGGGCATCCGCGGCGCGCACGACGAGGGCCTGCCCTCCAACGACCCCGGCTTCTTCCTCAACGGCTTCCACGAGACCTGGCCGATCCCGTACGGCGAGGCGGCCTTCGGCTTCGCCACGACCGGCCAGACGATCGTCAGCGCGCCCGACGGCTCGATCATGCGCCTCTACGTCGACGAGGAGCCGCTCGTGCTGGGCGAATCGACGCTCCTCGCCTACGAGCGCGTGCTCGACATGCGCAGCGGCATCCTCGCCCGCGGCGCGCGCTTCCGGACCGCCCGCGGCGCCGTCGTGCAGCTGCGCTCCCAGCGCCTCGCCTCGCTGCACTGGCGCCACCTCGCCGCGATCTCCTACGAGGTCACGCTGCTGTCCGGCCAGGCCGAGCTGGCGATCGCCTCTGAGCTCGTCACCCACCTGCCGCGGCCGAAGGGTCACGACGATCCGCGCATCGGCGTGCGGATGGACGAGTCGGCGCTGGCGGGCGTCAACCAGTTCTGCGACGAGACGCGGGTGCTGCTGGAGCTGCGCACGCGCTCGAGCGGGATAGGCCTGGCCTGCGGCATGGAGCACCACATCGAGACCGAGCTGCGCCACAGCGTCGAGTCCAGCGTCCACGAGGACGAGGGCCGCGTCGTGTTCTTCCTCGACGCCGAGCCGGGCGTCCCGGCGCGTGTCACGAAGTTCCTCGGCTACCACCACGCCGACGAGGCGCCACCCGACGATCTGGTGCGCCGCGTGAACCGTACGCTGGACCGCGCGGCGAGCGACGGCTTCGAGCGCATCGCCGAGGTCCAGCGCGAGCGCCTCGACGCGTTCTGGGAGCACTCCGACATCGAGATCGACGGGCCTGAGGACATCCAGCAGGCCGTCCGCTTCAACCTCTTTCAGATCCGCCAGGCGTCGGCGCGCGTCGAGGGCCACGGGATCGCCGCCAAGGGGCTGACCGGTCGCGGCTACGAGGGCCAGTACTTCTGGGACACCGAGATCTATGTCCTGCCGGTGCTGACGTACACCCAGCCGCACGTCGCCCGCCGGCTGTTGCACTTCCGCTACGAGATGCTCGAGGCCGCGCGCCGGCGCGCGCGCCAGCTCGGCCATCGCGGGGCGCTGTTTCCGTGGCGCACGATCTCCGGCGAGGAGGCCTCGGCCTACTACGCCGCGGGCACCGCGCAGTACCACATCAACGCCGCGATCTCCTACGCGGTGCGCCAGTTCGTACGCGTCACCGGCGACGAGGAGTTCATCGCTCGCGAGGGCGTCGAGATCCTCGTCGAGACGGCGCGCCTGTGGGCCGACCTCGGCTTCTTCTCACAGCGCCGCGACGGGCAGTTCTGCATCCAGGGCGTCACCGGCCCGGACGAGTACTCGGCCGTCGTCGACAACAACGCCTACACGAACCTGATGGCGCGCGAGAACCTCGCCGCCGCCGCCGAGGGCCTGCAGATGCTGCGCGACACCGACCCTGAGGCGTACGACCGGCTCGTCACTCGGCTGCGGATCGAGCCGCACGAGCCCGGGGACTGGTGCCGCGCCGCCGAGCGGATGTTCATCCCGCACGACGACCGCGACGGCGTGCTGCTGCAGGACGAGCACTTCCTCAACCGCAAGCCGTGGGACTTCGAGCACACGCCGCTCGATCACTATCCGCTGCTGCTGCACTACCACCCGCTGAACATCTACCGCCACCAGGTCATCAAGCAGACCGACGTCGTGCTCGCGACGTTCCTCGCCGGGGACCGCTTCTCGCTGGAGGAGAAGCGCCGCGTCTTCGAGTACTACGACCCGCTGACGACCGGCGACTCGTCGCTGTCGTCGTGTGTGCAGAGCGTGATGGCGTCGGAGGTCGGCGACGTCGAGGCGGCGTACGACTACTTCCTGCTCAGCGCCGCCGTCGACCTCGCGAACCTCGCGGGCAACGTCTCCGACGGCATCCACGTCGCCTCCTGCGGCGGCGTCTGGATGGCGCTCGTCAACGGCTTCGCCGGCCTGCGCGACATCGACGGCTACGACCTGCGCTTCACGCCGCGCCTGCCCGCCGACTGGAGCCGGATGCGCTTCCGGCTGATCTTCCGCGGCAGCCGCCTGGAGGTCGAGATGACCCAGGAGGCGACGACGTTCACGCTGCTCGACGGCTCCGCGCTGACGCTCGTAAGCGACGGCGAGAGCTTTACGGTCAACGGCACCGGACCGGTCGTCGTGCCGGTCGTGGCGCAGGCCGCGGCGAGCTGATCGCAGCCTTCCGCTCGCTCGCTCGCCGGGCCTGAAGCCTGTGATCAGCGTGCACGCGGGTCGGGATTGCGGGTGACCGCGAAGCTCACGCGCCGAGTCGTGCCGCCCGCCTTCACCTCGTAGGTCAGGCGGGTGCCGTCACCGCAGCGCAGCAGCCGCGTCTGGAAGTTCGATCCCGCCCGGGAGTTGCGCCCGTGGACGCAAGCGTCGGTTGAACTCAGACGCCGGGGTGCGCCTACGTCGCCGCGTGTGGTCCTGCCGGCGCTGCGGGCTCGTCTATATGCGGTACGTCGGCCGGCATCGCGTGGCCGTCGCCGGCGCGGGCCAGGCGCAGCCGGAACAGCGCCCCCCCGCCGGGCGCCTCCTCCACGGCGATCGACCCGCCGTGCGTCTCTGCGACCTGGCGCACGATCGCCAGGCCGAGACCCGACCCGGGCCGGCCGCGCGCGTCGGCGCCGCGGTAGAAGCGATCGAAGACGTGTGGGCGCTCGGCTTCCGGGATGCCGGGGCCGCGGTCGCGCACGGTCAGCTCGCCGCCGCGCAGGACGACGTCGACGACGCTGTCGTCGGGCGCGTGCTTGGCGGCGTTGTCGAGCAGGTTGTCGACCGCGCGCCCGAGCCGCTCGGAGAGCCCCTCGATCACCGTCGGCTCGAGCTCGGCGTCGAACGTCGTGCGCGGCCGGCGCCGCCGGGCGCGCGCGACGGCCTCGGCGACGACGTCGTCGAACTGCACGTCGTCGACGCCCTGCAGCGGCTCGTCGCCGCGGGCGAGCTCGATGACGTCGGTGATCAGCGCGGTCAGCTCCTCGGTCTCGGCGCGGACGTCCTCGAGCAGCCGGGTGCGGTCGTCGGCCGGCAGCTCGCCGCCCTCGCTCAGCAGGACCTCGATGTTCGTGCGCAGCGACGTGACCGGCGTGCGCAGCTCGTGCGAGGCGTCGGCGACGAGCTGGCGCTGGGAGTGCACGGAGTCGTCCAGCGCGCGCCGCGAGCGCTCGAGCGCGTCGAGCATCGCGTTGAAGCGCTGCGCCATCTGGCCGACCTCGTCGTCGCTGCGCACCTCGATGCGCCGGCCCAGGTCGTCGGTCTGCGTGATGTGCTCGGCGGCGGCGGTCAGCTCGCTGACGGGCTGGATGACCTGGCGGCCGAACAGGCGCCCGAAGAACGCCGCCAGCAGGGTGGCGCCGGCGCACAGCAGGATCAGGACGAGCTGCAGGCGGCCCAGCGTCGCGTCGACGTTGGACAGGCTGCGCGCGACCTGGATCGCGCCGCCGTCGGAGAAGGCGACGGTGAGCACCCGCAGGTGGACGCCGTCGGCGCTGCGGATGTCGCGCAGCGCGAGCCGCCCGCCGACGCCGCTGGCGATCGCCCGGTCGGCCTGGTCGACCGGGACCGTGAGGTCGCCGCCCGAGCGGAAGACGATCGCTCCGCCGGGTGCGATGAGCTGCACCGGCCCGCTCGGGCCGCCCGCCCTCACCGACGGCTCGGGCAGGTCGTCGCCCAGCGACCGGCGCAGTCGCTCGCCGCGCACGCTGCGCTGAACCTGCGCGTACTGGCTCGTGAGCGCCTCGTCGACCTGCCCGCGCAGCTCGCTGCGCAGGGCGGCGTAGGCGACGATCGCGACGAGCACCACCGTGACGCCGACGGTCGCCGCGGCGAGCAGCGTCAGCCGGTGGCGCAGCGCCATCATGGGTCGCGCAGGACGTAGCCGACGCCGCGCACGGTGTGCAGCAGCCGCCGCTCGCCGCCCTGCTCGGTCTTGCGCCGCAGGTAGCCGATGTAGACGCCGAGGGCGTTGGAGGTCGCGCCGAAGTCATAGCCCCAGACGCGCTCGAACAGCACCGAGCGCGTCAGCACCTGGCGCGGGTGCTCGAGGAATGTCTCGAGCAGCGCGAACTCGGTCTTGGAAAGGTCGATCGGGCGATCTCCGCGGCGCACCTCGTGCGCGGAGCGGTCGAGCACGAGGTCGGCGAACGCGAGGGTGGGACCGCCGGGATCGACGCGGCGCAGCAGCGCGCGCAGCCGCGCGTTGAGCTCGCGCAGGGCGAACGGCTTGACGAGATAGTCGTCGGCGCCGGCGTCGAGGCCGTCGACGCGGTCGTCGACCGCGTCGCGGGCGGTGAGCATGAGCACCGGCGTGCGGTCGCCCGCCGCGCGCAGACGCCGGCACACCTCCAGACCGTCGACGCGCGGCATCATCACGTCGAGCACGATCGCATCGACCGTTCCCTCGGCGAGCGTGTCGAGCGCCTGCTGGCCGTCGTCGGCGAGAAGCACGTCATGGCGCTCGAGCGTCAGAGCGCGCTGCAGGGCCGAGCGCACGCCCGGTTCGTCGTCGACTACGAGGACCTTCATCTCACATGCTCCTTGCGCACAGCTCAGCACGGCCGCATAAGAGGCTACGAAGTGCCGCCGTTCGAGGCGGGTATGTGACGATGCCGACGATGAGCTTCGCCGACCATCTGGAGCGCGCCTATCCCGACAGCGTGCACGACGACTTCGCTTCCGCGCGCGCGGAGGTCGAGGACGTGCTGCCCGGCTTTCGCGTGCGCCGGATCGCGCCCGCCTCCTCCGGCGATCCGTGGATCTACGCGACCAACGGCGCGTCGGCCGCGATCGGCGTGGACGAGGACGGCGCCGAGTACGTCCTGCTGGCGCCCGCCGCGGACCCGGTCCTCGTCGAGATGCTCGCTGCGCTGGCCACCGTCAACGCCGATCCCGACAGGCGCCTGGGCGTCGGCAGCATCATCGCGCTCAAGCGCCCTTGGACCGGCAAGGCGACGGCCGAGAACCTGCTCGTCCTGCCGCCGTACGTCTTCGGCCCGGGCTTCGAGGTCTACGAGCCGCCCGACGAGGATCGCCGCATCGTCGTGCTGTGGCTCGTGCCGATCACCTCTTCCGAGGCGCGCTACGTGCGCCTGCACGGCGTCCAGAAGTTCGAGCAGCTCATGCAGCGCAGCGAGGCCAACCTCGCCAGCCCGGGGCGCACGGCGATCGTCTGATCGGCATCCGGCGCTACTCCACGTCCGTGCCGCCGGCATAGAGCTTCTTCACCGTCAGCGTCATCTTGCGCGAGCACAGGCTCGGGCCGGGCACGTCGGCGCGCATGCGGTAGAGCAGGTAGCGGTCGAGCTTGAGCACGGGCGGGCCGACGGCGTCGAACGGCTTGCGCCAGTCGTCGTCGACGAGCACGTAGTCGGCCTTGCGCGAGACCGGCACGTGCGGGTAGCTCGTCTCGAGCACCGGCCGCTGCGAGCACAGCGGCTGGCCGGACAGGATGATCCCCGCCCACAGCTGGCGACCGTCGGCCGGCATGTCCAGGCGCACGGACGCGGCGGCGGGCAGCGCGGCGTCGACGCGCTCGAGCTCGAGCATGCTCTTGGGCAGCTGGTCGAACGTGCGCCCGATCTCCTGCGCCGCGCCGTCGCGCGACGCACCGACGAGGAAGATCAGCATGATCGCGCTCACCCACGGCCACCTGATGCGCGCGAGGCCGGCGGCCCCGACGGCCACGCCCAGCGGCGCCGCGAACGCGAGCGCCTTGTAGTGGAAGTACCAGCCGTACTCGCGCGGGCGGAAGTACAGCGCGGCGAGCACCCCGAACGCGACGATCCCGCCCAGGCCCCAGCGGATGTCGCGCGGGGCGTGGCGCAGGGCGAGCACGAGGCCGCCGATCAGCAGGATCATCCCGGCCAGCCCGAAGCCGGCCCCGTCGAAGCCGAGGAAGTAGCGCTCCGGGAAGAACCCGGTCAGGTCGCCGCCCCAGTTGACGAGCGAGTAGCCCGGCGCGAGCACGCGCGTGGAGACCGACACCTTCTCGAGCACGCCCTGCAGCGGCAGCAGCAGCAGCCCGAAGAGGGGGACCATCCACAGCAGGTTGCGCTTGTTGCGCAGCCGCGGCGGGCGCAGCAGCGAACGGCCCTGGCGGCGGCGCTCGAACGCCCAGAACACGATCGCGGCGATCAGCGGGATCGGCATCGCCAGCGGGTAGGCGAACACGAGTACGCCGAGAAACGACGCGAACAGCAGCACGCCGCCGCGCGAGCGTCTTCGCACCACATACCACGCCAGCACGATCGCGAAGGGCAGCGCCATGTATCCCCACGTCTGGTTGAAGTAGGGATGCATGCCCGTGAAGAGCGTCATCCGGTTCAGCCCGACGAGCCCCATGGCCGCGCCGGCGGCCCACGCGCCCGCCCCGAGCAGCTCGCGCGCGAGCAGCCAGAAGCCCAGCGCGCCGAGCGCCAGCAGCGTCGCCTGCAGCGTCGCGATCACGGCGTAGGGCTCCATGCCGGCCACGCGGGCGACGGCGCCGAACGCGAGGTAGATCGGCGGCTTGGAGCGCCAGACGAGCGGCACCCGGTCGACGGACTCCTCCGGCGCGGCGGCGTTGGGGTGATGGTTCTGCAGGAACTCCGCGGTGCCGACGGCGAGGTGCGCGTCCGAGCCGTTGCCGATGACCGTCACGAAGCCGCCGCGGAACATCGGCACGAGCGCGATCGCCCCGATCAGCACTGCCAGGTAGAGCGGCACGAGCAGCGTGCCCCACGACACCTGCAGGCCCGCCTGCCGCGCCGAGCGCGCGAGCGGCAGCCCGGGGTCGCGCCGCCACGCGTAGATCCCCGCCGCGATCCCGCCGCCGAGCACGATCGCCAGCGCGAAATCGAACGGCACGAAGGCGTACACGAGCAGCGCGAGCTCGAGCGCGGCGCCGACCGCGCCGACGGGCAGGACCCAGAGCAGCTCGTGGCGGCGCAGGCCGGCCGGCAGGAACAGGCGCGTCGGGGCGAAGCCGACGATCGCGAACAGCACGGCGCAGGCGGCCGCCACGCGCATGGCGTCGGCGACGCCGCCTCTGCCCTGGACGCCCGCGTACTTCGCCAGCCCGAGGGCGACCGAGGCCGCCCCGACGAGGGCCAGCCAGACGAGTGCCAGATGCAGGCGCTTGTTCAGCGGGGCTCGTCGTGGCGGCGGCGCGCCTGCGCCATCACCCGGTGCAGGAACACCGGGTTGCCCACCAGGTAGCGCCGCCACATCCGCTTCGGCTCGATCGCCAGTCGAAAGATCCATTCCAGCCCATTGTCGGACAAGGAGGCCGGAGCGCGCGGAACGCGTCCCGAGACGAAGTCGAACAGCGCCCCGACGCTCCACAGCACGTCGCAGTTCAGGCGGTCGACGGTGCGCTGCGCCCAGATCTCCTGCTTCGGCGTCCCCATGCCGACGAGCAGGATGTCGGGCTTGCGCGCGTTGATGTCCTCGATGACGCGCTCGTCGTGCCCGGAGCCGATCTCGAAGTAGCCGTGGTGGGTACCGACGACGCGCAGCCCCGGATGCGCGCGCCGCAGCCGCTGGCCGGCCTGCGCGGCGACGCCGGGGTCGCAGCCGAGCAGGTACACCGAGCGGTCCTGCTGCTCGCAGAGGGCGGCCAGGTCCCAGATCCAGTCCGCGCCGGTCATCCGGTGCGGGATCTCGGCGCTGAGCGCCTTCGCGGCCAGGCGGACGCCGTAGCCGTCGCAGTACACGAGGTCGGCGTTCTCGAGCGCCTCGAGCAGCGCGGGGTCCTCGCGCGACTGGTTGAGGACGTGCGCGTTGACGTACATCACGCGCTTGGTCGGCTCGTCACCTCCGACCCAGCCGACGATCCGCTGCAGCAGCTCGTCGGGATGCCCGAGCTCGATCGGGAGCTCGAAGATCCGCGACTGGGTCGGCGGCGAGGGGTCCGTGAGATCTTGCGTGGCCTGGGGCACGGGCTAGTGGTCCGTCACGAGCACCAGCAGATCGTAGAGGACCCGCGCTGCGCAGCCGGCCATCTTCAGCCTGGCTTGCGCCAGACGAACAGGTGCCCGCGCGCCTCGCCGCGCAGGCCGAGCTCGCGGACGGCCTCGCTGACGTCGGGGTAGGCATCGTCGTCGTAGTCGTGGAAGGCGATCACGCCGCCGGCCGTGACCGCCGGCTCCCAGGTCCGGAACGTCGCCACGGTCTCCTCGAGCTCGTGCGAGGAGTCGATGAAGACGGCGTCGACGGGCGGCGGGTCGGACGGGCCGAGCCCGCCGGGCCGGTCGTGCAGGTGCACCCGCGCCCGGTCCGCCGGCGACAGCAGCTCGAGGTAGCGCTCACGCTCGGGATGCGCCTCGACGTCCCACGAATGCACCTCGCGGCCGGGCCGGGCGAGCGTCAGGCAGCAGGTCGTCCAGGCCGCGGCGGTGCCGACCTCGGCGATCCGCGGGGCGCCTGAGAGCGCGTCGAGCAGGACGCGCAGCTCCGCGGGGCGGCAGGCGACGTCGATGCTCCACGTGTCGTTCTCCGCCTGGGCGCGGCGCATCGCCCGCACCCAGAAGGCCGCCACCGGCCGCGGCAGCCGCGCGAGGCTCGACGCCTGCAGCGCGAGGCGGCGCGCGCGCTCGACGGCTGAGCGGTCGTCGTCGGAGCGAAAGAGGTGCAGCCGGCCCTGGCCCATGGGCCGGAAGCTAGTGCATCGTTCCGTAAGTCCGTTTGACCGATCCAACGGTGAAGGGACTTGGAGAACGGTGCACTCGTGCAAACGCGGTCGTGGACCCCGGACATGCGTCCGGACGCGGCTCTCGGGCGCGTGCGGCTCATCGCGGCGTGACATCGTTGCGTCCGTGCCGATCGTCGCCATCGATGCGCGCGATGCCTTCGACCCGCAGCTGCGCGGGTGGGGGCGCTACGTGCGCGAGCTCATCGACGCCCTGCCCGAGCGGCCGGGCCTCGACTACCGGATCATCAAGGAGCAGCGCGGGCGCGGACCGGAGGTGCTCTTCGAGCAGCTCGAGCTGCCGCGGCTGCTGCGCCGGGAGGGCGCCGACCTCGTCCACGCGCCGAACTGCTTCCTGCCGCTCGCGCGGCCCTGCATGGGCATCGTGACGATCCACGACCTCGCCTTCGAGGTCTTCCCGGATGACTTCTCCAAGCGGACGGGCTGGAAGTACCGCACCTTCGCTCGGCGCGCGGCGCGCTCGGCGCAGCGCGTGATCTGCGTATCGGGTTACACGGCGAACGACGTCGTGCGCCGCTACGACGTCGACGAGGCGCGCGTGCGGATCGTCCCCAACGCGCCCTCGCTGCCGATCGGGAGCGAGCCGGTGCCCAACGACGGTCCCTACCTGCTGGCCGTCGGCGACCTGCGGCCGAAGAAGAACCTGCTGCGTCTGGTGGAGGCCTTCGCCCGGCTGCGCAGGGAGGGACTGCCGCACCGGCTCGTGCTCGCCGGGATCGACAGCGGGCCGGAGGCCGAGCGCGTGCGCGAGGCGGCCGGGGGCGCGCCGGTGCGGTTGACCGGCTACCTCTCCGACGCGCGGCTGGATGCGCTCATGCGCGGCGCCGACGCGCTCGTGCACCCGTCGCTGTACGAGGGCTTCGGGTTGGTGCTCGTCGAGGCGATGGCGCGCGGCGTGCCGGTCGTGGCGGCCCGCGCGACCGCGTTGCCGGAGACCGGCGGCGACGCCGCCGAGTACTTCGATCCGCTCGACGTCGGCGACATGGCGGCGGCGATCCGCCGCGTCGTCGGCGACCGCGACCGGCATGCGGATCTGGCGCGGCGCGGGCGCGAGCGGGCGCGCGGCCTGTCGTGGGCGACGAGCGCCGCGCTGACGGTGGCCGTGTACGAAGAGATGCTGTGAGCCGGCGGACGACGATCCTCGTCCTCAGCGTCGACGAGGCGCCGCTGCTGGAGCACTCGCTGCCGGCCGCGGCGGCGCAGCCCGACGCCGACCTCGTCGTGATCGACAACGCCTGCGCCGACGCGACGCGCTCGGTCGCCGAGCGCTGCGGCGCGCGGCTGATCAGCGTGCGCGAGCGTGTGTCCTACGCGGCGGCGATCAACGCCGGGATCGTGGCGACGGAGGGTGACGCCGTGCTGCTGCTCAACGCCGACTGCGTGCTCGACCCGGGCTTCCTCGCCGCGGCCCGTCCGCGCCTGGAGCAGCGGGGCGTGGGGTCGGTGGCGCCGCGGCTCGTGCGCGCGACCGGGATGCAGGAGGGCGATCGGCTCGCGCGCCTCGACGCCGCCGGGATGGTGATCGACCGGCGTCGCAAGAACACGCTGGTCGGCCACGACGAGCCGGCGACGGGCTACCTGCAGGCGGCGGAGGTCTTCGGCGGCGACGGCGCGTGTGTCCTGTACCGGCGCGAGGTGCTCGAGGCCTGTGCGATCGGCGGCGAGGTATTCGACGAGGATCTCGAGCTGTGGGCGTCGGACGTCGACGTCGCCTGGCGCGCGCGGCTGCTCGGCTGGCGCTGCATGTACGAGCCGCAGGCCGTCGCCTGGCACATGCGCTTCTACTCGCCGACGACGCGCTCGGGCCTGCCCGAGGCGCACCGGCGCCTGCAGTTTCGCAACCGGCTGCTGATGATGGCCAAGAACGACGCCTGGGCCGACGTGCGCCGCGACCTGCACCGGATCGCGTTCTACGAGGTTCTTGCGCTCGGCCACGTGATCCTGCGCGAGCGCCATCTGCTGCGAGCCTACGGGCAGGCGTGGCGGGCGCTGCCGGCGACGCGCCGGCGCCGGCGGGTGGTGCAGGCCCACCGCCTGCCCGGCACGCGACCGCCGTTCGGGCTGCGTGCTCCGCGCTGAGGCGGGGGCGAAATCCCGCCGTCTAGCGTTTGAGGGGGGGCGAAATCGCGCCGTTTGGCACCTGAGGAGCTATATGCGCTCTCCAGCTGCCACGCTCGCGCGAATCGCCGCTTCCCAGCGGGGTCGCATCACCACGGCGCAGCTGCTTGCAGCGGGGATCGACCGCCACCGGATCAAGCGGTGGGTCGCTGACGGGCGGTTGCGGCGCGAGCACATCGGCGTCTACACCCTTGGCCATCCCGATCCATCGCCCCAGGGCACCTATCGGTCGGCGGTCCTCGCCGCCGGCAGCGGTGCGCATGTCAGCCACGGCGCGTGCGCGCACCTCCTGGTCATCGTGCGCGGCAAGGCGCCGCCCCCGGAGGTGACCGTGCCGACGACCGCGCATCGTCGCCGGCCTGGGATCGTGATCCACAGGGTCAGAGCCCTGCCCTCGCTCGACACGGCGACGCTCGACGGGATCCCCATCACCACCGCGCCTCGTGTTCTGCTCGACATCGCGCCGACGACCGAGCCGGACGAGCTCGCTCGCGCGTGTCACGAGGCGTGGGTCCGTCATCGAATGACGCCGCCCTACGTCGAGGCCTGCATCGCCCGCAACCCCGGCAAGCCGGGTGCGGCGAAGCTGCGCCGGGCGCTCGGCGCCGACGTCGTCCTGAGCTTCCTGGAGAAGGGGTTTCTCGCGCTGCTCGACGCCCACGAGCTGCCCCGTCCCCGGACGAACATCGATCGCCAAGGCGACAAGGTGGACTGCCACTGGGCCGAGCGGAACCTGACCATCGAGCTCGTCTCGTACCGGTTTCATGCGACGCGCGAGGGCTTCGAGACCGATGTCGCCAGGCGGCGACGCTCGAACCACCTCGCCTACTCGTACGGCGATGTGTTCGAGCGCGGCGATGCCACGGCGGCGGAGATCGGTGCGCTCCTTGGCAAATGACAGCGCGGCCGGGCCCAATCGTTGCGGCCCGCGCCCCCGGCGCGTTCCCGCGCGGCCGGGAAGATCGCAGCCACCGCCGGCGGCGGCCCGCCGAGGCCGAGGTCCACGATCCCTATTCCTCCTCGTCGTCAGGCGACGGCGCCCGCGCGATGACGGCCATGCGGTCGCGGAAGTCCGGCGCCCACATGCGGTCGACGAGCCGCGCAGCCCGCGCGCCGCGCACGAGGAGCCGTGCGAGTCCCGGCGAGTAGCCGCCGACGCGCTCGAGGTAGTAGCGCACGCTGAAGGCCTTCGGGGCGGTCTCGATCTCGAGCACGGTCCAGCCGTGACGCTCGAGCAGAGTGCGCAGCGAGCGGCGCGTGAAGAACTGCACGTGCGTCGGGATCACCGACCACCAGCGCGCCCGCATCCCGCGCGCGACGAGGCTGCCCGCGTCGGGCAGCGCCAGCCAGGCGATCCCGCCCGGGCGCAGCAGCCCGGCCATGCGGTCCAGCGCCTCACCGGGGCGCGGCAGGTGCTCGATGACGTCGCCCATGACGATCGCATCGAAGTGGCCCTGCGGCAGGTCGGTCTCGAAGAGGTCGCCGGTGCGCACGTCGAGGCCTAGCCGGTCGCGCGCGAAGGCCGATGCGAACGTCGACGGCTCGACGCCGGTGACCGCCCAGCCGCGCTCTTGCGCCTCGTCCAACAGGAAGCCGACCCAGCAGCCGAGGTCCAGCAGCGTGCGGTGGCGCGGGCCGCCGTTCGTCGGCGGGATCGGCACCGGCGTGAGGTTCGCCTCGATCTGCGCCAGGGCACGCCGCGCGGTCTCGCGCTGGCCGGCCTCCTCGGCGACGTAGTCCTGCGACGCGGCGTCGGCGTAGGCGCTCTCGAGCACCGCGTCGGCGGGCATCGGGTCGGTCTGGCGGTGTCCGCACGAGGGGCAGCGGACGATGTCGGCGAGCGCCGTGCCGAACCTGTCGGTCGTCGGGATCAGGCCGTCGGGTCCCGCGTCGCCGGCCACCTTGAGGTGCGGGACGAGCCCGGAGGCCCCGCATGCTGCGCAGCAGGTCACGCGGCGGAGGTTACGCGGGACCTGTCTGGACAGAACGTGACCTCACGGCGGAGGAGGTTACGATCACCGCGTGGCCGAACGGCATCTGGCCCTGCTGAGCATCGTCGCGCCGATGCTCGACGAGGAGGGGACGGCGCGCCTCTTCTACGAGCGCGTGCGCGCGGCCGTCGACGGGCTGGCGTGGGAGCTCGTCGTCGTCGACGACGGCTCGACCGACCAGACGCCGCAGATCCTCGCCGAGATCGCGGGCGAGGACAGCCGCCTGCGGGTCATCACGCTGTCGCGCAACTTCGGCCACCAGACCGCGATCACCGCCGGCCTGGACCACGCGCAGGGCAACGTCGTCGTGATGATCGACGCCGACCTGCAGGACCCGCCGGAGCTCATCACCTCGATGCTCGACCACTGGCGGGCGGGCTCGGACGTCGTCTACGCGACGCGCACCGACCGCGTCGGCGAATCACAGTTCAAGCTGAAGACGGCCGAGTGGTTCTACCGGATCATGGGCAAGCTCTCCGACGTCCCGCTGGCGGCCAACGCGGGCGACTTCCGGCTGCTCGACCGCTGCGCGCTCGACGCGCTGCTGACGATGCGCGAGCGCAACCGCTACCTGCGCGGCATGACCTCGTGGGTCGGCTTCACGCAGACCGCGCTGCCCTACAGCCGCGCGGCGCGCCACGCCGGCACGACGAAGTACCCGATCCGCAAGATGCTGCGCTTCGCGCTGGACGCGATCGCGTCGTTCTCCAATGTGCCGCTGCAGGTCGCGACCGTCGCCGGCTTCGTCTGCGCGATGCTCGCCTTCCTCGCGATCCCGGTCGCGATCGTGTTTCGCATCTTCGGCGAGTTCGTCCCGGGCGTGACCACGACGGTCGTCGCCGTGCTGCTGCTCGGCGGGATCCAGCTAATGGCGATCGGGATGATCGGCGAGTACGTCGGGCGCATCTACGACGAGGTCAAGCGGCGCCCGCTGTACGTCGTGCGCGAGCGGACGAACCTGGTCAAAGCCGAGGATGAGCGCGAGCGCACCTCCGTCAAGTGACCCGGCGGGCAACGCGGGGCGCGGACGGACGCTGACGGTGCTGGGCGCGGTGCTGTCGATCGCGTGCCTCGTCGCGCTCGTGCTGTGGGCGATCCACCAGGAGGCGCCGCAGCTGCCGAGCCGGCCCGGGCCGCTGGCCGAGCTCGGCGGCGCCGTCGCGTTCTATCTCGCGGGCTGCGGCGTGCGCGCCGAGCGCTGGTTCGAGCTGCTGCGCTACAACGGCGCGCAGCCGCGGCGGGTCGATGCCTACGGGCTGCTCGCGGTCGGCAACGCCGGCAACAACATCCTGCCCGCCCGTGCCGGCGACGCGCTGCGCGTCGTGATGATCGTGCCGCGGGCGAAGACCGACGCGCGCACGGCGATCGGCACGATCGTGGCTGAGCGGGTGCTCGACGTCGTCGTGCTCGTCGGGCTGTTCGTCGTGCTGGCCTACGGCGTCCTCGGCGGCATCGACGTGCCCTCGGCCGGGCGCCTGCTGTTCGCCGCGCTGCTCGTCGGCGGCCTGCTCGCCGCCGCCGCGACCGCGGCGTGGGTGCTGCACCGTCGCGGGCACCTCGAGAGCGTGCTGGCGTGGCTGGCGCCGATGGCCGAGGCGACGCGGCGGCTGCGCTCCAACCACGGCCTGCGGCTGCTCGGGCTGACGTTCGTCGTGTGGGCGCTGGAGTGGATCGCCTGGTGGCTGACGGCCCGCGCGGTCGGCCTGGATCTCGCGCTGCTGGAGGTCGGCTACCTGATGGGCCTGGCGTCCGTGTTCGCACTCGTGCCGAGCGGCCCCGCCTACGTCGGCACGTTCGACGCGGCGATCGCGTTCGGGGTGCGGGCGATCGGCCACACGGGGGCGCAGGCGCTGTCCTACCTGCTGGCGCTGCGCTTCGTCGTGACGGTGCCGATCACGCTGATCGGGCTCGTCGTGCTCGTCGCCCGCTACGGCGGCGTCAGCCGGATGCGGGCGCTGGTGCGGGTGTGAGGGTCGCCGTGCTCGGCGCCGGGGTGGCGGGCCTCGTCGCCGCCCACCGGCTGACGCAGGAGGGCCACGCCTGCGACGTCTACGAGCGCTGGCCCGGCCTCGGCGGCCAGGCGGCGACGCTCGACGTCGGCGGCGGCGAGCTGCTCGAGCGCTACTACCACCACCTCTTCACGAGCGACCGCCACATCGTCGCGCTCTACGACGAGCTTGGGATGGGCGACGAGCTCGAGTGGAAGCCGTCCTCGATGGCGTTCTTCCTCGAGGGGCGCCAGTGGGCGTTCAACGGGCCGCTGGACCTGCTGCGCTTCGGGCCCCTCTCGCCGCCGGCGCGGCTGCGGATGGGCCTCGCCGTGCTGCTCTTGCAGAAGCGCTCGAAGGACGTCGCCCCGTTCGAGTCGATCACGGCGCGCGAGTGGATCGAGAAGCGCATGGGGCGCGGCCCGTGGCGCAAGGTCTGGGGCCCGCTGCTGCGCGGCAAGTTCGGCGCGCGCGCCGAGGACATCTCGATGGCCTGGCTGTGGAGCAAGCTCACGCTGCGCCGCCAGCTCGAGGGCGACGAGGCCAGGCAGGAGCTGCTCGGCTACCCCGCGCACTCCTGGGAGCTGCTCTTCGACGCGCTGCGCGACGCGATCGTCGCGGGTGATGGTCGCGTGCTGATCGATCGTCCGGCGGCGGCGCTGCGGCGCGGCCCCGCGGGCGAGGGCTTCGTCGTGACCGCGGGCGCGAGCGGATCCTTCCGCACCGGGCACGACCCCCGCGGCTTCAAGAGCGCCAGCGGCCGGGACGCCGAGGCGCGCTACGACGCGGTGGTCGCGACCGTCCCCAGCGACGTCTTCGCGGGGCTGCTCGACGACGATCTGCGCGGCGCGATCGGGTCGGAGTACATCGGCCGGCTGGGTGCGACGGAGTACCACACGGCGCTGTGCCTGCTGCTCGAGCTCGACCGCCGCTTCTCGCCGTTCTACTGGACGAACATCGCCGATCCCGAGGTGCCGTTCGTCGGCCTCGTCGAGCACACGAACTTCATCTCGCCGAAGCGCTACGGCGGGCGGCGGTTCCTCTACGTCGCCAACTACCTCGCGCCGGGCGACCCGCTGCTCGAGCTCAGCCAGAGGGAGCTGCTGGCCGCCTACATGCCCGGCCTGCGCCGCGTCCAGCCGCAGTTCTCGGAGGACTGGATCGTCGCGCGCTGGCTGCACCGCGAGCCCGCCGCGCAGCCGATCGTCACCGTCGGCTACCACCGCCGCATCCCGCCGCTGCAGACCGGCGTGCCGGGGCTCGTGCTGGCCAACACGACGCAGATCTATCCCGAGGACCGGGGTACGAACTACTCGGTCCGTCTCGGCGGCGACGCCGCCCGAGCCCTGCTCCAGACATAGCACTGCGTACGTTCGTCCATGGACGAACGTCCGTCCCTCGGGAGCCGAGGTGCAGGGCCCGCGAGAACTGGCGATAACGGGAGGAACCACCCAACAGACACGGGACATTCGCCTATGGATGCCTTTGCAATACCGTTCGTCGTCTTCACGGCAGGCATGGTCTGGCTGCTCGTAGAGGTCATCAGGGGTTCATTCGAGGACCCCTATCCACGCCGCGCCGGGGTCACGTGGGCCGTCACGTGCCCGATCGCAGGGCTGTGCTTCGGCATCGGCCTCGCCCCCGTCGCCCTCGTCTTCGGAGCCGTCAGCGTGCTCGCGCTGGGTTCGCTCGGCCACTGGTTCCTGGTCACCGAAGCCGATGACTCCGACGGCGATGCCGAGGAGGACCCCGTCGAGCCCGAGCCCGGTCCCGACAACGAGGTCGAGATCCCCGAGTGGGCCAAGCGGGTCGACGATCCCGAGTGGGCCAAGCCCAAGTCCGACATCGACTGGGACGCGTTCGACCGCGCCCGTACCGATTGGGAGCGTGAGCTCACGCCGAAGCCTGTCACGCCGGAGCCCGAGCGGGTCCCCCAGCGCGAACTGGTCCCCACCGGCGCCTGAGCAGCCAGCAGCGCACGACGCCCGCGTCATCCGGCCCGAGTACAGGCCGCAGGCGCGGGCTTCGTCGTTCCTGGAGCCGCCCTCAGCGGCCGGCCAGCGCGTCCGCGTAGACCTGCCAGGTCGCGTGCGCCGCGTCGGCCCAGGTCCACGCCGGCGGTGGCGGCGCCGGCCGCGTCGCCGCCACGGCGGCTGCCAGCATGCCCTCGAGGTCGCCGCCGTCGACGAACGTCGCCCGGTCGCCGAGCACCTCGCGCAGCACCGGGATGTCCGACGCGACGACCGGCGTGCCGCACGCCAGCGCCTCGACCGTCGGCAGCCCGAAGCCCTCGTCGTCGGAGGGAAAGACGAGCGCGCGCGCGCCGGAGTAGATCGCCGCGAGGTCCTCGTCGGAAACGCGGCCGGTGAGCGTGACGTCGGGCAGATCGTGCGCCCACGGCTTGGTGGCGCCGACGAGCACGAGCGGCAGCTCGCGCGGCGTGCGCGCAAGCGCGGCAATGCGCTTGCGCGGGTCCGGCGTCTGGAGGCCGCCGACCCAGAGCAGGTACTCCTCGGGCAGCTGGTAGCGCAAGCGCGCGGCGGCGATCTCCTGCGGGCTGCGCTGGGAGAGCCTGGGCGCAACCGCCTCGTGGACGACGACGATCCGCTCGCGGTCGATCCCGAGGTGCTCGACGGCCTCCGCGGCGACGACGGCGGTCGGGACGATCAGGCGCGACGAGCGCTCGACGGCGAGGTAGCGCATGCGAAAGCGGATCCCGGTGCGCAGGTATTCGCTGCGGCGCTTGAGCGGTACGACGTCGTGCAGCGTGACGACCTGCGGGCAGGGCGGGCGCAGCAGCGCGCCGTCGATCCAGGGCGCGTGATAGACGTCGCCGCGCCGCGGTCGGTGGCCCTGGACGATCTCGTCGTCGGCGGTGGCGCTCTCGTAGAGCGCCGTCAGCAGGCAGCTCGCGTAGCGACCGATCCCACGCGGGTCGAGGGCCGGGCGGCTGTCGAAGACGATCCTCATGCGCCTGACCCCGAGCCCGCTGCCTCGAGCAGGATCGCCTCGACGCGGTCGGCGTAGGCGTCGGCGCCGAACTGCTGGGCGTGGGCGCGCGCGGCGGCGCCCATCCGCTCGCGGTCGGCGAGCACCTCGAGCACGGCCGCCGCGAGCTCGTCGGGGCGGCCGGGCTCGACGAGCCGTCCCGTCTCGCCGTCGACGACGACCTCGGCGAGGCCGCCGACGCGGGTCGCGACCACCGGCGTGCCGGCCGCCATCGCCTCCGCGAGGACGGTGCCGAACGGCTCCTGGCGCGAGGGGGCGACGAGCACGTCGAGGTGGCGCATGACCGCCGCCCCGTCCGGCACCCAGGAGATGTGCTCGACGCCCTCGGCGACGCGCACCTGCGCCGCATAGTCGGGGGCGCTGTCGTAGGGGTCGTCGCCGACGAGGACGATCCGCACGGACGGCCTGGCGGCGCGGATCAGCGGCGCCGCCCGGACGAGGTCGAGCGGGCCCTTGCGCGGCTCTATGCGACCGACGAAGCCGACGACGAGCCGCGGCGGGCCGGCGTCGTCGTCGGCCGGCCATGGCGCCGGCGTGGCGGTGACGTCGAGCTCGACCGGGCAGTAGACGACGTGGGCGTGCAGCCCGGGCAGGCGCGCGGCGACCGCGCCCGAGTCGGCCAGCACCGCGTCCGCGCGCGACCAGAAGCGCGGCACGCGGTCGACGATGTCGTGCACGTGCAGGATCGTGCGGCGACCGGCGAGGCCCGGCAGCAGGCGCCCGCTGACGGTGCCGTTGAGGTAGACGAGGTCGTGCGCCGCGGCGAGCCGGCGGGCGCGCGGGACGCTCGCCGCCGCGCGGGCGCCCGCGCCGCGCTGCAGGCCGCCGAGGGCGAGCCGTACCACCGGCAGGCCGGCGTCGTCAAGCGGTCCGGGCTCGGGCGTGGCCAGCGTCAGCACGTGGCCGCGCGCGAGCAGGCGCCTGGCCAGCCGCAGCAGCCCGATCTCCGCGCCGCCCGGATGGGCGACGGCGCATACGGCAAGGATCCTCACCGGGCGATCCTTGCAGGGAGCGGCCCGCTGCGAGACTTGGCCGGTGGCGCCACCGGATTCCGAGACCCGAGGGGGTGTGTCGAAATGTTCGCGCCTGGCACGATGTCTTCGAGACACCGACCGCTTCGCGTCCTCGTGAGTACGCTGCCGGACGCGATCTGGGAGGCCGTGCCGCGTGACGCGGTGCCGGAGGAGCTCACGCTGCGGCTCTCCTTCCTGCTCGCGCACATCCGCCGCGGCGCGACGGTGCTCGACCTCGGCTGCGGTGCCGGCGAGTTCAGCGCGGCGCTGAGGGTGGCGGGCGTCGAGCTGATCGCCGTCGACGTCGCGGCCGAGGCGCTGCGGCGCGCACGCGAGCGCGTGCCGGGGCTCGACGTGCGCCTGTGGATCGCTGGCGAGCCACTGCCGGTCGACGACAACGCGGTCGATCTGGTCTGGGCCGGTGAGGTCATCGAGCACGTCGCCGACGTTGCCCCGTGGCTCTCGGAGGTGCGCCGCGTGCTGCGCCCGCGCGGGACGCTGCTGCTGACGACGCCGCACCACGGCCCGCTCACGCTGCTGGGCCTGGCGTTCAGCCCGCGCGCCTTCGCGCGTCACTTCGACCCGCGCTCGGACCACCTGCGCTTCTTCTCGCCGCGCACGCTGCGCCCCCTGCTCGACGACCTCGGCTTCGACATCGCGCGACTGCGGGTGCGCCACGCGAAGATCCTCGTCCGCGCGGTGCGGGCGTGATCGGCCCCGCGTGGCGCACGTGTGGCGAGTTCACCCCGCATACCGGGGTCAGATCGCCACACGGCGCGATCGAGACCACGTGATGCGCATCCTGCTCGACACGACGTACACGCTGCGCGGCCCGAGCGGGACGGGGATCTACATCGAGCGCCTGGCGGCGGCGCTGCGCGCAGAGGGCGTCGATGTCGTGCAGGCCGCCGACACGCGCCGCCCCCCGCCCGCGGGCGGGGGCCTGGGCAGCGCGCGCAACCTCGCCCACGACGCGTGGTGGACGCAGGTCGGCCTGCCGAACCGTGCGCGCGCCGTCGGCGCCGAGGTCATCCACCACCCGCTGCCCGCGCATTCCCAGCGGGCGCCGTGCCCGCAGGTCGTGACGCTGCACGACCTCGCCTTCGAGCGCCTGCCCGAGTGCTTCGATCCCGCCTTCCGGCGCTGGGCGTCGTTCACCCACCGGCGCGCGGCGCGGGCCGCCGAGGCGGTCGTGTGCGTCTCGCAGACGACGCGGCGTGACGCGATGGCGCGCTGGGGTCTGGACCCCAGCCGGATCGTCGTCGCCCAGCACGGGCCGGGCCAGGCGCCGCCGCCGCCCGCCGCCGGACCGCCCCAGACGCCCGCGCACTTCCTCTACATCGGCGACGACGAGCCGCGCAAGAACCTCGCCCTCCTGCTGGCGGCGCACGCGCGCTACCGGGACGCGGTCGGGGCGGACACGGCGCTCGACCTCGTCCTCGCCGGCCGCGCCGAGCAACCGCCGCAGCCCGGCGTGCGGGCCGTCGCCCGGCCCGACCTCGCGGCGCTCCTGGCCCGGGCGGCCGCCCTCGTCCACCCGGCGCTGCACGAGGGCTTCGGGCTCACCGTGCTCGAGGCGATGCACGCCGGCGTTGCGGTCATCGCGGCGCGCTCCCCCGGACTGACGGAGACGTGCGCGGCGGCGGTCCTCTACGTCGATCCCCACGACGCCGAGGGCCTTGCCCACGCGCTCGCCCGCGTCGCGGCCGACCCGGCCCTGCGCACCACGCTGACCGCCGCCGGCCGCGAACGCGCCGGCGCGTTCTCCTGGCGCACGTCGGCGCGCGCCCACATCGGGGCTTATACGCTGGCTGCGAGCATGAGCGCCCGCGCGACAGCTTCGACGACCGGCGGCACCCGATGAAGGTCGCCATCCTCGGCACGCGCGGCATCCCAGCCTCCTACAGCGGCTTCGAGACGGCCGCCGAGCAGCTCGCCAGCCGCCTGACGCAGCGCGGCCACGAGGTCATCGTCTACTGCCGCCCGCACGTCGTCGACCGCCGCCTGAAGGAGCACAAGGGCGCGCGCCTCGTGCACATCCCCGCGGTCCGCAACAAGTACCTCGACACGTTCACGCACACGTTCCTGTCGTCGCTGCACTGCGCGCGGCGGCTGCGGCCCGACGTGGCGCTGTTCTTCATCGCGGGCAACAGCCCCATGTGCCTGGTTACGCGCGGCGCCGGGATCCCGACCGTGATCAACGTCGACGGGCTGGACTCCGACCGCTCGAAGTGGCCGGCGCTGGCGAAGGCGTACCTGCGCTTCGCCGAGCGCAACGCTCCGCGCTGGTCGGACACGGCGATCACCGACTCGCACGCGGTCGCCGAGATCTTCGAGCAGCGCTACGGCGAGCGGATCGGCGTCGTGCCCTACGGCGTCGAGGATCCCGGCCACACCGGCACGAAGACGCTCGACCGGCTCGGCCTCGAAGCGGGCAAGTACGTCCTTTTCGTCGGGCGCCTGGAGCCGGAGAACAACCCGCACGTGCTCGTCGAGGCGTTCAGCCGCATCTCCGCGCAGCGCGCCAGGGGGATGAAGCTCGTCGTCGTCGGCGGCGCCCCCTACGCCCACGACTACATCAAGCAGGTGCGCCGCGCCGGCGACCCGCGCGTCGTCTTCCCGGGCTATGTCTTCGGCCGCGGCTACTGGGAGCTGCAGCACCACGCCTACGTCTTCTGCGCGCCGACCGAGGTGGGCGGTACGCACCCGGTCATCCTCGAGGCCCTGGCCGCCGGCAACTGCGTGCTCGTCAACGACCACGCGCCGAACGTCGAGACCGTCGGCGACGCCGGCCTGACGTTCTCCGGCAAGCAGGGCGTGCCGTCGCTGACGGCCCAGCTCGAGCGCCTCTTCGACGAGCCCGAGCTCGTCGAGCACTTCCGAGCGAAGGCTCGCGAGCGCGCCCGCCGCTACTCCTGGGACGCGGTCACCGACGAGTACGAGCAGCTGCTCGTCAGCGTGCGCCAGATGGGCGGTCCCGGCGGGCTGCCGGCAGAGCTCGTCGACGGGGCGGGCACGGTCGGCGGCGCGCAGCCGGTCGCCGGCACGCGCTGATCGCACCGCGCTGCGTCAGCGAACGGCGGTGACGTTCGCGGTGCGGCTCGTCAGCGTGCGCGCCCCGTTGCGCCAGGAGATCCGCAGGTAGCCGGTCGCCGGCACCGTGACGCGGGTCTCGAAGTAGTGTCGGTTGCCGCGGACGGTGACGCTCTTGCGGGTCCGCCAGCGCTTGGCGCCGCGCGCGCGGAACTGGATGCTGGCGCGCACCCTCGTGTTCGCCTCGGCGGGACGCAGCATTCCCCAGACGCCGGCCGAGCGTCCGCGCCGGACGCGCGTCTGCTTGACGAAGAACGGCGTCATGTAGGCCTTGTAGGACGGCTTGCGCTTGCCCGTCAGCAGCTGCAGCCCGCTCTGGAAGGTGCGGTAGGCCAGGCGCGGGTTCGTCTCGCCCGGGACCGGCCCGTCATCGACGAGCAGGAACTGGTTGACCGCGCGCACGTTGGGGTTCTTGAAGGCGATGTACTCGGCCTCGTTGATCCACGCCGCCTGGCGGTTGAAGGACACGAACGTGACCGGGTCGGGCTTGGTCTGATAGCCGTACTCGGTGAGGTACAGCGGCACGCCGCGCCTGCTCTGCGTCTTCTGGCCGTAGCGCCGGTAGATGCGCGTCAGCTCGCGGCTGAGGTTGCGCAGGTCGGCCATCGACACCCAGTCGGGATTCCTCTGGCGGCGGCTCGGCGGCGTGAGCAGCGCGTAGGGGTGATGCGCATATCCGGTCGCCCGGAAGAGCCCCGGGTTCTGCCCGACGAAGGTCGCCACGTCGCCGGGGCAGTTGCGCAGCGAGGCCTGCGCGCCCTTGAGGACGTTGAGGTTGTTGTCGACGCAGTACAGGCGGCGGATGAACTTCAGCGCGTCGATCGACTGCGAGATCGCCTTCGCCGTGCCCTGGCCCTGCGGCGCGGTGTCGCCGATCAGGATCGTGTCGCTGCCGGTGCCGTGGCCGGTATCGGCGAGACCCTGCCAGGCGTTGGCGACGAGGTTGCGGTAGATCGACGGCGCCGCGTCGATCTGGCTCCTGGCGTTGCGTGGATCCGGGCTCCACTGCGGCGTCAGCCAGCCCGCCTGGTTGGGCTCGTTCCAGATCGACCAGTAGTCGACGCGCGGCAGGCCGTTGTAGCTGCCGCTGTAGCGCGTGCCGACGGCACGGACGAACTTGCCGAACTCCTCGGGATTGGGGTTGAACGTCTCCTGGAGGTCGGCCCGCGGGGACTCCGTCGACGCCCAGCGCGGTACGGGCGACGTGAAGTTCAGGTTCACGAGGATGCCGCGCGCCTGCGCTTCGCGGATCACGGTGTCGTACTTCTCCCAGACCTTCGCCTGATAGCCGGCGGGATCGGTCGCGTCGAAGTTCGGCTTCTGCAGCTCCTCGTTGGCGGGCGCGAGCACCTTCCAGAAGACCGACAGGCGGATGCGGTCGACGCCGAAGCCCTTGAGCGTGTCGAGCGTCGAGATCTGCTCTTCGGTGGTGCCGTAGACCAGCCGCGGGTCGTCCTGGAAGGTCGACTCCTGCGTCTTGGACGCGAGCGCAAACGGGGGGAATGCCGCCAGCACGAGGAGGGCGGCGATGAGGGAGCGAAGTGAGGTCACGGTGCTGTTGTCTGGCGTTGCGCTGCAAGGAACACGGCGACCGCGTCAGAAGATCGGGGGTCGAGGTAGAGCGCCGGGCGGATCGCCCTGATGGCGAATGCCGGCCGCCGCAGCGTATTGAACTCGAATTCGGCAAGTCGCAGCCACGGGTCGGGGTCGTCGGGTGCCAGGCGCACCGCCTCTCCCAACGCGCGCCGTGCCGCGGTGTTGCGGTCGGCCGCCGTCTCGATGGTCGCCAGCGTGAACAGGGGATCGAGCGAGAGCGGGTTGACGTCGTGCGCGCGCTGGGCCTGCTTGCGCGCGGCGTCGACGTCGCCGCGGTCCAGCGCGTCCAGCGCGTCCTGCGTCAGCGTCTCGGCGCGCATCGGCTGCAAGATCGCCCATGCGGAGGCGAGCACGAGCAGCAGCGCGGCCCCGGCGCAGATGGCGCGCATCCGCTCGCGCGAGCCGGCGCGCAGGCGCTCGACGAGACGACGGCCACCGGCAGCGGCAGCGCGGTCGGGCGCGGCTGCCTCGCGGTCGCTGCCCAGCGGGCCGCGCCCGGCCACCCAGCCGGCGGCCAGCAAGGCGACGGCGGCGTTGGCCGGGACGAACCACGTCCAGTCCACGAACGAGTGCACGCCGAAGACGATCACGGTCGCGACGAGCGTCAGCAGGCCGATCCGCTCGGGCGTGTACGGCCGCCGCCGGTCGCGCTTGCGCAGGCCGGTCGCGCGCGCCGCGCTCGCCAGCCAGGCGGCAAGCAGGGCGAGGCTGACGGCGAGCCCGGCGAGGCCGAGGTCGGCGAGCGTCTGCACGACGTAGCCGTGTGCGTGGCGGACCGCGGGGTCGTCGGTGCGGTAGCGCTTGCGCACGGTCGCGTAGCTCCCCGCGCCGACGCCCACGCCGGGGTTGTCGCTGAAGATCCGCAGCGCCTCGTCCCAGTAGCGCGCGCGCACGCTGCCGACCGCGGTGAAGCGCGTGTTGTCGTTGCGCGGCAGCGGCGCCGAGACCTTCGTGAGCTGGTTCCAGCGCGCCGAGACCGAGCCGGTCAGGCCGCGATCGCCGACGGCCAGCGCGATGGTGATCGCGACCGGGATCAGCGCCAGGCCGGCGAGCAGCGCGACGCCGGCGCGGTCGCGCTGGTGCAGGGTCGGCGTGTGCGCGGCGCGCGCGAAGCCGACGACGAGGCCGGCGGCGGCCAGCAGCGCGAGCATGACGAGCACGAGCAGCCCGAGCTGCAGGCCGGCCTGGTTGCGCAGGTCGACCGGCACGCGGTCGTCGGTGAGCGCATTCTGCGAGAACGCCCACAGCGCCATGATCGCGCCGCCCCCGACGCCGGCGACGAGCACGGCCGCGCCTCGCAGCCGCCGCGGGACGGTGGCGAACCAGAACGCCGCGCCGAGCGCCGCGGCCAGCACGGCGCCGCGCGAGAAGGACAGTGCCATCGTCAGGACGAGCAGCCCGAGCGCGGGGTAGGCGAGCGCGTTGAGCGCCTCGTGGCCCGAGCGCCGCGTGCCGAGCCACAGGCAGCCGGGCACGCCGAGCGCCGCTGCCAGCCCGACGCTGTTCCAGTAGCCGAACGGCTCGCGCAGGCGGGCGAAGATCTCGTCGGGGTTCAGCGCGCCGGGGAAGACCTTGGTCAGCACCGCGTAGGCGCTGATCGCGATCGCCGAGAGCGTGATCGCGCCGAGCACCGCGCTCCAGCGGCCGGGCACGCTGTGGGCGAGCGCGACGGCGGCGGCGAACACCGCGGCGTAGGCGAGCGTGCGGTTCGTCTCGACCCACGCCTCCGACGGGCTCGCCGCCCAGGTGATCGACAGCGCCGTGAGGACGACGAGCGCGAGCAGGAGCGCCAGCGGGCCGGCGCCCCACAGCCGCTCACGGCGCGGCGCGAGCAGCAGCGCCCCCGCGACGGCGATCCCGCCGCCGAGGACGAGGCCGATCTCGCTGGGCGTGGTGCGACCGACGTTCAGCCCGCCGTCGGCGCTGAACGCCACCGCGCAGATGATCGCGGCCAAGCCGGCCGTCAGGAGCGTCTGCACTGCCGGGGTCGGGACCCTCAGCGCACCGACACGGCTGGTGTCCTCAAGCGCGGCGTGTGTTGACAAGGCGTCGTACGCGAAGGCCGGCGACGGCGAGCGTCCCGGCGAGCAGCAGCGCGAGCGTGAGCAGCAGCGGCGCGGGCAGGTCGGCGGCGGCGTTCTCGCCGGGGGCCGTGCCGACCGCGCCCGGGTCGAGCATGGCGTTGCCGACCGCGACGGAGCCGGGCTCGGAGGTGCGCGCCGCCTCGACGGCCTTGCGCTCGGGCGCGCTGGCCTCCTGCAGCTGCTGCGCTGCCGGTGCGCTGCCGATCGCCCCGGCGCCGCCCGCCGGTGGGCTGCCGCCGCCGGCCGCCCCGCCGGCGGCGTCGCCGCTGCCGGACCTCTTCTTCGCCGCCGCGGCGGCCGCCTGCGCGCGCCGGATGACGCTGCGGCAGTTGCCGTACTGGTCGCCGTCGGCGGCGAACTGGCGCAGCGCGTCGCGGTACTCCTTCTGCGTGTAGGTCTTCGACATGACCTCGTCGTCGGTGCAGTCGCGGATCACGTCCAGGCCCGAGCCCATCGCGGACGGACTGGTCGCGGCGAGCGCGAGCAGCGCGAGCGTCGTGAGGAGGATCAGGGTCCGTGTCGTGTCACGGGCCCTCAGTCGGCGCATCATGCGCTTCACCGTAGCGAGGACGAGGTCGTGCCGACGGAGGTCAGGGCGCCCTGAAAACCGGCCGCCCAGGCCTCGAAGGTGTAGGCGGCGACGTCGCGGCGCGCGTTGGCGCCGAGCACGGCTCGCAGGGCAGGGTCGTCGTGCAGGCGGCGCAGGGCGCCGGCCAGCGCCGGCACGTTGCCGGCGGGGACGACGAGGCCGTTGCGCTCGTGGCGTACGAGTCCGCCGGCGACCGCCCCGACCTCTTCGCTGGCGATGACGGGAGTCGACTGGTTCATGGCTTCGTTGGCGACGAGCCCCCAGGGCTCGCGGAAGCCGCGGGTCCGCAGGGACGGTATGACGCAAACGTCCGCGGCGGCCAGGAAGTTGCGGACCTGGTCGGGCGGCTGCGGCCCGACGAAGGCCACCGCGCCGCCGGCGGGGATCCGAGCGGGCCCGGTTCCCGCACCGACGAGGACGAGCGCGGCGGCTGATGCGTCGATGCCTGACTGGCGCCAGGCGTCGAGCAGCACCGTTGCGCCTTTTGCCCGGCTTGGCCGTCCGAGAAACACCCCGAGGAAGGAAGATCTCCGCTCGGGCGAGAGTGGCGCGCTCCAGAAGTCGTTGTCGACGGCCTGCGGCGCGATGTGCACGTTGCGTGCGCCGCGGGCGCGCGCGAAGGCGGCGACGTGCGGCCCGTAGGCGACCAGCGCATCGGCCGCGCGGTAGAGCGTGGCCATCAGCGGCGCGCCGGCGATCAGGTGCGCCGGCGTGCGCGGGTGCGCCCACAGCGCGGTCCACAGGACGAACGGCGTCCGGCCCGCGCGGGCTCCCGCGAACGCCGCCGGCAGCGCAACGCGGCCGGCGGTGCCGCTGACGACGGCGCGGTAGCGCCGCGACGCGGCCAGCGCCGCGATCTCGCGCTGGCACACGTGGCGATGCGGCACGCCGGGGTCCTCGACGCCCGCCGTGGCGTGGATCGAGCGCCCGCCGAACAGCGCCAGCTCGATCGGCACCCGGCGATGCAGCGCGGCGAACGCCCCGGCGCGGTCGGGCGGGACGTGGTTGGTGACGATCAGGACGGGCTTGGCGGGGCTCACGACGATCCGTCCGCGGCGCCCCGCGCCGGCCGCGGCCGCGCGAGCGCGGCCGCGTAGGCGGCGATGGTGGCCGCGCCACAGGCCTCCCAGGAGAACGCGCGCTCGACGGTGGCGCGTGCCTGCTCGCCGGCCGCCCGCAGGGCGTTGGCGCCGTCGGCCAGCAGCCCGTCGATCGCGCCCGCGAGGGCGGACACGTCACCGGGCGCCACGAGCGTCATGCCGCTCACGCCCGCGCCGCCGCCTGCGCCCGCGATCTCCTGCGGCCCCGGCTCGCCCGCGGCGGCGATCGCCGGCAGCCAGCCCGCCATCGCCTCGACGTAGGCGACGCCGAAGGCCTCGTCGGTCGACGGCATCGCGAACAGCGTCGCGCGCCGCGTCCGCGCCAGCGCCTCTTCGCCGGGCAGCTGCCCGGCGAGCTCGAGCCGGTCGGCGACGCCCAGCTCGCCGGCCAGCGCGCGCAGGGCCGGCGCCTCCGGGCCGTCGCCGATGACGAGATAGCGCAGCGCGGGGTGGCGGTCGGCCAGCAGCGCGACCGCGCGCAGCACGTCGCCGTGGCGCTTGCGCGCGATCACGTGCCCGGTCGTGACGACTGTCGGCGCGGCGTACGGCGCCGCGCGCCCGGCCGGCAGGTCGCTGCCCAGCCGCACGACGGTCGTCGCCCGCGCGCCGAGCACGCGGCAGCGCGCCTCGATCCCGCCGCTGTTGGCGATCACCAGGCGGGCATCGCCCAGCGCGGCGCGCACGGCCTCGCCGCCGGCGGGCGAGCCCGGCGCGGTGTGGAAGACGTCGCCGCCGTGGACGGAGACGACGAACGGCGCGCGCAGCCCGGCGCGGCGCACCGCCTCGCCCGCCGGCACGGCGTTGTGGGCATGGATGAGGTCGAAGGCGAAGCGGCGGCGCAGCGCGCGCAGGGCCACGGCCAGCGGTCCGGACGCCCAGCGGCCCCAGCTGCCGTACGTCCCTGGCCGCGGCGGCGCGAGGAACGGCACGTAGCCGACACCGATGCCGTCGAGCGTGGCGTGCGGCGGCTGGGCCAGCGCGCGCGCCGTCGCCCGCGCGGCAGCGGCGGCGCCGGAGCGCGCGGCCGCCAGCGACGGCAGCGGACGGTAGAGGACGAGCACGCGGACCTCGGCGCCGGCGTCGCGGGCCGCGATCGCCTGGCGGTGCGCCCACAGCCCGAGCACGGGGTCCGCCGCGCGCGGATAGAACTCCGCGACGATTGCGACCTTCATCCGATCCGCCGCGTCCAGCGCGCCTGCGCGCGCGTGACGTACGGCCGATCCGCGAGGAAGGCCTGCGCCTCGTCGACGGCAGCCGCACGTGCGTAGCCCCCGCCGACCGGCGCCGTGTGCAGGATCGGCGTCGCGTCGACTATCCCCGCGCGCCAGCCGTGCTGCTGGGCCAGCGCCCCCCAGTGCGCGTCCAGCCCCCAGCCCATCCGCAGCTGCGCCGGAAACGGCAGCAGCGTGTGAAACAGCGGCGCCGCGAACGCGGTCACCGGACCGATCTCGACGAAGCGCGACTCGCGCACCGCGCCGCCGGGCAGTCGCCGCGTCGCGACCCAGGCGGCGTGCGAGTGGCGCCGGTGAGCGGGCTGGGCGAGCAGCAGCCCCGCGTCCTCGGCGCAGAACAGGAAGCGGTCCAGGAAACGCGGCGGCAGGACGACGTCGTCGTCGACGAGCAGCAGCCAGTCGTGACCCGCCGCCGGGTGCTCGGCGAGCAGCGCGTTGAGGTGCTCGAACTTGCCCGCGTCGCCGATCGCGACCGTGTGCATGTGCACCTCGTGGCGGCTGCGGTGAAGCTCGGCGCGCAGCGCGTTCATGAGCCGCCCCGGCCGCTCCACGCCGAGCACGAGCACGCTGTGGCGCCGCGGCGAGCGCTGGTGGGCGGCGCGGTCGATCCGCCGCAGGCGCGGGCGGGCCTCGGCGTCGAGCACCGCATCCAGCGCACGCAACGGCGGGCGGCGCAGCCCGCGCACCGTCCCGCTCTCCCCGGAGAGGAAGTCCGGGTCGCTGTCGCGCTCTCGCGGCCGGGCGAGCCGTGACGCTCCCGCGAGCAATGCGTTCATCGCGAGGCCGCTCGCGACCATCCACGCGCTGCGCGGGCCGAGGCCGAAGCCGCCGCCCGGCGCGAGCGCCGCGCGCAGCCGCCCGAGCGCCTGCGCCGCGCAGAGAATGCCGCTGGGGCATGCGAAGCGGATCGCGTGCAGGCAGCAGCCCGCGAGCACGCGCACCTCGCGCAGCAGCGACGGGGCACGGCCGGTGAAGACGTCGTAGCGCCGGCCGGCGCGGCCGCGCCGGTAGCCGGCCGCGGCCAGCGCGCGCAGGCGGGCGTCGTCGCCGGCGCGGCGGTGGTCCAGCGCGGCCGCCGCGACGTAGCGGATCCGCCCACCGGCGGCGCGCAGCCGGCCCTGCCACTCCTGCTCGTCGCCGTAGAGCTCACGGGTCTCGTCGAAGCGTCCCGCGCGTGCGATCGCCGCGCGGCGGACGGTCATGTTCGCGCCCCAGGCGCTGGCGACGTCGCGGTCGCGCGTGCCGTGGTCCTGGGTCGTGATCGGCGGCAGCTCGCGCCCGCACGAGCGCAGCCGGTGGTCCTCCAGGCGCGCGTGGATCGGCCCGGTGAGGACACCGACCTCAGGCTCGGCGGCGGCGTCGGCGGCCTGCAGCGCGTCCAGCCAGCCGGGCCGCACCTCGACGTCGTCGTCGACGAACACGAGCAGGTCGCCGGCCGCCGCGTCGATCCCGCTGTTGCGCGCGGCGTTCAGGCCGCGCGACGCGTCGTGCGCCAGGTACCGCGCTCCGTGGCGCAGCGCCACCGCGCGGGTCGCCTCGTCCGGACCGTCGTCGACGACGAGCAGCTCGGCGCCGGCGGCCGCGGCCTGCGGCGCGATCGACGCGAGCGCCACGTCGAGGTAGCCCGCGCGCCGGCGCGTGGGCACGATGATGCTGGCCGTCGGCACGGTGTCCATGTCGCGGCAAGAGTCTAGGTTCGGGGATGCCAGCGCAAGCGCGCGGCCCTCGTATGAAGAGGGCGATTCAGCTCGCCATCAGCAGCGGCAGGTCCGCAGCACGCCGCAGCCGCTCCAGGCAGCGCGCCCGCGTCGGGCCGATCGAGCCGACCGGCATGTCCAGCGCGGCGGAGATCTCCTCGTAGCTCGGCGACGCGTCGGCGGTGAGCAGGCGCAGCAACGCCTGGTCGCGCGCGGGCTGGCGCGAGAAGGCGCTCCACAGCGCCCGGTCGCGTTCGCTGCGCAGCAGCTCGTCGCCGGGCCCGGCGGTCGGGCCGGTGGGCTCCGGCATCGCGTCGCCGATCGGGATCTGCCGCGCGCCGCGGCGCAGCAGGCGCAGCGACTCGTGGCGCGTGGTCGTGGCCAGCCAGCCGCCGACCTTCGCGGGATCCTGCAGGCGGCCGGCGTGCTCGACGAGGCGCAGCCAGGTCGTCTGGAAGACCTCGTCGCTGTCGGCTGCCGAGAGGCGATGGTTGCGGGCGATCGCCCACACGAGCCCGGAGTAGCGGTCGACCAGCGCGTTCCACGACCGCTCGTCGCCGCGCGCCGCCGCCCGCACGAGGACGCCGGCGTCGATGTCGGGGTGGGTCGTCGTCGCAAGCACGCGCCGACCATCGCCCGAGCACCTTGACACGACCCTGCGGAAACCTTGCGGTCCGCCTGCGGGCGTGGCAGATTGGCGACAGGACATCGCCGAATGAGCGCCCACCCCAGAGAGGACGTCGTCGCCACGCACGCACGGGTTGAGCTCACGGGGACGTTGCGGGTGCAGAGCGGCGGCGCCGACGTCGGCGCCGCGCTGCCCGGTCGCCAGGGCCGCGCGCTGTTCGCGTTTCTCGTCGTAAACCGCCACCGGCCGGTCGGGCGCCACGAGCTGATCGACGTCCTCTGGCCCGAGTATCCGCCCGACGCCCCCGAGGCCGGGCTCAGCACGGTGCTCGCGCGGCTGCGCCGGGCCCTCGGCGACGGCGTCGTCACCGGTCGCGCGGAGCTGCGCTTCGCGCTCGACGCCGACGTCGACACCGAGCAGGCCGTGGCCGCGGCCGAGGCCGGTGAGCGGGCGCTCGCGGGCGGCGATCCCCACGCCGCGATGACCGCCGCCCAGGCCGCGCTCCAGATCCTCGCTCGGCCGCTGCTGCCGGGCATCGAGGGCGATTGGGTCGAGCGCCTGCGCGCGCAGCTCGACGCGCTCGAGCCGGGGCTGCTCGAGGTCCTGGCCCGCGCCGCGCTCGTCGTCGGCGACCGCGCGCACCTAGCAACGGCCGAGCGGGTGGCGCGCACGCTCGCCGAGCGCCATCCGTTCCGCGAGTCCGGTCACGCGCTGCTGATCGAGATCCACGGGCGCCGTGGCAACGCCGCCGAGGCGACCCTCGCCTACGACCGCCTGCGCGGCTTCCTGCGCGACGAGCTCGGCACGGTCCCGTCCAGCGCGGTCTCGGCGCTGCATGACGAGCTGCTGCGCACGGGCCGTCTGGAGGCTCCCCCGCCGCAGAGCACATCGGCGTCCGCCGAGCCGCCGCCGCCGTCGTCGTCAGCTGACGCCAAGGGTGCGCTTCCCCTGCCGGTGATCGGCGGAGCGCCGCCGACCACGACGTTCGTCGGGCGCGCGAACGAGCTGGAGAGGCTGCGGCTGTCCTGGCGGCAGACGAGCAGCGGCCAGCGCCGGCTCGTGCTGCTCGACGGCGAGGCCGGGGTCGGCAAGACGCGGCTCGCCACGCAGTTCGCGGCCGAGGCCCACGCCGGCGGCGCGGCCGTCCTCTACGGGCGCTGCGAGCAGGAGCCGCTGCGCTCCTACCAGCCGTTCATCGAGGCGCTGCGCCACGGGTTGCGCCACGGCGCCTGGGCGGACGATCCGGTCGCCGCCGGCGACCTCGCGGAGCTCGCCCGGATCCTGCCCGAGGCGCTCCTGCCCGCGGCTCCCGGCGCCGCCGGGGCCACTGCCGCGGCGCAGGATCCCGAGGCCGAGCGCTATCGCCTCTTCGAAGCCGTCGCGACGCTGATCCGCCGCTCGACGCAGCGCGCGCCGCTGCTGCTCGTCCTCGACGACCTGCACTGGATCGACCGGCCGACGCTGCTGCTGCTGCGCCACCTGCTGCGCCATCCCGATCCCGCGCGCCTGCTGGTGCTCGGCATGGCGCGGCGGATCGATCTGCACTCAGACCACCCCGCGATGGAGCTCGTCCGGGACCTTCACCGCGAGCAGCGCTTCGACCGCATCGCCCTCGACGGCCTGTCCGAGACCGAGGCCGACGCGCTCGTCGCGGCCCGGCTGGCCGCCGCGCCGAGCGCCGGCTTCGTGCGCGGCCTGCGCGAGCAGACCGAGGGCAACCCGTTCTTCATCGAGGAGTCGCTGCGCGCGCTGCTGGACTCCGACGTCCTGCAGGCCGGGACGCAGGCGACCGCCGCCGCGCTGCAGTCGATCGGCGTTCCCGAGAGCGTCGCCGACGTCATCCTCGGCCGCCTGCGCCACGTGTCCGCGCCGACGGTCGAGGCACTGACGATCGGCGCCGCGATCGGCCGCGAGTTCGACCTCGCGACGGTCGAGGCGCTCCTCGACCTGCCGGCCGACAACGTCATCGAGGCGCTCGAGGAGGCGATCGCGTCGGGCCTCGTGATCGAGGTCCCCGGTTGCGTCGACCGCTTCGCGTTCTGCCACGCGCTCGCCCGCGACGCGATCTACGGCCGTCTGTCGCGCACGCGCCGCGTGCGGCTGCACCTGCGCGTCGCGAGGGCGCTCGAGGCGCTCGGCGCAGGCGCCGGCGAGCTCGCGCACCAGTTCTTCGCGGCGCGCGAGGTCGGCGGCGCGCAGGACGCCGTGCGCTACGCCGTCCGCGCCGGCGACGACGCCGCCGGCGCGCTGGCCTACGAGGACGCCGCCGAGCACTACCGCCGCGCGCTGGAGGCGACCGCCGCCACCGCCACGATCGAGCAGGCACATCAACCACATCACGCCGTACCACTTCCGCTTTCGCCTCGACCCGCGCGGCTTCGACAAGCAGCCGTGGATGCGCCCCAACTGGACCGCGGTGGAGTTCAACCTCCTCTACCGCTGGCACAGCCTGGTGCCGTCGGAGCTGGAGGTCGGCTCCGGCAGGATGGCGCTCGAGGCGACGATGTTCCGCACGCGCGACCTGCTGAGCAACGATCTCGGCGAGCTCTTCGACAGCGCCTCGCGGCAGCGCGCCGGCCGCGTCGGGATGCTCAACACGGCCCCGTGGCTGCTGAAGATGACCGAGCTGCCGACGATCTGCCACGGCCGCACGGTGAACCTGCGCGGCTACAACGAGTACCGGGTCGCCTGCAGGTTCAAGCCAGCGGGGACGTTCGAGGACATCTCCTCGGATCCGCGGATCAGCGGCCGCCTGCGCGAGCTCTACGGAGGCAATGTCGACGACGTCGAGTTCTACGTCGGGCTGATGGCGGAGGATCCGCGGCCGAACTCCGTCCTCGCCCCGCTCGTCGGGCGGCTCGTCGGGTTGCACGCGTTCTCGCAGCTCATGACCAACCCGCTCCTCGCCCCGGAGATCTACGGCCCGCAGACGTTCTCCGAGCGCGGGATGCAGATCATCGCGCAGACCGACAGCCTCGGCGCGGTCGTCCGGCGCAACGTCTCCGGCGCGAACGGGCGGCCGCTCGTGGCGATGACGCGCGCGGACTGGCGCCACTCCTAGTACACCCACCCGCAAGTTCTCCGGGAACACCTCGCAGTTTCCGGCCGGCTGTCCCAGACCGCGCACTGGGACACTCTGGGCCGCGCATGGCGGCCCAGACGTGATCCTCTTCCTGCACAACCGCTACCGCACGACGGGCGGCGAGGAACGCGTCGTCGAGGACCTGCTGTGGCTCGCGCGCGAGCACCTCGGCGAGGACGCGCGCCTGCTGGCCCGAGACAGCGCGACGATCGGCCGCGGCCGGGCCGCGGCGGGGCTACTCGGCGGCGGTCTCGCGCCCGAGCAGGTCGCGGCGGCCGTGCGCGGGAGCGGCGCGCGCATCGTGCACGCCCACAACCTGCACCCGCAGCTCGGCTGGCGCGCGCTCGCGGCGGCTCGCGCGGCCGGCGCGCGCACGATCCTGCACCTGCACAACTACCGGCTCGTCTGCGCCGTCGGCACCTGCTTCATCCGCGGCGCCGACTGCACCCGCTGCCACGGGCGCGCCACGCTGCCCGGGGTGCGCCTGAACTGCCGTGGCACGGGGACAGAGGCCGCGGTCTACGGCGCCGCGCTCGCGCTGTGGCAGCGCCGCATCGTCGCGCAGGCCGACGCGGTCGTCGTGCCGAGCGTGGCGGCGCTCGCGCGGCTGCGCGAGCTGGGCGCTCCGCTGGACGGGGTGGCGGTGCACATCGTCGGCCACGCCGTGCGCGCGTTCGCCGCGGGCTCGACCGCCGAGCGGGGGGAGCACGCGCTCGTCGTGTCGCGGCTGGCGACGGAGAAGGGCGTCGACGTCGCGATCGCCGCGTGCGCGGCGGCCGGACTGCCGCTCGTGATCGCCGGCGACGGGCCGCAGCGGGCGCAGCTCGAGGCGCGCGCCGCGGGCACGGACACGACCTTCGCCGGGCGCGTGGAAGGGGCGCATCTGGCGCGGCTGCGGGCAACGGCGGGGCTGGCGATCGTGCCGTCGCGGTCGGCGGAGACCTTCGGACTCGCCGCGGCCGAGGCGATGGCCGCCGGGCTGCCCGTGGTGGCGAGCGCGATCGGTGCGCTGCCCGAGCTCTGCGACCCGGAGGGGCTCGTCGCAGCGGGCGACGCAGCGGCGCTCGCCGTCGCTGCGCGCGCTCGCTTCCGCGACGCGGCCGCCGGCGAGCGCGGCCGCCGGCGCATCATCGAGATCGCGTCGCCCGCGGCGGTGGCGCCGGCGCTGCGTGCGGTCTACGAGTCGGTGCTGCGCTGAGCGCTGCCGCCGCAACTCGACGGAACTTTCGGCGGGCCCCAGTAAGCGAGCCGTGTGGTGACTTGACCCCTATCTACGGGGTCAAGTCACCACAGCCGGTGCGCGGCGGTCAGCTCTTGGCGTCGTCGTCGGCAGCGGCGGTGGCCGCGTCGTCGTCGCTGCCGTCGTCCGCGGGGACTTCCTCGAGGCCCTCGGCGTCCGCAGCGGCGGTGGTGGCGGCCTCCTCGGTGGTCTCGGGCACGGTCGGCTCGGTGACGCCGTCGGGCTCCGGCGCGCTCGCGGCGGCGATGGCCTGCTCGCTTGCGGCCACGGCGGAGTCGGCGGCCTCCGGCTCGGCGTCGTCGGCTTCGGCGGCCGGCTCGTCACCGCTCGCCTCGGCGCCGTCGCCGTCGCCGTCTCCGCCTCCGCCTCCGCCAGAGGCGAGGTCGCCCACGACGACGGGCGTCGGCGGTGCGGGCGGTACGTCCTTCATGTCGGTCGGCGGCTGCATCGGCGCGGGCGCCGGCGGCGGCGTGTAGAGCGGCTCGGCCGTCCCGCCGCCCTTGAGCTTCTTCGCGACGGCGGCCCCGACGCCGGCGACGAGCGCGATCGCGCCCGCGACCTTCAGCGGCGTGCCCTTCACAGCGTTCGTCATGCTCGACGCGTCCGCGTTGCGGGTGGCCTTCGCCGCGCTCTTGCGGGCCTTCTTCGCGCTCTTGGACGCCTTCTTCGTGCCCTTCGCAACGGTCTTCGTCGCCTTCTCGCCGAGGCGCCACTCTGACCAGGTCTTGGCCACGGAGGCGAAGGCGTCGAGCGCCTGATCGCGTTTCTTGTTCTGGCGCGCCGCAAATTTCATTGAGCTGCTCCTGTCGTATTGGGCCCTGGCGTCCCGGAAGGACCCACCAAGTCGCGCCTACCCTCCTTCCCCGGGACGCCAAACGAGGGTACCGTGGACCGCGCGCACCCGACTCCGACACTAGACTCCGCGGCCACATGCGGTCCCTTGTCACCGGTGGCGCCGGCTTCATCGGCTCGCATCTCGTCGATGCCCTCCTCGCCCGCGGCGACGACGTCACGATCGTCGACGACCTCTCGAGCGGGCGCGAGTCGAATCTCACCGGCGCCCTGGCCGGCGGCGCCCGGCTCGAGCGCACCGACATCCGTGACGGCGCCGCGCTGGCGGGCATCGTCGACGCCGCCAAGCCGCAGACGATCTTCCACCTGGCCGCCCAGGTCGACGTGCGCCGCTCGCTCGCCGACCCCGCGTTCGACGCGCGCACGAACGTCGAGGGCACGGTCAACGTGCTCGAGGCCGCGCGCGTCGCGGGCAGCGAGCGCATCGTCTTCTCCTCGACCGGCGGCGCGATCTACGGCGAGAGCGACGTCCTGCCGACGCCGGAGACCGAGCCCGCCCTGCCGATGGCCGCCTACGGCCAGAGCAAGCGCGCGGCCGAGCTCTACCTGGCGCTCTACGAGCGCCTGTACGGCATGTCGACGCTGGCGCTGCGCTTCGGCAACGTCTACGGCCCGCGCCAGGACCCGCATGGCGAGGCCGGCGTCATCGCGATCTTCTGCGGCAGGCTGCGCGCCGGCGAGACGCCGCGCATCTACGGCGACGGCGCACAGACGCGCGACTACGTCTTCGTCGGCGATCTCGTCGACGCGCTCGTGCGCGGCGGTGACACGCGCATCGGCGGCGTGATGAACGTCGGGACGCAGGAGGAGACCTCGGTGCTCGAGCTCATGCGTGTGCTCGCCGAGCTGCACGGCCCCGGCGCCCCGGAGCCGGAGTTCGCGCCCGCCCGCTTAGGCGAGCTCGAGCGCTCCTGCCTCGACGCCGGCCTGGCCCGTGAGCTGCTCGGCTGGCGCGCCCGCACGCCGATCGGAGAGGGCCTGAAGCGGACGTACGAGGCGCTCGGCGGCGCCCCAGCCGCCCGTTCATAAAACCTGCTTGCGCGCGGGCGTCATGTCGCGGTAGGGTCCCGGACCTTGGCTGGGGGAGAGGCGCGGTGCTACGGGCGCCGTGGCGCGTTTCGCGCCCGGCGCCCCACGCGTCAGCCGGTCAGCTCGTCGCGGCGAGCCGCTCGCGCAGCCACTGCGCCGTCTGCGCGACGCCCTCTTCGACGCCGATCTTCGACTCCCACCCCAGCAGGCGCTTGGCCTTGCTGACGTCGGGCCAGCGGCGCTGCACGTCGACAGCGAACGTCGGCAGGTGCTCGAGCTCGAAGGCGCCCGGGTCGCGGTCGCAGGCCTCCCAGATGATCCGCGCGATCTCGGCGACGGTGAGCTCCTCGGAGGCCGAGATGTTGAAGTCCTCGAGCAGTCCCGCCGGAGAGGACATCGCGGCGACGACGCCGTCGGCGATGTCGTCGATGTGCGTGAGCGTGCGCGTCTGCTCGCCGGAGCCGAAGATCTGCAGCGGATGCCGGCCGGAGAGGGCCTTGCGGATGAGGTCGGGCACCGCGTGCGCGATGCCCGGCTCGTCGTCGGGCATCTCGCCCGGCCCGTAGGCGTTGAACGGGCGGCAGATCGTGTAGGGCAGGCCGTGCTCGTGGTGCGCCGCGCGGCACCAGACCTCGCCGGCCATCTTCGAGAAGCCGTAGGCCGAGCGCGGCATCGGCGTCTCCCAGATGTGCTCCTCGGTCGTCGGGTACTGCGTCGCGCGCTCGAAGACCATCGACGACGAGACGTAGACGAAGCGCTCGACGGCGTGGTCGAGCGCCGCCTGGATGATCGCGTCGTACAGCGCGTTGTTGACCGAGGTCAGCGTGTGCGGGAGCCTGTGGAAGTTGGCGATCCCGCCGACGATCGCGGCGAGGTGGATGACGTGCGTGCAGCCCTCCATCGCCTCGAGCGCCTGCGCGTGGTCGCGCAGGTCTCCGGTGTGGACCTCGCAGCCCTCGCGAATCCACTGCGGGGCCTCGCGCTGGTCGGAGACCCGCACCTCGTAGTCGGGGTCGCGCAGCAGGCGGCGGACGACCGCGGCGCCGATCGTGCCGGCGCCGCCCGTGACCAGCACGCGGCTCACGGCAGCGTCACCCGCCCGTTGGTCATCGCGCTGAGCTCGGCGACGTAGCCGAAGACCTGGCCGGCGCCGAAGCAGTTCCAGGGGTCGACGATTAGCGACATCCCGCCCGCCAGCGCGCTGACCGCATGCAACACGTCGGCGCCGCAGAACTCGTCGTGGTTGGCCGCGATGACGACCGCGTCGGCGCCGGCGACCGTCTCGTCGAACGGCGGTGTTGGCGTCGCGACGCGCGGGTCGTGGACGGCCACGTCGGCGAGCTCGCGCTCGAGCAGGCGCACGAGCTTGTGGGCGAGCGAGTCGCGCTCGTCGTCGGTGTTGCCCTTGAAGGTGAGACCGAGGACCGCGATCTTGCGCCCGTTCAGCGAGCCGAGGCGGCGCTTCATCCCCTCGACGAGAAACAGCGGCACCGACTCGTTGACGCGCGAGACCGCGAGCAGCATGCCCGGCGCGTTGGAGCGCTCCTCGCTGAACGCGAAGTCCTTGCGCAGGCAGGTGCCGGCGGTCAGGCCCGGCTTGGCGATGCCACCGCGGGGATAGTCGCGGTTGATCAGGTCGATGACGTCGAAGACGTTCGCCCCGTGCTGCTCGCAATCCATCATGAGCAGGTTGGGCAGCGCGAAGTTCGCGTAGCGGTAGATGTTCGTCCAGATCTTCGCCAGCTCGGCCTGCACCGCGGTCGTCTGCACGATCTTCGCGTCGAAGATCGAGAACAGCGCGCCGACGCGCTCGCCCGACTGGGCGCCGACGCCGCCGATGATGCACGGCAGCGTGTCGATCTCCTCGAAGAAGCGGCCGGCGGCGATCCGCTCGGGCGCATGCGCGACATAGACGTCCTCGCCGATGCGAAAGCCGCGGTGCTTGGAGAGATAGCCGGCGACGAAGTCCGTCGTGCCCGGCGCGATCGTCGAGCGCAGGGTGATCGTGTGCCCGTCGCGCAGGTGGCCGAGCAGGTCGTCCAGCGCCGAGCGGATGTCGGAGATGTCGATCTCGATGTGCGAGAACGACGGCGTGCCCAGCGTGATGACGATGTGGTCCGCAAGCGCGGCGTCGGCGACGCGGTCGGAGATCGAGATCGTTCCCGCGGCGTGGACGCGATCGAGGGCTTCCTGGGCGCCGGGCTCCTCGAACGGCATCCGACCATCACGGACCGCCTGCAGGCGGTCGGCATCCTTGTCGACGCCGAGCACGGTGAGACCGCGATCGGCGAACGAGATCGCGAGCGGCAGACCGATCCGGCCGAGCCCGATGACAGCGACCGACGGCATCAGTGTGTCGAGGCTACCGCTCGGGGGCGTCGCCCATCAGGCGGTGCCGCGCGTACTGCCGCGCGAAGCCGGTGATGAAGCGGGGGTTGTAGCGCACGTAGCGCGGTGCCAGGCGGCGCGGTTCCTGCGCCATGCGAAACAACCACTCCAGCCCGGCGGACTGCATCCACTCGGGTGCCTGCGCGACGAGACCGGCGTGGAAGTCGAAGGCCGCACCGACGCCGACGAGGACCGGGGCGTCGAGGCGGTCGCGCATCGCCGCCATCCACTTCTCCTGCTTGGGGGCGCCGACGCCGACCCAGATGACGTCGGCCTTGGAGCCGTTCATCTCGGTGACGATCGCCTCCTCCTCCTCCTCGGAGAGGTCGCGGAAGGGCGGCGAGTAGCCGCCGACGATCTTCACCCCCGGGAAGCGCTGGCGCAGGTTCAGTGCGAGCTGGACGAGCCCGCCCTGGTTGCGCCCGCCGTAGAGGTACATGCGCGTGCCCGTGCCGGCGGCGCGCTCGCAGTAGCGGGCCATGAGCTCGGGTCCGTAGACGCGGTCCTGGAGTTCGCCGCCGAGCGCGTTCATCGCCCAGACGAGCGGCTGGCCGTCGGGCACGGTCAGCGAGGAGTTCAGGACGGCCTCGCGCAGCTCGGGATCCTCGTCGCAGACCATCACGGTGTGTGTGGCCGCGACGCAGATGTAGCCCGTCTCGCGATGGGCGATCGTTGCGTCCATCCAGTCCAGCGTCGCCGCGTAGTCGGTCATCGCCAGCGGGATGCCGAGGATGTTGACGGCGTCGGGCGCGATCGGGGCGGCTGCCGGCTCTTGGGCGAGAGGCAACCCGCTGGGGAGGGGGCGGGAGAGGGTCATCGGGAGGTTCGACGCTGACGCGCTGTGCTCAGAGTACGAGTGAGAACGCTCGTCGCGTCGAAAGGTTGCGTTCTTGCATGGCCCGTCCCTTCTCGCATACCCGCAGGGAGTTCGTGAAAACGGGACCGATATCCTGCCGCGATGCCGCGCGCGCTCATCACCGGGATCACGGGGCAGGACGGCTTCTATCTGACCGAGCTCCTGCAGGGCTTCGGCTACGACGTCGTCGGGCTCGTGCGCGAGGGCTCGCAGGCGCCGGCGGGCGTCGCCACGGTGAAGGGCGATCTCGCCGACCCCGAGTCGCTGCGCGCGGCGGTGCTCGAGACCGCGCCCGACGAGCTCTACCACCTCGCGGCGCCGACGTTCGTGCCCGCCTCTTGGAAGGACCCGGCAGGGACGCTCGCGCTCGTGGCAGGCGCCACTGCGACGCTGTTGCAGGCCGCGCGCGAGATCGACGGCGCACGGGTGCTCGTCGCAAGCTCCGGTGAGATCTTCGGCGCGGCGGACGTCTCGCCGCAGAACGAGGCGACGCCGATGCGCCCGCGCTCCCCCTACGGCGTCGCCAAGCTCGCCGCCTTCGGGCTCGTCGACACGCTGCGCCAGAAGCACGGCCTGCATGCATCCAGCGCGATCGCCTACAACCACGAGTCGCCGCGTCGGCCGGAGCGCTTCCTCCCCCGCAAGGTCTCGCGGGCGGCGGCGGCGATCAAGCTCGGCCTGCAGGACGAGCTCGTGCTCGGCGATCTCAAAGCGGTGCGCGACTGGTCGCACGCCCGCGACGTGGTGCGCGGCTACCACCTCATGCTGCAGCAGGACGAGCCGGGCGACTACGTGCTGGCCAGCGGCGCTGGGCGGACGGTCGGCGACCTCGTCAGCGCGGCGTTCGCCGTCGTCGACATGGACCCTGAGCAGTACGTCCGGGTCGACCGGCGGTTGGTGCGGCCGTCGGAGCGCATGCCGCCGGTCGGCGACATCGCTCTGGCCCGCGAGCGGCTCGGGTGGGAGCCGGAGACGAGCTTCGAGGCGATGATCGAGGAGATGGTCCGCGCGGATCTCACCGAGCTCGATCGCGACCCGCCGGGTTGAGGGCGATGACTGTGTCGCACCCTGACACACCGGAAATGGGTCCCGGGCGAATCGCCGACATGTGAGATCCCGGCAAAGCAGTTGCTTTTGAACAGGTGGCTGACTGTACGCCCGCGCCCAATCGAGGCGCGATCGGCGTGCTTCAGCCAGTCAGCGAGAACAGATGACGCGCGTACAGCTTCGAGCGGGACGGATCACCGCGCTGCTCGCCATCCTCGCGATGGGGGCGTTCGCGAGCGTCGCCTTCGTCGACGACGACTGCGAGAACATCAACGTCATCGCCTGAGCGGACGCGGCGGTGCCCGGCGCGCGCGGTCTGACCGCGTGTCCCGGGCACTCGCGACGGCTCCGGTCGGCGTGAACTTCTAGACTCGCCGCCACTATGGCCGTCGGAGTCATCGGCATGGGCTACGTCGGCCTGCCGCTCGCCGTTGCCTTCGCCGCGCAGGGACGTGACGTCGTGGCGGTCGACATCGACCGCCGCACGGTCGACGCCCTGCGCGCGGGCCGGTCCTACATCGAGGACGTCGCCGACGACGTGCTCGCCGCCTTCGCGCCGCGCATCGAGGCGACGACGCAGTTCGCCGATCTCGCGCGCTGCGAGGCGATCCTCATCTGCGTCCCGACGCCGCTGACCGCCAACCGCGAGCCCGACCTGGGCCCGCTCGTCGGCGCCGCGCGGGCGCTGGCCGAGGTGCTGCGGGCCGGCCAGCTCGTCGTGCTCGAATCGACGACGTATCCCGGCACGACGCGCGAGCGCCTGGCCCCGATCCTCGCCGAGTCGGGGCTCGTCGCCGGCGAGGACTTCAGCCTCGCGTTCTCGCCCGAGCGCGTCGATCCCGGGCGCACGGACTTCACGATGCGCACGACGCCGAAGATCGTCGGCGGCCTGACCGAGGCCTGCGGCGATCGCGCCGCCGCCCTATACGGCGAGGTCTGCGACGAGATCGTGCGCGTCTCGACGCCCGAGGCCGCGGAGCTCACGAAGCTGCTGGAGAACATCTTCCGTTCGGTCAACATCGCCCTGGTCAACGAGCTGGCGATGCTCTGCGACCGGATGGGGATCGACGTCTGGGAGGTCGTCGACGCGGCCGCGACGAAGCCCTACGGCTTCATGCGCTTCGAGCCCGGTCCGGGGATGGGCGGCCACTGCCTGCCCGTCGACCCGTTCTACCTCTCGTGGCGGGCGCGCGAGTTCGACATGGCGACGGAGTTCATCGAGCTCGCCGGCAAGGTCAACCAGCAGATGCCCTACCACTGCGTGTCGAAGGTCGAGCGCCTGCTCAACGAGGCGAGCAAGCCGGTGCGCGGCTCGAGGATCGCGATCCTCGGCGTCTCCTACAAGGCCGGCGTCGGCGACGTGCGCGAGTCGCCGGGGTTGAAGATCGTGACGCTGCTGAGCGCGCTCGGCGCCGACCTGCGCTACCACGACCCGTTCGTCGACGAGCTGCCCGAGTTCGGCCTGCGCAGTGTGTCGCTCGACGAGGTCATCGCGGACGCGGATCTCGCGCTGATCGTGACCGCGCACCCGGGCATCGACCACGACGCGGTGGCGGCGCAGGTGTCGCTGACGCTGGACCTGCGCGGCGTGACGCGGCGATCGGGCGGCTGCGCGGTGCTGCTGTAGTGGCTCCCACGGTGGCGGGATCGGTGCGCGTCGGCGTCGTCGGACTCGGCTACTGGGGACCGAACCTCGCGCGCAACTTCGACCTGGTGGCGGGCGTGGAGCTGGCCTGGTGCTGCGATGCGCGCGGCGAGCTGCGCGAGAGGCTCGCACCGAAGCATCCGCGGGCCCGCTTTACGGCCGACATCGAGGATCTGCTCGCCGACGACGAGCTCGACGCGGTCGTGCTCGCCACGCCGGTGCCGACCCACGCGGCGCTCGCCGTCCGCGTCTTGGAAGCCGGCAAGCACTGCTTCGTCGAGAAGCCGCTCGCGCAGTCCGTCGCCGACGCCGAGCTCGCCGTCGCCGCGGCGCGGGCGAGCGGGAAGCTGCTGATGGTCGGCCACCTGCTCGAGTACCACCCGGGCGTGCGCAAGCTCAAGGAGATCGCCGACGCCGGCGAGCTCGGCGACATCCACTACATCTACTCCAACCGCCTGAACCTCGGGCAGCTGCGCGCGGACGAGAACGCGTTGTGGTCGCTCGGCGCGCACGACATCTCGGTGATCCTGCACCTCGCCGGCGAGGACCCGTCCGAGGTCTCCGCGCACGGCGAGTCCTATATGCGGCCCGGCATCGAGGACGTCGTGTTCGCCTTCCTGCGCTTCCCCTCCGGCCTCGCCGCGCACCTGCACCTCTCGTGGCTGGACCCGCACAAGGAGCGGCGCTTCACGGTCGTCGGCTCGCAGCGGATGGCGACGTTCGACGACATGGACCCCGAGCGTAAGGTCACCGTCTACGACAAGGGCTTCGACCAGTCGGCGACCTCCTACGGCGAGTACATCACCCGCGCCGGCGACATTCACAGCCCGCGGATCTCCAACGCCGAGCCGCTGCGCCTGGAGGTCGAGCACTTCGTCGAGTGCGTGCGCAGCGGTACGCCGCCGCGCTCGGACGGCGACAGCGGACTGCGCGTCGTGCGCGTGCTCGAGCGCCTGCAGCAGGAGCTCGAACGATCGCGGCGATCAGGCCCGCCCGGTCGACGGTCGACGGTTGGCGGTCCGCCGGCAGCGGAGCTGATCGCCGGCGAACGTGCCCGGCGCGATGCTCGTCGTTGACGCGAGCGCGATCGTGGAGCTTCTCCTCGCGCGGTCCGCGGCCGAGGACGTCGCGGGCCACATCGTGGCGCACGACCACATGCTTCACGCTCCGCACCTGCTCGATGTCGAGATCCTCAGCGCCCTGCGGCGCGTCGTCGCCTCGGGGGAGGCGTCGCCAAACCGCGCCTTGGAGGCCCTCGCCGACCTCTCCGACCTTCCGGTCGAGCGCTACCCGCACGACATCCTGATCGACAGAATCTGGAATCTGAAGGACAACCTCTCGGCGTATGACGCCACCTACCTGGCGCTCGCCGAGCTGTTGACCGAGGACGGGGCGACACTTCTCACCGCTGACGCCGGCTTCGCCCGAGCCACGCGCAAGCGCAGTCGCGTGGAGGTCCTGCTGGTCGCCACCTGACAGGCAGCACAACCGCCACGTGGCCGCGAAGCTGCTCTGACGTAACCCGCCGCCCAGCTGGGCTTCCACCTGACAGGCAGGACAACCGCTACGTGAGCAAACCATCGGTCCAGCCCGGCCTACCGATCCTGCGGAATGCCGGGCAGCTCGCCGTGCGCTTCGCGCAGGCGCTCGAGGTCGAGCTCGTCACTGCCGCGTCCCGTGGCCCGTGGCCCGTACCGGCCTCGTTGAGATCGCGCAGGGCCGCCGCGAAATCATTCAACGCTGTAGCCAGAGGTCGATCGCGACCTTGCTCAGGGCCACGCCCTCGTCGAGCAGCTCCTGCGGATCGCGCGCCGCGTCCTCGATCAGCAGATAGCGTCGCCAGGCAGCGTTCGCGGCGGCGTGATCACCGCGATCCTGCGCTGCGTGCGCAGCCTCGGCCGCCTCGCAAAGGCGTCGTCGTTGATCGATCGCCACGGGTGAATCGTACCGGCGCGGGGGGAGCTCGCGAGGGCTTCGTCATCCCACGACGGCGCGTACCGCAGCGGTCACCTCGGCCGCCTGCTCGGCGCTCAGCACGGGGCTCATCGGGATCGCGAGATGCGTCCGCGCGAGCTCGTCGGTGACCGGTAGCTGCACACCGCCCGCGAGCGCCAGCATCGCCGGCTGGCGGTGCACCGGCAGCCGGTAGTAGGCCTTGCAGCCGATCCCGCGCTCGCCAAGGCCGGCCGCGAGCTCGTCGGCGCGCTCGGTGCGCACGACGTACAGATGCCAGGCCGGCTCGCAGCCGTCGGAGGCGACGGGCAGCGAGACGAGCTCGCCGAGGCCGGCCTCCTCGTAGTGGCGCGCGGCGGCGCGGCGCCCGTCGGCCCATGCGTCGAGCGACGGCAGCTGCACGCGCAGGATCGCGGCCTGCAGCTCGTCGAGGCGCGAGTTGTAGCCGATGTGCTCGTAGGTGAGCTTGTCGTGCGAGCCGTGGAAGCGCAGCATCCGCGCGGCCTCGGCGAGCGCGTCGTCGTCGGTCGTGATCGCGCCGCCGTCGCCGAAGCCGCCGAGGTTCTTGGAGGGAAAGAAGCTGAACGTGCCGGCGCGGCCAAGCGCGCCAGGGCGGGCGGGGGGGTGGGTGCAGCGGGTGCCCGCCGCCTGCGCGGCGTCCTCGAGCACGGGCACGCCGAGCGCCTCGATCTCCGCCACCGGCGCGAGGTTGCCGAACAGGTGCACGGCGACGATGGCCTTCGTCGCGGGGGTCAGCGCGCCGGCGACCGTCCCGGCGGTCATGCAGTACGTGTCGGGGTCGACGTCGCAGAACACGACGCGCGCGCCCGTCGCCGGGATCGCCTCAGCGGTCGCGTAGAACGTGAACGAGGGCACGATCACGTCGTCGCCGGGACCGACGCCCATCGCGCGCAGGGCGATCGTCAGCGCGTCGGTGCCGTTGGCGACGCCGACGGCGTGGCGCGTGCCGCAGTAGCCCGCGAACTCCGCTTCGAAGGCCGCGACCTGCGGGCCGAGGATGAAGCTGCGGGATGCGACGACGCCGGCGATCGCGGCATCGATCTCGGCCGCGAGCGGCTGGACCGGGGTGTGCGTGTCGAAGAGGGGAACCGGCATGGGAGCCGTGGAGCCTACGGCTGCTCGGGCCGGCGCGGTCCGCGGGCTGGCCCGCCGCGCCCGCTCAGCCTGGATCTCCCCGAATCTCGCGGCGTCTCGACGCCGGGAGCCTTCGCCGGCGCGGATCGGCCGCTCTCCGAAGGACCCGCCCTGAGGATTCGCGGCCGATCCACGCGGGCTCGACTCCCAACGCCGAGCCATCCACGATCTTCGGTGAGATCCAGGCTCAAAGATCGACGATGTCGATCTGCTCGTCGCGCGCCATCGCGACGACCATCGCGTCGAGGCTGGCGATCGAGTCGTCGGGGCCCGTGCACGCGAGCAGCGCGCAGTCGGCCAGGGAGACGGGACGCCGCGTGCGGTGATAGTGGCGGGCTCGTAGTTCGCCCACGCGCCACGCGCGAGCGCCATCCAGCGCGAGCAGATGAGCCACCGGACCGTCGACGAGAGGCGCGAGCGCGTCGCAGGCGCGTTCGTGGCCGACGCGGCGCGAGAGGATGTCGACGGTCTCGGCGAGGCTTACCGTCGCCATGCCGAGCCCGCCATCGGCCAGCAGTGCGCTGACGGCCCGCCCCCGCGGCTGTCCGATGAGGTGCGCCAGCAGGGCCGACGCGTCGAGCAGGATCACGGTACGGCGCGCGGATCCCCGGCCGCGGCGTCCTGCTCACGCAGTTCTCGGATCAGCTGCTCGGCCGCAGGTGCGTCTGCGAACTCCTCGGCGAAGATGCCGAACGTCGCCTCCACCGGATCGTCGGCGACGGGCCGCACGACGAGATGATCGCCTCGATCGTCGATGACGACGGTGTTCGTCCGCCAGCGGTTGCGGACGTCGGCCGGAACCGAAAGCTGACCACCTTTGGAGATCTTCATGCGTCGTGCCATGGCCATGGCAATCTACCATGCGGCCTGGTCGCTGACGTAGCGCCGCACGCCGCCTAGCATCACGCTCGATGCCGCCTCTCGTCGATCCGGAGTTCTGGCGCAACCGGTCCGTTCTGGTCACCGGCCACACGGGCTTCAAGGGCGCCTGGCTCGCGCTGTGGCTGCAGTCGATGGGCGCGCGCGTGACCGGCGTGGCCGACGGGGTCCCGACGACGCCTTCGCTGTATGAGCTGGCGGGCGTCGCCGACGGGCTGGCGGCCGACGTGCGCAGCGACATCCGCGACCAAGGGGCGCTGCTCGACGCCTTCGCCCGCAACGCGCCGGAGATCGTCATCCACATGGCTGCGCAGTCGCTCGTGCGCCGCTCGTTCACCGATCCCCGCGGGACGTACGAGACGAACGTCATGGGCACGGTCAACGTGCTCGAGGCGGTGCGCGGGACCGACTCCGTGCGCGTCGTCGTGAACATCACGTCGGACAAGTGCTACGACAACTTCGCGTCACGTCCGCAGCGGCCGTTCGTCGAGGACGACCCGAAGGGTGGGCACGACCCCTACTCGAACTCCAAGGGCTGTGCCGAGCTCGTCGCCGACGCCTACCTGCGATCGTTCTTCGCGCCCGGCGCCGCCGGGTCAGACAGCGCGCCGCGGCTCGCGTCGGCGCGCGCGGGCAACGTCATCGGCGGCGGCGACTGGGGCGCCGACCGCCTGATCCCGGACATCATGCGCGGCGCGCTCGAGGGGGCGCCGATCCCGATCCGCAACCCCGAGGCCGTGCGCCCGTGGCAGCACGTGCTCAACCCGCTGTCGGGCTACCTGCGCCTCGCCGAGCTCCTGCACGCCTCGCCCGGCCACCAGGGCGGCTGGAACTTCGGCCCCGCGCTCGACGACGCCCGGCCGGTGCGCTGGATCGCCGACCGCCTCACCGCGCTGTGGCCCGGCGAGCTGCGCTGGGAGCTGGATTCGGACCCGCCCACCCCCCACCCGCACGAGGCGCGCTTCCTCGCGCTGGACTCGACGAAGGCGCGCGAGCAGCTCGGCTGGGCGCCGGCCTGGGAGCTCGAGGAGGCGCTGGCGGCGATCGTCGAGTGGTACCGCGCGCTCTATGCGGGCGAGGGCCTCCGCGCCGTCACGCTCGACCAGATCCAGCGCTTCGCCGCCAGTCCCGCGCGTGCGATCCAAACCTGACGAGGCGCAGCGAGAGCGGACGGAGGGGGCGAATCCGCAACGTGGCAGCTGGCGAGCTATATGCGCTCGTCAGCTGCCACACTCGCACGGGGGTGCGGTCCGAGCGCGGGCGCACACCGCAGATCAGCAGACAGGAGATCGCCGCCCTCCAAGGTCACCGCCGGGTTCGTCAACGTCATCGAATGGTCAGTGGGGAGTCAGCACGTGCAGGCCGGCCGTCACGGCCGCCGCGGTCAGCCGGTCGTCGTAGCTGAACAATGCCCCGAGATCGGCGCTGATGCTCAGTGCGGTAGCCAGGTGGATGGCATCCAGCGATCGCAGTTCGCTGGGGTCCAGGCGTCGCGCGATCGCCAGCACGGCGTCGTCGATCGGGATCAGCGCGATGTCGCTCAAGCTCGCCTCCGCGGACTCGGCGACGGCTTCGCCCAGGCGCCGACAGGCGCGCACCGCTTCAACCCCCAGCAGCGCGCTTGAGGTCCATCCCGACCAGCGACCCAACTCGCCGTGCAGAGCGACGGAGTCGGGCTCCTCGACGATCAACTTCACGTACGCCGAGGTGTCCAGGTATGCGAGCTTCGCACCGGAGCTCAGAGACGTTCCTCTCGCTGCTCGGCGAGCACGTCCGCCGTCGACGGGCCGTCAACGCGATGGCGCGGCCCCAGATTGGCGATGAGATCACCCTGCGGGATCGTGGCGCCCCGCTCGGCGATCAGCCGCGCCAGCGGGCTTCGGCGACCACCAGACGGCGTCAGGCGCGCAACCTCGCTGCCGCGCTCGGTGACCACGAACGCCTCCCCCGCCTTCACGCGCTCAAGATAGCGGCTGAGGTTCTGTCGCAGCTCCCGGACGCCCACGGACGACTCCATGTGCGCCATGGTAGCACAAGGTCATCGTTAGCCACCGAGGATAACGCCGCTCCAGGTCTAGGGCCTTATTTAGCGGCCTGACGAACCGCAAGCCTGCGCGAGCTGATCGCCGGCCTCCTCAACGGCTACGCGGCGTGCCCCGTGATCTTGCGGGTGACGAACTCGAGGCCGCGGCGCTCGGACTCGACGGGGTCCCGAACGACGCCTTCGCTGTACGAGTTGGCGGGCGTCGGCGACGGGCTGGAGGCCGACGTGCGCAGCGACATCGGGCGCTGGCCGCGGGCGACGACCTGCGCGCCGTGACGCTCGCGCAGATCGGCGACTTAGCCGCCACTCCCGTACGCGCGATCTAGAGCACCGAGAAGAGCGCCCCGCGGGGGTAACGTTGAGGGTGTGACGACGCGAGAGAAGCTCACCGCCTGGTGGACGAGCTTGATGAGGCCGAGGTCGAGGCCGCTCTCGTGCGCCTCGCACGGGACCATGAGGCCCTGCAGCACTGGGCGCGGGCAGAGAATGCAGAGCCGGCGCAGGACGCCTGGGCGCTGCAGAACGCGCGTGAGGCGATCCGCGAAGAACCGTGGTAGCCCGTGGCGCGGTCTGCTGGCTTGAGCTTGAGGAAGAAGGCCGTCGCCCGGTCGTAGTTCTCACCCGCGACGAGGCGCTGCCGCGGCTGCGTAAACGTCGTCGTCGCGCTCGTCACACGCACGATCCGCGCCATCGACAGCGAAGTCGAGCTCGGACCGGCCGACGGCATGCCGATCGAGTGCGCGGTCAGTCTCGACAACCTGCGGACGGTTCCGCGAGCGCTCCTCACGGAGCCGATCACGCAGCTCGATCTAGGAGCCGCCGAGCGCCTGCAGGTCGGCGCGCGTCATGAGCCGGATGAGCTCCTCGAAGGTCGTCTGGGGCTCCCATCCGAGCTGCTGCTTGGCCTTCGCCGGGTTGCCGATGAGCTGATCGACCTCGGCCGGCCGCAGGAAGGCCGGGTCGAGGCGGACGTACTTCTCCCACTCGGGCAGCCCCGCCTCGTCGAAGGCAATCTCGACGCACTCGCGCACGCTGTTTGTCCGGTTCGTCGCGATGACGAAGTCCTCGGGCGTGTCCTGCTGGAGCATCAGGTACATCGCCTCGACGTAGTCCTTCGCGTACCCCCAGTCGCGCTCGGCGTCGAGATTGCCCAGCGAGACGTGATCCCGTAGGCCGTGTTTGATCGCGGCCGCGTGCCACGTGATCTTGCGAGTCACGAACTCCAGTCCGCGACGTGGCGAGTTATGTACGACGAGCCGGCCGACCCCGGCGGCGAACACGCCGCTCTCGGTCTCGATGTCGAAGACCCACTCGTCGTCGGCGACGATCGCCGAAACAACGCGTCGCACCTCGGCAGGGTCCTTGCGGAGGTGCGCCCCCTTCATACCCGCCGGGGCGGCGGTGCGCAGGTTGAGCTGGTAGTAGACCTTGCCGGCGCGCTGCTCGAGGTAGACCGACGCGTGCTGGCCCTGCAGCGCGTACAGCCAGCAGACGCCCTGCGCCAGCACGGCGCTGTTGGTCTTGATCGACTCGCCGCGGCCGCGCTTGAGCCCGTCGCCGGCGTAGTAGCCGCGCAGGAAGGCCTCGGTCACGTCTCCGGTCGCATTGAGCACGATCGGCGGCACCTGCTTGTGTGCGGTCGGCGTGTAGAGCTGCTCGCGCAGCCAGCCGCCGAGGCCGTTGGCGCCGTTGAGGTTCACCGCGTGCACTTCGCGCGAGCTGTCGAAGCCGGAGCGCCCCACCCACTCGTTCGATGTTCCGCCGAAGCAGCGCGACCACAGCTGAGCTACGCGCGTGCGCAGGATCGGGTCGTTGTTGATGAAGCGCACGCCGCAACCGTCGCGCGACACGTAGCCGTCCGCCGCGAGCAGGCCCAGCAGCTCGCCGGTCTCCGGTGCGATCGCCGACCACTCGTTCGAGCATGGGAACTCGTCGAACAGCGCGAGCCGCCCGCCGTCGGCGACCTGGTCGGCGCGCAGTTCGTCGCCCTCGGCGTCGAGCATGTGGTGGTGCGCGGTGACGTCGACGACGCCGCCACGCGCCTGGACCGACAGGCCACGATGGTCGGGCTCCGTGCGCCGCCGCCGCGTCGCGGTGATCGCCCGGATCGGCGTCCACTCGCTGCCGTCCCAGACGTCGAGCAGCGTTTCGGGTGTGAAGCTCTGCGCGGAGCGTCCCTTGCGCTGCAGCGCGACAAGATCGGCCGGCGTCTTCACGGACACGATGCCATCTGTGCGCACCATGAGCGGCGTGTTCTCGAAGACGCACTCGTGGTTGAAGAGAATTCCCGAGCACGCGAAGAGGTCATATGACTCGCGGTAGTTCACGGTGATGAAGTGGCCGTAGGCCTTGGCCACCCCGTACGGCGAGCGCGGGTAGAACGGCGTGGACTCCGTCTGCGGGACCTCGAGCACCTTGCCGAACATCTCCGAGCTGGAGGCCTGGTAGAAGCGCGCCTCGGGACAGGCCTCGCGGACGGCCTCGAGCATGCGCGTCACGCCGACGCCGGTGAACTCGGCGGTCAGCGTGGGCTGGATCCACGACACCGCGACGAAGCTCATCGCGGCGAGGTTGTAGACCTCGTCGGGCTTGGCGGCGCGCAGCGTGTCGACGAGCGAGCGCTGGTCGAGCAGGTCGCCCTGGTGCAGCGTGATGCGGTCGCGCAGATGCTCGATGCGGTCGAACTTCTCCGTCGACGCGCGACGCACCATGCCGTGGACCTCGTAGCCGCGCTCGAGCAGCAGCTCAGCGAGATAGGAGCCGTCCTGGCCGGTGATTCCTGTGATGAGGGCTGATCGCGCCATGGCGGGGGCACGTTAGCGGCGCGGCTCGCGCGGAGGCGATCTGAGTACCTTGTGGCGCGATGAAGACCGTGATCCTGGCCGGTGGCACCGGCACCCGGCTCAGCGAGGAGACGAGCGTCCGTCCCAAGCCGATGGTGGAGATCGGCGGGCGGCCGATGCTGTGGCACATCATGAAGCACTACGCCACGCACGGGCTGACGGACTTCGTCATCTGCCTGGGCTACCGCGGCGATGTGATCAAGGACTACTTCGCGAGCTTCTTCATGCGCAACAGCGACCTGACGATCGACCTCTCGACGGGCCAGATCGACGTCCATGCGTCGGAGACCGAGCCGTGGAGGGTGACGCTCGTCGACACCGGCGCCGCGACGCTGACGGGCGGGCGCCTGAAGCGCGCGCTGGCGCACATCGGCGACGACGAGGACTTCTGCCTGACCTACGGCGACGGCGTGGCCGACGTCGACCTCACCAGGCTGATCGCGTTCCATCGCGAGCAGGCCACGTTGGCCACCGTCACGTCGGTGCAGCCGCCCGGCCGGTTCGGCGCGCTCGACGTCCACGGCGACCGCGTGACGAGCTTTCGCGAGAAGCCGCGCGGCGGCGGAGACGGCACCTGGACCAACGGCGGCTTCTTCGTGCTCAAGCCGCAGATCGGCGACTACATCGAAGGCGACGAGACGATCTGGGAGGAGGCGCCGCTGCGCCGCCTCGCCCACGAGGGTCAGCTGAGCTCGTTTCGTCACGAGGGCTACTGGCAGGTCATGGACACGCTGCGCGACAAGATCGTCCTGCAGGAGCAGTGGGACGCCGGCTCGCCGCCCTGGGTAACCTGGGAGTAGCGCGCGTTGGCTGACGCGACCCAAGCGCTCGTCTTCGGCGCGAGCGGCGCGATCGGGAGCGCGATCGCCGACAGGCTGGCCGCCGCGGGCTTCACCGTTCACGGCACGAGCCGCGACGGCGGCGGCGACACGATCGCGCTGGACCCGATCGCCGCCCCCGACGGACTCACCGCGCTCGACGACCTGCCCGCGCTGGATGCCGTCGTGTGGGCGCAGGGCGCGAACCTCAACGACGCCGCCACGACGGTGCAGCGCGACGCCTTCGAGGCCGTCATGGCCGCGAACGTCACCTACGTGGTGGTCACGCTCGCGCACCTGCTGCGGGCCGACCGCCTCGCGCGACCGGCGCGGATGGTCGTCATCAGCTCCATCTGGGAGCAGGTCGCGCGGCCGGGCAAGTTCTCCTACACCGTCTCCAAGGCGGCGATCGGGGGCCTCGTGCGCGCCGCGTCGATCGACCTCGCCGCCGAGGGCCATCTCATCAACGCCGTCGGGCCGAGCGTCACCGACACGCCGATGACGCGCGCGATGCTCTCCGACGCGCAGATCGACGGCGTCGCCGGCCAGACCGGCTTCGGCCGCCTGACCTCGCTTGGCGACGTCGCCGGGCTGACCGCGCATCTGTGCTCGGCCGCGAACACGGGCGTCACCGGACAGTCGATCGCCGTCGACCTCGGCTTCTCGCATGCCCGCGCGCTTTAGCCTCACGATCGCCTCCAGCCGGGGCGCCTACGACGTGCAGATCGGCGACGGCGCGTTCGACGACCTGCTCGCCCAGCGCCCGGACGCTCCGGTCATCGCCGACGCCTACTTCGACGAGCGGCTCGCGCCCGAGGCGCAGCGCACGCTGTTTCTGCCCGCCGAGGAGGGCGCGAAGACGCTGAGCGCGGCCGAGCGGCTCATCGAGCGCCTGCGCGACCTCGGCACGACGCGCGGCGACCATCTCGTCGCGATGGGCGGCGGGATCGTGCAGGACGTCGCGACGGCGGCGGCGTCGCTGTACATGCGGGGCCTTCGGTGGAGCTACGCCCCGACGACGCTGCTGGGGATGTGCGACTCGTGCATCGGTGGCAAGAGCTCGCTGAACGTCGGGCGCTACAAGAACCTGGCCGGCAACTTCCACCCGCCGCAGCTCGTCGTCGTCGACCCCGCGTTCGTCGACACGCTGCCCGCCGAGGACCGCGCCGGCGGGCTGTGCGAGGCGATGAAGATCTCCTGGTGCCGCGGCCCGGAGGCGTTCGCACGCTACCTCGAGCTGCACGAGGCCGGCGATATGGCGGCGCTGATCCACCACGCCCTCGCGGCGAAGCAGTGGTTCATCGAGATCGACGAGTTCGACCAGAGGGAGCGGCGCCTGCTGAACTTCGGCCACACCTTCGGTCACGCGCTGGAGGCGGCCACGCGCTTCGAGGTCGGCCACGGTACGGCCGTCGGGCTCGGCGTCCTGGCGGCAGAGGCGTTCGCCGGCCACCCGGCGCCCGTGCTGGCCGCGCACGCGAGCGCGCTGATCGCCGTCGCCGAGGATCTGCCCGAACGCCTGGCGCGCCGGGACCCGGCGGCCTTCGAGGCCGCGATGCTCTCCGACAAGAAGCACTCGCCCGGCCATCTGCACCTCATCCTGCCGACGCCTGGCGGCGGTATCGTCGAGCGGCGCTTCGCGCGCGACGACGCGACGATCGCCCGCGTGCACGACGCGATGGACGAGGCGATCGCTACGGTCAGCGCGTGATGAAGTATTCCGAGCTCATGGTCCGGTGGCTTGAGGAACTGGGCTACACGCACTGCTTCTTCGTCGCCGGCGGCAACTCGATGCATCTGCTCGACGGCGTGCGCCGCACTATGACCTGCGTGCCCGTCGTGCACGAGGTCGCGGCCGGCATCGCCGTCGAGTACTTCAACGAGGCAGGCGGTCCGGGCCGTGCGTTCGCCCTCGTCACCGCCGGGCCGGGCCTGACGAACATCGTCACCGCGCTGGCGGGCGCTTTCCTCGAAAGCCGCGAGTGCCTCGTCATCGGCGGCCAGGTCAAGAGCTCGGACCTCGCCGGCGACGACCTGCGCCAGCGCGGCATCCAGGAGGTCGACGGCCGCGCGATCGCCGCGCCCTTGTGCGTCGTCAGCGAGCGCATCGAGCGCCCGATCGGCGAGGACGAGTTCAAGCGCCTGGCCAGCGCCGGCTCGCGCGGGCGCCCGGGACCGGTCTTCCTGGAGATCTGCCTCGACGCGCAGGGCGCGCCGGTCGACCCGGCCGACTACGCGGCCGCGCCGGACGGCGCCGCCGCGCTGGCCGCGGCGCCCGCGAGCGCCGACGATCCCGGCGCCGGCGCCGACGCGATCGCCGCGCTCATGGCCGAGGCCGAGCGTCCGGTGTGGCTGCTGGGCGGCGGCGTCAGCCGCGCGACGGCGGCGCAACTGCTGCCGGCGCTGCGCGCGGCCGGGGTGCCGCTGATGACGACCTGGAACGCGATGGACCGCCTCGACGCGCGCGAGCCGCTCTTCGTGGGCCGCCCGAACACCTGGGGCCAGCGCTCGGCGAACATCCTCATCCAGGAGGCCGACCTGATCGTCGCGCTCGGCTCACGGCTGGGCCTGCAGCAGACGGGGTTCAACTGGCAGGAGTTCGGCGCCAACGCGAAGGTCGTGCAGGTCGACATCGAGCCCACCGAGCTCGCGAAGGGCCACCCGCGCCTGCACCTGGCGCTGCAGACCGACGTCAACCCGCTGCTGCGCGAGCTCGTCGACCGGCCGCATCCGTCCTACGAGGCGTGGATCGCCTACTGCCGGCGCGTGCGCGACCTGCTGCCGGTGGTCGAGCGCAACGAGACCGGGTCCGGCTACCTCGACCCCTATCGCTTCGTCGCCGACCTGTCGGAGCTGTGCGACGCCGACGACGTCGTCGTGCCCTGCTCCAGCGGCGGCGCGTTCACCGTGACGATGCAGACGTTCGCCCAGCGCGAGGGGCAGATCGTCATCACCGACAAGGGCCTGGCGTCGATGGGCTACGGCCTGTCGGGCGCGATCGGCGCCGCGCTCGCGCACCCGCAGCGGCGTACGCTGCTGCTCGAGGGTGACGGCGGATTCGCCCAGAATCTGCAGGAGCTCGCGACCGTCCAGGTCAACGGACTGCAGCTCAAGACGTTCGTGTTCTCCAACGAGGGCTACGCTTCGATCCGCATGACGCAGCGCAACTACTTCGGCGGCCAGTACCTCGGCTGTGACACGCAGACGGGGCTCGGATTTCCCGATTGGCCGCGACTCTTCGACGCGTTCGGCGTTCCGACCCTCGCGGTGACGGAGGGCTTCGCGACCGATGAGTGCTTCCTCGAACTGTTCGGCGCGCCCGGCCCGGCCGGGTTCATCGTGCCCGTCGATCCCGAGCAGACGTACTTCCCGAAGATCGCCAGCCGCGTTGCGGCCAACGGCTCGATGCAATCCAATCCACTGCACAAGATGAACCCCGACCTTCCAGAAGAGGTCAGCAGCCAGTTGCTGCACCTCACTTGAATTCAGCGAGAGGAACCACAGTGAACAAGACCGAACGCGAGATGACCGAGATCCTGCGGCGCGGCCGCGAGGAGTTCGGCTACGTCGGCGTCAAGGCCGAGTTCGAGGCCGAGGGCACCCGGATGGACGAGCTGCTGCGCCTCGTCGAGATCGCCCACAAGGCCGAGCTCAACCTTGCGGTGAAGATCGGCGGCTGCGAGGCGGTGCGCGACCTCTTCGAGGCCAAGCAGATCGGCGTCAACTACATCATCGCGCCGATGGTCGAGACCCCTTACGCGCTGTCGAAGTACGCGATGGCGGTCGACAAGTCGTTCACGCCGGAGGAGCGCGACGACACCGACTTCCTCTTCAACCTCGAGACGATCGCCGCGTTCGACGCGCGCGAGGAGATGATCCCCGCGACCCGCGACGGCAACCTCGAGGGCGTCGTCTTCGGCCGCGTGGACTTCGTCGGCTCGCTGGGCAAGGACCGCGACTCGATCAACGACGACGACGTCACCGCCTACGTGCTCGACATCGCGGAGCGTTGCAAGACCCTCGACCTCGACCTCGTCGTCGGCGGCGGCGTCTCGAAGGACTCGATCCCGTGCCTCAAGCGGATCCAGGACGTGCACCTCACGCGCTTCGAGACGCGCAAGGTCCTGTTCGACGGCGCCGCGTGTCAGGAGCCCCACATCGCCGACGGCCTGCTCAACGCGGTGCACTTCGAGCTGCTGTGGCTCATCAACAAGCGCGAGTACTACGGCACGATCCACCAGGAGGACGCCAAGCGCATCGAGATGCTCGACGCCCGCTGGAACGTGCTGAAGGCCGGCGTCAAGTAGCGGTGCAGGAGGCGCTGGCGGCGCGGCTGCGCGACGGCGAGGAGCGCATCGCCGTCACCGGCGCCACCGGCTGGCTGGGGCGCGTGACGCTCGACCTGCTGCGCGGCGCGCTGGGCGAGGAGGCCTTCGCCCGGCGGGTCGGCGCGTATGCCAGCCGCGCCCGCACGGTCGACGGGATCGACATGCGGGCGCTCGCGACGCTGGCCGGCGCCGACCAGCCGTACGACGTCATCGCGCACTACGCGTTCGTCACGCGCGAGCACGCCGGTGAGCAGGGGCACGACGCCTACGTGGCAGCGAACGTGGCGATCTCGCTGGAGGTGCTGCGGGCGCTCGAGCGCGGCGGTGTGAGCGGGTTCTTCTACACCTCCTCGGGCGCGGTGTACGACACCGCGGGCCTGCCCGAGACCGATCTGCGCGCGAACCCCTACGGCGCGCTGAAGCACCTCGACGAGCTCGCGTTCGCGCAGGCCTGCCGCGCCGCGGGGACGGGGTGTGCGATCGCCCGCGTCTTCAACGTGTCGGGCCCGCACATGGCCAAGCCGCGCCTGTTCGCGCTCGGCGACCTCGTGCTGTGCGCCCTGGCGGGCGAGCCGCTCGTCGTCAAGGCGCGCCATCCCGTGCGCCGCTCGTTCGTCGCCGCCGCCGACGTCGCGTCGCTCGGGCTGAGCCTGGCGCTGGCGGGTGAGGACGCCGTCTTCGACACCGCGGGCGACCGTGTGGTGGAGTTGGGCGAGCTGGCGCAGCTCGTCGGCTCCGAGCTCGCCGGTACGCTCCCTGTTCACCGTGACTACGACCCGTCGGGGCCGGCGCACGAGTACGCCGGACGAGCCGGTGAGATGGCCGGCCTCGCGCGTCGCCACGGCGTGGAGCTGGCCTCCCTCGAGCAGCAGATCCATGACACCGCAGCAGGCCTGAGGTCCATGCAGCCATGAAGCTCATCTCCGTCATCGTCCCCGCCTACAACGAGACCGACTGCGTCGACGAGCTCGCGCGCCGGCTCGGTGGCGTGTTCGACGACCTGTCGGCGTACGAGTGGGAGGCGATCATCATCGAGAACGGCTCGATCGATGACACCTACGAGAAGCTGGTCGCAATCCGCCGGCGCGACCCGCGCTTCAAGATCGTCCAGCTCGCGCGCAACTTCCGCATGGACGGCGGCATCACGGCCGGCCTGTCGTACGCCTCCGGCGACGCCGCCGTGATCATGACCGCCGACCTGCAGGACCCGCCCGAGCTGATCGCGCAGTTCGTGGCCAAGTGGGAGGAGGGCTACGAGAACATCTACGGGATCGTCACCGAGCGCCAGGGCACGGGGCCGATCCGCACGTTCAACTCCAAGGCCTTCTACTGGCTGGCGGGCAGGCTGACCAGCGACGCGCTCCCGCGCAACGCCTCGGACTTCCGCCTCGTCGACCGCAAGGTCTACGAGACCGTGCGCGGCATGGAGGAGCGCAACCGCTTCATCCGCGGGCTGTTCGCCTGGAGCGGCTTTCGCTCGATCGGCGTCGAGCACAAGCGCGAGCCGCGCTTCGGCGGGGTCTCCAACGCGCACTCGCTGAAGGTCGTCGACCTAGCGATGAAGGGCATCTTCGCGCACTCGTACGTGCCGCTGAAGCTCATCTCCGCCTTCGGCGTCGCGCTGTCGCTGCTGTCGTTCGTCGTGCTCGTCGCGCTGAGCCTGCGCTTCCTGTTGCTCGGGGTGCCCTTCGCCGGCTTCGGCACGATCGTCGGCCTGATCCTGCTGCTCTTCGGCTTTCTGTTCACGATGCTCGGCATCGTCAGCGAGTACATCGGCCTCATCTACGAAGAGGTCAAGCAGCGGCCGAACTACATCGTCAGTGAGGCGTACGGCTTCGACGACTCGAGGCCGGCAGTCGGCCCCGGGGCGCCCCCCGGATCGTGAAACGCCGCTGGCGGGGGACGAACGCGGAGGAGGTGGTGCTGGCGGCCTTCGCGGGGCTCCTGGCGCTGCTGGCCGCCGCGGTCGTCCTGCAGCTGTGGAACAACGCGTCGCTGCGCTATCCGCTCGGCTACGGCGGCGACGGGCTGTGGACCCAGCAGGTCGTCAAGGGGATCGTCGACCACGGCTGGTTCTTCACGAATCCCGATGTTGGCGCGCCGTTCGGCCAGCAGCTCTACGACTTCACCGGCGCGTTCGCCGACACGCTGCACCTCGTCGTGATCAAGGCGATGTCGCTCTTCTCGCAGGATCCCGTCCGGCTCGTCAACGCCTACTTCCTGCTGGGCTTCTTCCTCTGCGCCGTGTCGGCATGCCTCGTGCTGCGCAGGCTCGGGGTCTCGCGTCCCGCCGCGGTCGTGGTCGCGGTGCTGTTCGCGCTGCTGCCGGCCCACGTCGGCGGCGGGGTGGGACGGCTCATGCTCGGCGCCTTCTGGTCGGTGCCGCTCACCGCGCTGCTCGTGATGCGCGTGTTTGGCGGCGAACCGCTCTTCGCGCGGCGCACGGGCGAGACGGCCGGGAACAGAATCACGCGGTGGGGCTCGCGGCGCACGCTGGCGACCGTCGCCATGTGCGCGCTGATCGCGGGCTCAGGGCTGTACTACGCGCTGTTCACCGTGATGCTGCTGGCGCTCGCGGGGCTCGCGGTGTTTCTCGTGCGCCGCGACATGCCGTCGCTGGTCGGCGGCGGCCTGGCCGCGCTCATCGTGCTCGCGCTGTTCGTCGCGGAGGTCTCGCCGAGCATTCTCTACGCCCACGAGCACGGTGCCAACCCCGAGCTCTCCGAACGCCCGGAGAGCGACAGCAGCGTCTACGCGACGAGCCTGTCGTTGCTGGTGCTGCCCGTCGTCGAGCATCGCTGGGAGCCGGCGCGGGATCTGGCGAGCCGCCTGGCGCGAGCCAAGGTTCCGGCCGGCGTCAACGAGAGCGCGTTTTCGGCGCTGGGACTCGTCGCCTCGCTGGGCTTTCTCGGGCTGCTGCTCGTCGCGGTGACGCCCGGCTCACGTGGCCGCGCTCGCGCCGGTCCGGCTGCGGCTACCGTGCTGACGGCATTCCTGATGGGAACCGTCGGCGGGATCGGGTTGATGGTCGCGCTGCTCTACACCCCGGACCTGCGGGCCTGGGGGCGGATCTCGCCGCTGATCGGCTTCCTGGGGCTGTTCGGCGTCGCGCTGGCCTACGACGCGCTGCGCAGGCGCGCCGCGAGCCCGCGCGGACGCTGGGCCGTTGCGACGCTGTTGCCCGTGGTGCTCGTGCTCGGCGTCGCCGACCAGACGACGCAGAACATGGTCCCGCCGTATGACTACAACCGCAACGAGTACACCAGCGACGGGCGTTTCGTGCGCGACATCGAGGCCGTGCTGCCGCCGCGCGCGGGGGTGCTCCAGCTGCCCCCGGCGCCGTTTCCCGAGGGCGGGGCGATCGAGCAGATGTCCGACTACGGGCTCATGCGCGGCCCGCTTCATTCCCAGAGCCTGCGCTTCAGCTACGGCAGCACGAAGGGCCGGCCCGAGGGCGAATGGGTGAAGCGGCTGAGCCACCTGCCGCTCGAGCGCACGCTGCCCTTCTTCGTCGCGACGGGCTTTCGCGGGATCTGGGTCGACCGGCGCGGCTACGCCGACGAGGGAGCATCGATCGACAGCGCGCTGCGGCGGCTGCGGACAGCCCCGATCAACCCGATGGTCAGCGAGGACAACCAGCTTCGGTTCTACTCCCTCGTCGACTACGCGCGCCGGTGGACGGCGGGACGCAGCGCCCGTGAGCTGCGGCTGGCGCGTGACGCCGCGCTGCACCTCACCGACGTCGAGCGCGGCCCCGGGACGGATGTCGTCCCGGCGACCGAGACCCCCCAGATCAACGACCCGGCCGCGGGCGGATCGATGAGGTTCGGCAACCCCGGCCGCTTCGCGCGCACGGTCATCGCCCGCGGGCTGCTGCAGACGCCGAGGGACGGGGTCGTCGCTGTCGTCGCCACGCTGCCTGACGGCCGGCGCGTGCGGCTGCGGGCCACTCGCGCCGGGCGGCGCTTCGAGCTGCGCGTGCCGGTCGCGGCATCGCAGCAGGCCGAGGTCCGCTTCGTCGTGCGGGGCGCCCGCGCGCCGCTAGTGATCTCCCAGCTCATCGCCCTCGACGCGTCGCTGCCGCCGCTGTGAGCGTGCGCGACCGCATCGCGGGGCGTAGACCTTCTCAACCGGCGACGACGCCACCCATACCGTCTAGGGCTTCTTCTTCGTCTTGCCCGTGCCGGTGGTAGAGGGATCCCGGGTCGCAGGGGGCTCGGCGGCCGGCGCACCGTTGGAGGCGGCCAACCGGAGGGCCTCGTCGATCAGCAGGTCGGGATTGTCCTCGCAGTAGCGATCCATCCGGGCGCCGACCTGGACCCCCGTGTCGGGTCGACGGCCGGTGGTGCCCGCGTCGTACTCGGGCAACCCGTGGGCGGCGAGGTAGCGGTCGCGTCCGTTGCCGTTCAGCCATGTCTCACACCTTTGCCCATCCGCGATCTGCGTGCCGTTGCCCGCACAGCCCGGGAGCAGCACAGCGGCGATGCTCGTGACTGTCAGCATGGTTGCGCGCTTCACAGCTGCGCAGGCTAGTGCACGAACCGACCGTTACGCTGCAGCTCAGTGGACCGCGAGCGCAAGACGGCCTGGCTCGTCCTCATCGTGCTGGTCGGGTTCGTCGTGGCGGTCGTCGCTCACTACATCGTCGCGCAGTTCGTCATGCGCGGCTATCCGTACTCGACGTTCCTCTATCTGCCGGACGACTCCAACGGGGGCGGGTGGCCAGGCGAGCCGAACGTCATCGGCGTGCACCGGTTCGGCGACTTCTACGAGGCCTGGGTCAACAGCCGCGGCCCGCACCCCTACACAGACACGCCACTGGGCGTCGCGAGCTCGTACTTCCCGCTGACGCACGTCCTCATGTTCCCGCTGGCGCAGCTATCGCTGTCGCTGGCGCTGGCGGTGTATGTCCTCGTCTTCGTCGTCTTCTTCGTCACGCTGCTGTACCGCGCGGTCGGCGGCGACCGCCTGCACCGAGGGCAGGCGGCGCTCGTCCTCACGGCCTGCTCCACCCCCGTGCTGTTCCTCTTGGACCGCGGCAACATCGAGGGGTTCCTCTTCGCCGCGCTCGCCGGCAGCATGCTCGCCTACCGCCGCGACCGCTTCTACCTGGCGGCGGTGCTGCTCGCGATCCCGATCGCGATGAAGGGGGCCGCGGGCGTCTTCTGGCTGCTCTTCCTGTTCGACGGCAGGCTCCGGGAGCTGCTCGCGTCGATCGCGGCCTCCGCACTTTTGACGCTGGCGGCGCTGGTGGCGCTGCCGGGCAGCACCAGCGCCAACATCGACGGCCTGCGCGGCGCGCTGGACTCGATCAGCGCGGCGACGACCGACGGTACGACCGCGCTCCTGCACAGCGCGAGCCTGAAGGCGGCGTTCTCGGTGCTCGGTCGCTGGGACGATCACTTCAACTTCTTCGTGCAGAATTATGCGTTCGTCGGCCTAGTCGCCCTGCTGGCCGTCGCCCTCGTCCTGGCACTGCTGCGACCGGTCCTGTGGCAGCGGGTCGCGCTCGTGTCCGGCGCCATGATCCTCGTGCCGGCGCTCTCGTTCGAGTACCGGATGCTGCATCTCTACGTCCCGCTCGTGCTCTTCCTCGTCGCGCGCGAGCCGCGGCGCAGCGATCCGCTGTTCGTCGCCCTGTTTGGGTTGCTGCTCGTGCCGAAGGGGCTGCCGATCCTGTTCGACGATGTAAACGTCGGGTCGCTCGTCAACCCGCTGCTGCTGGCCGTGCTGATGACCGCCGTGGTGGTCGACGCCGCACTGGATGAACGTGCGCGATCGCGGCTGCGAGCCATCGCGACGTTCGCGCGCCGGCGCCGCCCCCTCGCCGCCGCCGACAGTTCGTGAGCGATCGCGAGCAGGGCCTGCGCTTCCTGGTCATCGGCGCGTTCAACACCGCGTTCGGCTTCACGCTGTTCGCCCTGATGCTGCACCTCGCCGGCGACCATGTGCACTACCTCGCGGTGCTGGTCGCCGCGATGGTCATCGCCGTGCTCGTCGCGTTCGCGGCGTACCGGACGTTCGTCTTCCGGGTGCGCGGCCATGTCCTGCGCGATCTCGGCCGCTTCTCGCTCGTCTACGTCGGCGTGCTCGCGGCGAACGTGATCGCCCTGCCGCTGCTCGTCGAGGTGGCCGGCCTGCCGGTTCTCACCGCGCAGGCGATCGTCGTCGTCGGCACCGTCGTCACGAACTTCCTCCTGCACCGCTCCTTCTCGTTTCGTCGCTGACCCGGCGGGCGACGAAGCGCCACCTACCGGCGGGCGTCGCTCAGCGTTGCGCGACGAGGTTGAAGTTGCGCGACAGCGGAAACCCGTCGCGCAGCGGGCCGGGAGCCCAGCGATTGAGCCGGACCTTCGGGTACTGCTCCTCGACCGCGCTGAAGAGCTCGCGGAAGGAGTAGTAGATCGTCACGCGCCGGAAGCCGTGCTGCTCCTCGAGGCGGCGCTTGAGCGCGACCGCGTCGATGCCCTGGCCGTGGAAGAGGTGGTACTCGCTGAGCGCCTCGAACTCGGCACCGCCGGCGAGCTGCTCGGCGTCCTCGGTGCGATAGCGGTTGATCGTCGCGCGCCACAGCTTCGCCAGCGGTGAGAGGTAGCGGTAGGCGAGCCGGTTGGGCTCGTTGCCCAGGAACAGGACGCCGCCGGGCAGCGTGAGCTCCGCCATCGTGTCGACGAGCACCTCGTAGTCGACGAGGTGGTGCAGGACCGCGTTCTCCATCACGAGATGGAAGCGCTCCTCGGTCTGAAAGGAGTAGACGTCAGCCTGCTCGAAGCGCCAGTGCGGGTAGGTCTCCTGGGCGCGCTCGAGCATCTTCGCCGACACGTCGAGGCCCAGCAGGTCGAGTTCGCGATCGGTGAAGTAGCCCTCGAGGTAGCCCGATCCGCAACCGAAGTCGATCGCCTTGGGCGTGGTGCCCGTCGCATCGAGCACCGGGAAGACTTCGCGGCGCAGGATCGTGTCGATCCATTCGCGGACCTCGGGCGCGTTGGCCTCCAGGCGCACGTCGTACTTCTGCACGATCGCGTCGTGATACGCCGCGTTGACGCGCGTGACGTGATCTCGGTCGTGTGCGAGGTGCTTCGCCAAATCGGGCCTCAGGCTATCGCGCGGTCCCCGGGTGGCAGGTCGGCCGGGGGCGAGGAGCGGCTAGCCTGCCGCTCCGTGAGCCGCGAGCGGAAGACTGCCTGGCTGGTCTTCATCGTCCTGCTCGGGTTCCTCGCCGCTGTGGCGGCGCACTACGTCGTCGGGCAGTACGTCATGCGCGGCTATCCGTACTCGACGTTCCTCTTCACCCCCCAGGACGCGACCGGCCTGCCAGGCCAGCCCAACATCCTCGGGGCGCACTACTTCGGCGACTTCTTCGAGGCCTGGAAGACGAGCCGCGGCCCGCATCCCTACGTCGACTTCCCGCTCTCGGCGCCGAGCTCGTACTTTCCGGTCACGCACATCGTCCTGTTCCCTCTCGCGCAGCTTCCACTCGAGATCGCGCTTGTGCTCTACCTCGGCGCGTTCACCGTCGCCTTCGTCGCCCTCGTGTTCCTGCACGCCGCCGGCGACCGGCTCAGCCGCACGCAGGCGGCACTCGTGCTCACCGCCTGCTCGACCCCGGTCCTGTTTCTCCTCGATCGCGCGAACATCGAGGGCCTGCTGTTCCTGCTGCTTGCGGCAGCGCTGCTGGCCTACCGGCGCGAGCGGTTTCACGTCGCCGCCGTGCTGATCGCGATCCCCGCCGCCATGAAGGGCAGCGCGGGCATCTTCTGGCTGCTGTTCCTCTTCGACGGACAGGTCCGCGCGCTGCTGGTGTCCGTCGCGACGTTCGCCGTGACGACGCTGCTGGCGCTGCTCGTCCTGCCCGGGTCGATGTCCGCGAACGTCGACGGCCTGAGCAGCGCCCTGGAGACGCTGTTGACGGCCACGAACGAGGGCACGGCGGGGCTGCGTCACAGCGCGAGCCTGAAGTCGGCGTTCTCCGGCCTCGGCCGCTGGGACGAGCACTTCAACTTCTTCGTGGTCCACTACGCCGTGGTGGCCGCGGCGATCCTCGTCGCCGTGGCTGTCGCCCTCGCGGTCCTGCGCCCACCGCTGTGGCAGCGGGTCGCGCTGCTCGCGAGCGCGATGATCCTCGTGCCGAGTGTTTCGTACGAGTACCGCATGATCCACGTCTACCTGCCGCTGCTGCTGTTCCTCGGCCTGTCCGAGCGGCGCAGGATGGACGTCCTCTACGTGGCGCTCTTCGGCCTGCTGCTCGTGCCGAAGGGACTGCCGATCCTCTACGCGGACGTCAACGTCGGCACGGTGATCAACCCGCTGCTGCTGCTCGCGCTCATGGTCGCGATCGTCATCGACGCCGCACGAACACGCGGTGTATCGCCTTGGCGGCCTGGTGCGGCGCCAGCAGCGCCGGCAGGCTGAGCAGCCAGAAGCGCGGATCGTGGGCGTAGTAGCGCCCGAAGGTGCGCAGCAGCAGGCGGTCCTCGCGGAGGGTGTGCTGCCGGCCGAGCTTGAAGCCGAGCACGCTGCGCGGCGACGCGTACTCCGCGCGGCTGCGGCGCATGAGCAGCGCGAAGAGCTCGCTGTGGCGCCCGAGCGCCGCCGCCCAGACGACGGCCCGGTCGCGCAGCGTCTCAACCTGGTAGTTGGCAACCTGGCCGTCGAGCAGCTCCACGAGCGCGTCGTTGGCGGTGCGGTTGAGGACGACCGCCTGCGGCTCCCAACGCCAGCGCGGCCGCTCGACCAGCATGCGCGTGAAGATGTACAGGTGCATGAAGTAGCCGGGCTCGATCACCGACGGCGGCGCCGCGGCCGCGGTCGCGAGGTAGTGCTCGCGGTCGACGATCTGGCCGGAGATGTAGGTGAGGTACAGGCCGATGTCGCCGATCGCGGCGCTGGCGGCGGAGTAGGCGCGCGCATCGGTGCGCAGGTGGGCTCCGAGCAGCGCCGTCGTGTCGGGCAGCGCCGGCCGCTCGAGCCGCGCGTCGAGGTTGCGCCGGTTGACGCTGAGGCCGGTGACCTGCGGGTCGGCGCGCAACGTCGCCAGCACGTGCTCGAGGCCGCCGGGGGCCAGCGCGTCATCGCTGCCCAGCAGCCAGCAGAACCGCCCTGTCGCGAGCGTGGCGGCGAGAACGATGTTGCGCGCGAAGCCGATGTTCGTGTCGTTGCGGTGGTAGGTGATGACGGCCGGGTGGCGCGCGCGGCGCTCGTCGACGATGTCGGCGGTGGCGTCCTCGGACGCGTTGTCGCAGACGACGATCTCGACCTCGCCGTTGTCGGCGGGAAGCTGCTCGAGCACGGAGTCCAGCGCCACCGCGAGCGCCGCGGCGCGGCCGTGATGGGTGGGGATGCAGATCGAGAGCAGCGGCGTCACGGCGACCGCGAGTCCTACCATGGCAGCGTGAGCAGCGGGCCCTCCTCTCCTCCGGCCGGCGGGAGCGAGAGGCCGCCCGCCGGCGCGCCCGACGTCCTCGACAGCGCCGACGCCGGGCGCGTGACGATCCGCGGCAGCACCCTTCGCATCCTCGGCTACGGCGCCGGCTCGCTGCTCGCGCTGGCCTCCGCGCCGCTGCTCGTGCGACACCTCGGCGTCGAGGAGTTCGGCCGCTACGCGACGATCGTCTCGCTCATCGGGATCGTCGGCGGTGTCACCGACGCGGGCCTCGCGGCGGTGGCGATCCGCGAGCACTCGACGACTGGCGGCGTGGTGCGCGAGCGCCTGGCGCGCAACCTGCTCGGCATCCGGATCGTGCTGACGGCGCTCGGCATCGGCGCGGCCGCGGCGTTCGCGGCGCTGGCGGGCTACGGCGCGCCGCTCGTGCTCGGCACCGTGCTGGCCGGCCTCGGGCTCCTGCTGCTCGTCGTGCAGCAGACCTGGGCCACGGTCCTGCAGGCCGAGCTGCGTCAGGGCTGGGTGACGATCGCCGAGCTCGTACGCCAGGTCGTGACCGTCGCGGGGATCGTCGCGCTCGTCGTGATCGGCGCGGAGATCGTCCCGTTCCTCGCGCTGGCGATCCCCGCCGCCCTCGCCGCGCTCGTGCTGACCGGCTTGCTCGTGCACCGCACGATCGCGCTGCGGCCGTCGTTCGACCTCGCCGCCTGGCGCGCGCTGCTGCGCGAGACGCTGCCGGTGTCGACGGCCGTCGCACTGCACAGCGTCTACCTGCGGATCGTCATCGTGCTCATGTCGCTCATCGCCGTCGACCTCGAGACGGGCTACTTCGCCACGTCGTTTCGGATCGTCGAGGTCCTGCTGGCGGTGCCGTTCCTGCTCGCGCAGGTGATCCTGCCGGTCTTCTCACGGGCGGCCCGCGACGACGAGGAGCGCCTGGCCTACGTCGTGCAGCGCGCGTTCGAGGTGGCGCTCGTGGGCGGAGCGGCGGTCACCGTGCTCACCGTCGTGGGCGCCCCCGTGGCGATGGCGGTCCTCGCCGGCGACGAGGGGGCCGGCGCCGTGGACGTGCTGCGCGTGCAGGCGCTCGTCGTGTTCCTCACCTGCCTGACGGCGACATGGCAGTACACGCTGTTCGCGCTGCGCTGCCACCGTGCTCTGGTGATCGCCAACGTCAGCGGCCTGGCGGCGATCGTCGCCGGCACGCTGCTGCTCGTGCCCTCGCACGGCGCGGTCGGCGCGGCCGCCGCGGCGGCGATCGGCGAGCTCGTCCTGACGGCCGTGTCGCTCGCCGCGCTCGTGCGAGTGCGGCCGCGCCTGCGCCCGCAGGTCGGCACGGTGCCGCGCGTGGCGCTGGCCGCGGGCGCCGGGTTGGCGGCGGGCCTGCTGCCCGATGTCACCGACCTCGTACGGATCTTGCTCGCCGGCGGTGCGTTCGCCGCGCTCGCGCTGGCGCTGCGGGTCGTGCCCGATGAGGTCGCGCAGGCGCTGCGGCCGCGGTAGGACGTCTGTCACAGATGCGCGGCGCCTGCGAAGAGTCCTCGTAGTGGAGCGAGAGCGCACCGACGACGAGCTGCTGGCGGCGATGGTGGCGGGCGATCCCGACGGCTTCTCTGCGTTCTACCGCCGGCACCTGCCGGCGGTGACGGCGTTCTTCGCCCGCCGCGTCACCAGCCGTGAGGCCGCGTTCGACCTCACGGCCGAGACGTTCGCGGCCGTTGTCGTCGCGGTCGGGCGCTTCGATCCGGCCCGCGGGCCTGCGATCGGCTGGCTGCTGGGCATAGCACGACACAAGCTCACCGACAGCGTGCGCCGCAACCGCGTCGAGGACGACGCCCGCCGGCGGCTCGCGCTCGAGCCGGTCGAGATCGTCGATGCCGATCTGGAGTCCATCGAGCTTCACCGGCACGGCCCCGACCTCGTCGATCTCCTCGGCGCGCTGCCGGCGCCGTACCGCGACGCGGTGATGGCGCGAGTCGTCGAGGAACGCACCTATCCGGAGCTCGCCGTCGCGCTGGGCTGCTCGGAGGCCGTGGTGCGCCAGCGCGTCCATCGCGGGCTGCGTCGCCTGCGCAAGCAACTCGAGGAGATGACATGAACGGCTTCGACGACCTCGAACGCCAGCTGCGCCGCCGCGTCGCAGGCCGGGCGCCGCGGCGCAGCCGGCGTGCCGTGCGCACGGCCATCGTCGCGGCATGCCTGTTTGCCTCCGCCGGCGTGGTGACGGCCGCTGCGACCGGGGTCATCGGCGGGGCGGACCGCCAACCGGTCGCGGATCTGCTCGATACCGTCTACAACGCGACGAACGACGACCCGGCGTGTCGGATACACGGCTTCGACCGCCGGCCCGCGTGGCTCTCGGCGCTCCCGGCGAAGCAGGCGACGCTGCGAGCGTTCCCGCAGCTACGTCGCGCGCCGATGCCGCACGAGCGGGCGCTCGGGCGCAAGTACGGCCGCATGACCGGCATGAAGCAGGTGCTCTCCGGCGGCGCTCGCGAGCTGCGCGCCACAAACGGCACGCGCTTTGCGCTGATGATCATTGCCGGCCGCGGCCGAGGACTCGGTCGCGACCCGGGCTGCTTCGCGGTGCTGCGCGCCGAGCTCGAACGGCGGGCCGACGGCGTCGAACCCGCCGTGCTGCAGGGCGCCCGGCGAGCACTGGAGCGTGAGGAGAACGCCTACCGCGCCAACCTCGGTCGCGAGGGGCTCATTCTCGCGCAGCTACGACCGAACGGCCGACTCAGCTCTGCGGGAGGCACCTTCAGCGATGCCGCCATCACGCTCGGCACCAGCTCGATGACGTCGCGCCGCATCGATGGCAAGGCGCGTAAGGAGGTGGCGGGGCTAGTCCCCGAGCCGGCCGACCACGTCATCGTGCGCCCGCGCTCCGGACATCACGCGCCGATCCGCATCGAGGTCCCCGAGCGCGTCTTCAGCCTCGTGCTGCCCAAGGGCTTCGGCCGGCGGATCTCGATCGAGTGGCGGGCGCCCGACGGGCGCCTGCTGAACGTGCTGAAGATGCTCGGCTGACCCCGCGGCCGGGGCCGGGGCTCAGGCGGGGCCGGGCGCCGCGACGCGACCTGCGGCGGCGCCGTTGCTGCCGCGCCGCAGGCCGAGCTCGGCTGCCTCGCGCAGCGTCTCGATCACGAAGTCGATCTGCGGCTCGCCGAGGCCGGGGTAGACGCCGAGCCAGAAGACGTTGTCCATGACGTAGTCGGCGTTGGTCAGA
>JBBSMC010000004.1:0-77956 GCA_038233375.1 Solirubrobacterales bacterium
CTGCTGCTCGGCGAGCGCCGCGTCGTACAGGCGCGCGCGCAGCACGCGCATCGCGCGCTCACGGTTCTGAAGCTGTGACTTCTCGTCCTGCATCGAGACGACGATCCCGCTCGGCTTGTGCGTGATCCGCACGGCGGAGTCGGTCGTGTTGACCGACTGCCCGCCGGGACCGGAGGATCGGTAGACGTCGATCTGCAGGTCGTTCTGGTCGATCGCGACGTCGACGTCCTCGACCTCGGGCAGCACGGCGACGGTCGCCGTCGAGGTGTGCACACGGCCCTGCGACTCGGTCGCCGGCACGCGCTGCACGCGGTGCGTCCCGCCCTCGTACTTGAAGACCGAGTAGGCGCTGTCGCCCTTGATCGCGAAGGTGTACGCACCGTCGGAGGCCTCCAGCAGCTCGACGGTGAAGTCGCGCCGCTCGGCGTACTTCGTCAGCATCCGGTACAGGTCGCCCGCCCAGATGCCGGCCTCGTCTCCACCCGCGCCCGCGCGTATCTCGACGATGACGTTCTTGTCGTCGTTGGGGTCACGCTCGACCATCGCCAGGCGGATCTCCTGCTCGAGGCGCTCGATCTCCGCGCGCGCGCTCTGCAGCATCTCGCGCACCTCGGCATCCTCGCCCTCGTCGAGCATCTCCCGCGCGCCCGCCTCGTCGTCCTTCGCGCGCCGCCATTCCTCAGCCAGCTTCGCCGCCGGCTCGAGCTGGCGGTACGCCCGACCGGCCGCCGCCGCGCGGTTGCGATCCCCGAAGATGTCGGGGTCGGACATCGTGCGCGAAGCGTCCGCGAAGCGCACCTCGATCTGCTCGACGAGCCGCTCGATCATGGTTTCGAGGGTAGTGCAGGGGCCCGTGGTCGAGCAGATGCGGGCAAGTCACCGGGACCTGGCGATGCCTCGGCCCGCTCACGCCGAGCGTCGCACATCCCAAAGAATGTTGGTGCCGTGGATCCAGGACCTCAGCGAACGGTCTTCGTGACCGGCGAGCCGACCTGAGCGGCGTACGCGTAGCCCTTCTGGCGCGGGATCTCGACTCGGAACTGCAACTTGATCCCGGGGCGGCGTACGCGGAGTCGGTAGCGGCCCGCGAATCGTCCGGCCGCGTTGGTCCGACGCGCTGCGAATCGTTGCCACGCGCCTCCTCTTGCGCGCCCCTGGATATAGATCTTCTTGCCTCCGCGCGGCATCGGCCGCGCAATGACGCGACCCTTATACCATCACTTCTGCCGTCCGCGAGCCCGTTCCGGAGTCATACTTTTCGGTCACCGCGAGCCTTGCGTTGGCGATCGGTCGTCCATCAGCATCGACGAGACGGCCCCGAACGCGAGCGACGCGCCCGAACGAAGTTGTATGCCTGCTGCCCGAGTTGGCGGCAAATTGCGCCGTCAGCTTCGATGACCCATCCGCCGAGACGCTCGCCGCCGCCGGGGCGACCGTCGCAGTGCGTGAGACGTTGATGACGTCAGGATGCCTGATCAACTTCCGGTTCCCGGCGGCGTCCGTGACACGGAGCGTCCCGACGTGGTCACCTTCTGACAACGTCGAGGTGTCGATCGAGAACTGTCCGCTGTATCGGGATGGACAGGCTGCCCAACTGATGTGCGGGCATTCGACCGGATCAGCATCGAGATTCTCGGTTCCGACGACGGTGCTCCCCAGTAGGAACTCGATCTTCGCCACGCCCGACTCCTCGTCAGTTGCGGGGTAGGACACGGTCCGGCTCCCTCGCTGTGTCTGCCGCGTCAGGAGCGTGCCCCCCCGTCGAGGCCCCTGCGGGCAGGCTTGCCTCGTAAAGGTCGGACTCGATGCCGCGTATGGTCATCGGCCTGTTGTTGGAGAACCGGCAGACTTCTTGGCCTGTTGCGCAGTAGAGCAACACGTATACGGCAGGATTTGTGATCGCGAAGGGCGGGCTGACCCACGGGGCGGTGTCGGGATTCGAGCCTCCCGGCGGCGAAAAGGCTCCTCCAACCTCGATGAACGCGATCGCGCCGGTGAAGTCGGCGTTGATCCACGTGCGATAGCCGACAATGCCGATGGCCTCCTTCGGTCCGCCGTCCGGCCTGCGCAGCTCGAAGCCCGCGGATGAACCGCGAGCCATCAGCGGTTGCTGCGGATCCAGTTCTAGACCAATCCTCCTCCCGTGGAGCAGCGATCGAAGACCCGAAGTTGGGGGCCGGTGAGCAGGGCGCGCCACGGTGCAGCGGATAGCACGGGTCCGCTCCTACCTGGAACGTTGCACGAGTACATCTTGTAGGCACGCCTTGGCCGAATCTGCGCCGAGCCCCAGCAGCAGAGCGATGGTGCGCAGCGACGCCGTGGCCAGGCGCAACCTGCAAGGCGCAGCTGTGCGCGCGCTGAGGCCCGCGTTCCAAAGGGTCTCCATCGTCAACCTCCGAACTCAGGGGCCGGGCTTGATCCACCGAACTCTGGGGCACTCGGTGGTGGGGGACTGGCACTCGCCGCGGGCGCCTCGGGGCCGGGACTGCTCGAGGGGACAGTTGCCTCGGTGGATGCAGCGCGCGTGAGCTGGATCTCCTGCTGGTCAGTCGGAGCGAACTCCGGTGCCGTGCCCTTCGTCGTGCGCGAGTTGGTCCCGAACTCCCCGCCATCCGACTTGGACTGCGTCCGCTTGACGCTACGCACGGCCGGGGGCGGCGAGCTCGAAGGCGCAGGAGTGGCCGGAGCGTTCGTTTGCACCGTGGGCCGCTGCGTCGCGGTCTTCGCCGGCTTGTCGTGCCCGCGGACGTGGGGAACCTTGCGCTCGACGGTCGTATAGCCGCCGCCGGCCACGGCAGCCGCGGAGGCCGCAACGGCCGCGAACTTGCCGGCCGAGGCAGCTTCGACCGCGCTCTGCGCCTTCGTGAACGAGTAGACGGCGCGCTCGTGGAATCCGCCGACGATGGTCTCATAGACGCGCGTGAGGAGGTTCGTCAGCTGATCGCCGCCATCGGCGGCCACGGTTGCCACGAGCGGGATCGGCAGGACGGCGGCCAGCGGTTCCGAACTGCCCTGTAACGCCTTCAGCGTCGCCCGGCAGCCGGGGCAGTTGCGCAGGTGGGGTCGCAACTCGATCAGTTGCTCGGCCGACGCCTCGCCGTCCACCATCGCCGAGATCACTGGCAGCCAGCGCTCGCACTCGTCGCCGGACTCGATCGTCGCGTAGCGCGCGAGGAAGCTGCGCCGGCCTTCGGTCAGGGAGCGATTGACCTTCGTGTACGACCATCCGGTGAGCGCGCTGATCTCGTTGTAGCTGTGCCCCTGGGCCTTGAGCCAGAGGGCACGAAGCTCCTGCGGCTTGAGGCGCTGCAACGCCTCCGCCGCGCGACCGACGAGATCGAACGAGGCCAGTCGCTCGTCGGGCGTCGGCGTCGAGCCGCACTCGTACTTGTCGAAGTCGACCTCGTCGGAGCCGACGTAGCGCTGACGCGAGCGGCGGATCGCCTGCGCCTCGCGCTTGACGACGACGTGCAGCCAGCCCGCCACGGCCTCGTCATCGAGACGATCGGCGTGCGCCATGAAGATCTCGAGGGTGCGCTGATAGGCGTCCTGGGCGTCGTCAGGACACAGGGAGTACCGCCGGGCCGTACGCAACAGCGAGTCCGCATGCGCGGAGACGTTGCGCAGGATCAGCTCCTCCGCGTGCCGGCCTCGCCTTCCACCCCCTGCGTCAACCAACGCGTGCCTCCCCGCTCGGGGCCTCCGTCGGGCCCTCTGCCCCTCCAAGGGAAGCGTACGCGGATACTCGTCCCCCGCAACCAGCCGAATGGTCGCTATTTGCGGTCTTTTTGTAGCCAGGGCCGACGATTGGCGATGGCCATCGCAGCGCGACCGCCATGCACCGGCCGGCGCTCGGCGCGCGTCAGCCGAAACGACTTCGCGCCCCGGTGCGGGCGAAAGGAGCGCACCTCGGGCTCGGGCCGCGGGGTGCCGCGGAACGTCACGTCGGGCAGCATGTGGCGCGTCTGCGAGCGCAGCAGGACCGCGTCGGCCACGGCTGCGTCATCGATGACGTAGAGCCCATCGCTGACGAGCGCCTTGAGCAATCTCACACGCGGATTCATCTTCATGCCTTTCGTGGCTCCGACCAACGCATCGACACCGGCACGGCCCAACGCCACCGGCGCCACGCGACACGTAGACAGACGTCTGATCGAGCGACGGCCCGCGTACTGGTGGCCCTCCCGCAGAGCCGTACCCGATCGGATCGGCCCGCCGATCAGACGGGCGGGAACCCACGGCACTGACCACCAGCGTCGGGGTGCGCTACACGCCGAGCGCGTCGGCGATCGCCTCGCGCTCGGCGTCGACGACCTCCGCACGCGAGCCGTGCGTCGCGCGCGCTCCACCGCGCGCGCCCCAGTTGAACAGGGCGAGATCCAGGGCCTCGATCGGCACGTCGACCGCGTCGGCCAGCGTGCGCGCGCGACGCTCGAGCAGGATCTTGTCGCCGATCCCGAAGACGCGCTTGGCCGCGATCGTCGTGTCGCCGTCGCCGAACTGCAGCGACGAGGGGCGCATCTCGACGAGCCCGAGCCGTCCGAGGGAGACGAGGAACTCGTAGCGCTGATCGCGCCCGAGGCCCGGCAGAGCCAGCCGCTCGAAGACACGGTCGAAGCGCCGCTCCGGCGTCCACGACGGCTCCCCGGAGATCGCGGCGGCCTGGGTCCCCGCGCGCTTCACCCAGGCGCGGTACGCGAGGACCGTGCGCTCACCGGTCGCCGGATCGACGGCGCCGCGCGGGCCGCGCGCGACGTCCAGCCGCGGCAGCTCGCCCGAGTCCCACGGCACGTGCGCGTCGCGGACGTTGGCGAACGGGTCCTCGTCGTAGGGCAGCGGGCAGACGTACGCCGTGAGGAACGCCAGCCAGAGCCCCTCCTCGACATGGTCGAGCGTGACGATGTCGGCGTACAGCCCGGGCGGGTCGGCCGCGAGCTCCGCGAGGCGCGCGGTGGCGAAGGCCAGCTCGCTCGCGAGGCGCTCGGCGTCCTCGGTCGCCTTGATCCCCGGGACGAGCTCGGAGCGAAAGCCGTCGTCGGCCGCCTGGTGAAGCTGACGGACGCGGACTGCGCTGCTGCGGCCGGGGCGAGTGCCGCTGCGAGCGCTGCGGGCGGGCGGTGCTCCCGGCTGGCGGCGGGCGGCCGGCGGGGGCTTGACGGCGGCCGGGCTGCAGATCGGACAGTTTTGAAGAAACCGGTTGTGACGGCAGAAACTCGGTGGCATCAGGCATCGAGTTTAGGCCGCGACCGCTCTCGCAACCTTCGTGACAAACCGACCCCTGCCGTGGCGCGGATGCGCCCGTTCCTACGCGATCTTCCTGTAGTTCAGATCGAAGTCGTGGCGCCACGTCGTGCCGTCGTCGCAGATCTCCCACGCGCCCTCGATCGTCGTGCCGTCGGCGCTCAGGCGACCGCTGTAGCGCTGCGCGAAGTCCTCGTCGTCGCGCCACAGCCGCAGGACGCCATCGTCGAAGCTGACCTCGTAGATACGCGCCACCCCGCGGGAGTCGAAGTAGTGCTGTACGACGCGGCCACGGCCGAGCGCCGGACCGATGACCATGACTCCGCGGGGAACCACCGAGTTGTCCATCGCGGCGCGCTGGATGAGGTAGGCGCCGTCGTCGAACCACTCGAACGTCGTGGTGCCGTGGACGACCTCGTCATGACCGGGCAGCCGCACCTCGGTGCTCCATTCACCGACGAGCGGTTCGAGCTCCGACGTCCATCGCCGCCGTCCTCATCGCCAGGCGCGCTCACTTGAAGTCGAGTGCCTCCTCCACCACGTTCGTGGACTGCAGGTGCCCGGTGCCCTGCGCGCCGTCGAGGGTGTACAGCGTGGCGCCGAATGCCGCCACGCCCAAGCCGTGGCGTGGTCTCGGCAGCGGTTCGAGCTGAGACCAGCGACCGGTGCGCAGCGCGAAGGACTGCACGTTCTTGATCACCCGCGAGGAGTCCTCGCCGCCGACCGCGTGGTGCCAAGGCCACCGACCTACCGCGCCAGCCGCTCGATCCCGCCCAGGAAGACGCGCGTGGCGAACCGCGTCGCGCCCTCCACGTCCGGCGGCTCGCGCTGGATCATCTCCACGCCGACCTCCAGCGCCGCGCCGACCATCGCCGCGGCCATGTAGTCGGCGTCGATCTGCGGGACGATGCCGAGCTCCATCGCGGCGCGGATGTCGGCGGCGAGCTCGTCGACGCCGGCTCCGAAGATCGGCTCGTCGAACATCGCCCGGATCGTCCCGCTGTTGCGCCGCATGAGCGCGAAGCCCTCGGGGTCGTCGGCGAGGAAGCCGAAGTACTCGCGGAAGCCGGCGGCGACGAACTCCTCGAGCGACCCCGCCTCGCGCCGCGCGTCCTGTACGCGGGCGCGGACCTTCTCCGCGCTCTGTTCGACCACCGCCCGGAAGAGCGACTCCTTGTCGGGAAAGTAGTTGTAGAACGTTCCGCTGGCGAGCTCGGTGTGGCGGATGATGTCGCGCACCGAGGCCCCGCCGTAGCCGACATCGGCGAAGACGGCGCGCGCGGCATCGAGGATCGCGGCGCGGTTCGCGGCTTTCGTCGCGGCGCGGCGGCCGCCGCCTCCAGAGGTGAAGGCGACGCTCATGCCGGCGTCGCCTCCCCCGCATGAGCGCGCGCGGGCACCGGCAGCGCGTTCCCGGCGGTGGCCGCCCGCCCGGCGCCGCGGCGGCGCTCGCGGCGCAGGCTGGCCAGATAGGTGTCGAAGTCGACCTGGATCGTGTGCCGCGCGGACGCCACGTAGCGCCGGCGCATGCGCGCGTTCTCGCGGCGGATGTCCGTTCCCATGGCGCGCGGGGCGGGCAGCTGGTACTCCCCGCGCAGGTACTGCGCGATCCACTGGCCCTGCGCCTCCGCCAGCGGCATGATCGCGCCAAGCGGCTGCAGCAGGCCGACGAACGCGAGCCGCGCGTTGCCCGGCTGAAAGACGCGCCGGAAGAGCTCGATGCTGTTGCCGGGAGCGGCGAGGAAGTCCTTCTCGAAGAACGGGAACGTGATGTCGTACCCCGTGCAGTAGATGACGACGTCGGTGTGCGCGCGGGTCCCGTCGGCGAACTGGACCCAGTCCGGCCCGAGCCGCGCGATGTTCGGCCGCGGCGTGATCGCGCCGTGGCTGATGCGGTCGAGAATCCGGCCGGACACGGTGGGATGCGCGGCGCCGAAGCGGTGATCGGGCTTGGGCAGGCCGTAGCGCTCGGGGCGCCCGGTGTGCAGGCGGATCATCGCCTCCGACACGCGCGCAGTCAGCCAGTGCGGCACGTACGGCAGCGTGCTGATCTGGTCCAGCGGCTTTCCGAACAGGTACTTCGGCATGATCCACGCGCCGCGGCGCGCGGCGAGCTGCGTCGTGTTCGCGACGTAGCTCGACTCCACCGCGATGTCCATCGCGCTGTTGCCCATGCCGAGGACGACCACGTCCTTGCCGGCGAGAAAGGCGTTGTCGCGGTAGTCGTGCGCGTGCAGCTGGACGCCCTGGAACCCGTCCGTGCCGGGGAAGGCCGGCTCGGGCCAGCGCTTGTCCCAGTGATGGCCGTTGGCGACGATCAGCGCGTCATACTCGCGCCACGCGCCGTCTGCGTCGGCCAGCGACCAGGTCCCGTCGGAACCCTGCGCCGCGTGGACGATCGCCGTCTCGAACCGGATGCGTTCCCGGAAGGCGAAGTGGTCGACGTAGTCGTCGAAGTACCGCGCGATCTGGGTGTGGTGCGGGAAGTCCGGCAGCGAGCGCGGCATCGGGAAGTCCGAGAACTGCATCCGGTCGCGCGAGGTGTTGATGTGCAGGTCCCGGTACGCGGCCGAGACGCCGTTCTTGTTCTCGAAGACCCAGTTGCCGCCGACGCGGTCGGAGGCCTCGAAGCAGTCGAACGGGACGCCGCGCTCGTGCAGTGCCTTCGCAGCGGCGATCCCGGACGAGCCGGCGCCGATGATCGCGACGGTGGGCAGCGTGGACATGTGCTCGGCAGGCCTCTTCAGAAGCGGGATCGTGACGCCCGCGTCACTTTACGCCCCGCGCTGACCCGCTGCCTCTGCCGAGCTCGATAAGGCGCTTGGGAAACGTCCAGCGCTCGCCGTTGCTCGTGCGCACGAGCAGGAACTCGAGGCCGCCGGCCTTGCGCCGGCGGACCGGCACGGCCGCGGCGACTTTCGTACGGCAGCGGCGCGCCGCAGCGCCTGGCTCAGCCGCGCCACCGTGCTGCCCGACTCAGTAGCCCGGAGGCACTCCGGGGTCCGTCAGTCCGCCTCCGCGTGAGCGCCTGATGAAGTAGACGATCGCCGCCGCGCAGATGATCGACAGCAGGATCGAGCCACCGCCCTCCCCGAAGAGGGCCCGGCCGATCAGGCCGCCGACGAACGAGCCGGCGAGGCCGACGCCGATGGTCATCGGGATGCTCATCGGGTCGCGACCGGGGAGCGCGAGACGCGCGAAGGCGCCGACGACCAAGCCGACGAGCGCCATGACGATGATGAAGGTGAGTAGACCCATTCGCCGGACACTACCGCGCGCCGCGGCGGCCTATGCCGGAACGCCGGGACCGACGTGCTGCGGCGGGCCACTCGGTCCCGCGTCCGCGCTGCCGTCGCTCCCACCCGGCGTCGCGCCCAGCGTGCCGAGGTGGCGGTCGACCATCCGGGCGCACTGGCGCCCCTCGTTGATCGCCCACACGATCAGCGACTGGCCGCGGCGCGCATCGCCCGCGGCGAAGACGCCTTCGACCGAGGTCGTGTACGGCTTGATCGCCTTCGCGTTGCCGCGCGCGTCCTTGGCGACGCCGAGCTTGTCCAGCAGCGGCTGCTCGGGATGAAGGAAGCCCATCGCCAGCAGAACGAGGTCGGCCTTGAACTCGCCCTCGGTGCCGGGCACCGGCGCGAACGGCGGCTTCGGCTCGGCCTGCGCGTAGTGCAGCGCGCGAACGCGGCCGTCGTCGTCGCCCTCGAAGTGCGTCGTCACGATCGAGAAGTCCTGCTCGCCGAGGCCGACCTGCTTGGCCTCCTCCATCGCGTAGGACAGCCGGTACTTCTGCGGCCACAGCGGCCACGGCGTGCGGTCGTCCGGGCGCTTGGGCGGCGGCTCGGGCAACAGCTCGAGCTGGGTGATCGATCGCGCGCCCTCGCGCAGCGAGTTGCCGACGCAGTCCGCGCCGGTGTCGCCGCCGCCGATCACGACGACGTGCTTGTCCTTGGCGGTCAGGCCGCGCAGCGCGGGCTGCTCCGAGCCGGTCGGCGTGCCGGTCTGGGTCGCGACCCAGCGGTTGCGGTCGTAGAGGTAGTCCATCGCGAAGTGGACGCCGTCGAGGTCGCGGCCGGGCGCGGGCAGGTCCCGCGGGGTGCGCGAGCCGGTCGCCAGCACGACTGCGTCGAAGCTCGCGCGCAGCTCGTCGGCGGAGATGTCGGTGCCGACGTCGACGCCGCAGCGCAGCTCGACGCCCTCGTCGACCAGCTGCTGCACGCGGCGCTGCACGACGTGCTTCTCGATCTTGAAGTCCGGCACGCCGAAGCGGACCAGCCCACCCGCGGCTTCGTCGCGCTCGAAGAGGGTCACGGCATGACCCGCGCGGCGCAGCTGCTGCGCGGCGGCCATCCCCGCCGGGCCGGACCCGACGACGGCCACGGATCGGCCGGTCTCGCGCTTGGGCGGCAGCGGTGAGACCCAGCCCTCGTCCCACGCGCGGTCGATGATCGCGTTCTCGATCTGCTTGATCGTCACCGCGTCGCCCTCGCGGATCTCCAGCACGCAGGCCGGTTCGCATGGCGCCGGGCACAGCCGCCCGGTGAACTCCGGGAAGTTGTTCGTGGCGTGCAGCTGGCGGATCGCGTCGTGCCAGCGATGGCGGTAGACGAGGTCGTTCCAGTCCGGGATGAGGTTGCCCAGCGGGCAGCCGTTGTGGCAGAACGGTACGCCGCACTCCATGCAGCGCGCGCCCTGCGCCGCGAGCTCGTCCTCGGGCCGGGTGATCGTGAACTCCTCGTAGTCCTGCGCGCGCTCGGTCGCATCGCGGTACGGGACCCCGACGCGCTCGATCTTCAGGAAGGCGCCCAGCTCGCCCATCTACTCGCCATCTCCGTCACGCATGTGCGGCGCGCCGACGACGTCGACCGCCTCGTCCTCGAACTCGTCCGCATGCGGCGCCGCATCGAGGCCGGCGCCATTGGACGCCGCCGCCTCGGCGGCCGCGCGCTCGGCGAGGACGCGCTTGTAGTCGACCGGGAAGATCTTCACGAAGCGCGGCGCCAGCGCGTCCCACTCGTCGAGCACGCGCTGACCGACCTCCGAGCCGGTCCGCTCGACGTGCTCGGCGACGAGCGCGCGCAGCTCGATGGCATCGCCCTCGTCGAGCCCCTCGAGCTGGTCGCGCATCTCGGGGTTCACACGTCCGGGGAACGTGCCGTCCTCGTCGAGGACGAAGGCCAGGCCACCGCTCATGCCGGCGGCGAAGTTGCGCCCGGTCGGGCCGAGCACGACGACGCGCCCGCCGGTCATGTACTCGCAGCCGTGGTCGCCGACGCCTTCGATGACGGCGCTAGCGCCCGAGTTGCGCACCGCGAAGCGCTCGCCGGCCAGGCCGCGGGCGAACATCTTGCCCTCGGTCGCGCCGTAAAGGACGGTGTTGCCGATGATCACGTTGTCCTCGGCGCTGTACGTCGCGCCGTCGGGCGGCATGATCGCCAGCGTTCCGCCGGAGAGGCCCTTGCCGGTGTAGTCGTTGGCGTCCCCGCGTAGGGTGAACTCGACGCCCGGGGCGAGCCAGCCGCCGAACGACTGCCCCGCGGAGCCGAGGAACTCGACCTTGATCGTCCCCGCCGGCAGCCCTTCGGCGCCGCACTCGCGGGCGATGTGGCTGGAGAGGATGCCGCCGACGCAGCGGTTGACGTTGCGGATCGGATGCTCCAGCAAGACCGGCGTACCGTCGGCGAACGCGTCCACCGACTGCTCGACGAGCTCCCAGTCCAGGGCGTCGTCGAGCACCGGCTCCTGCGGGCGCACGCGGTGCAGCGGCGCGCCCGCGGGCAGCTCGAGCTGCGCGAGGATGTTCGTCAGGTCGACGCCGCGCGCCTTCCAGTGGGCGATCGCCTCGTCCTGCGCGAGCAGGTCCGAGCGGCCGATGAGATCGTCGACCGAGCGGATGCCCAGCGACGCCATGATCTCGCGGACCTCCTCGGCGACGAAGAAGAAGAAGTTGACGATGTGCTCCGGCGTGCCCTTGAAGCGCTTGCGCAGCTCCGGGTCCTGCGTGGCGATCCCGACCGGGCACGTGTTCAGGTGGCAGGCGCGCATCATGATGCAGCCCGCGGCGATCAGCGGCGCGGTCGAGAAGCCCATCTCGTCGGCGCCGAGCATCGCCGCGATCGCGACGTCGCGGCCGGTCTTCAGCTGACCGTCGGTCTGGACGATGATGCGCGAGCGCAGGTCGTTGCGCAGCAGCGTCTGCTGGGTCTCGGCGAGGCCGATCTCCCACGGCACGCCGGCCGCCTGGATCGAGCTCAGCGGCGAGGCGCCGGTGCCGCCGTCGTGACCGGCGATCAGGACGTGGTCGGCGTTCGCCTTCGCGACGCCGGCGGCGACGGTGCCGACGCCGACCTCCGAGACGAGCTTGACCGAGACGTGCGCCCTCGGGTTCGAGCAGCGCAGGTCGTAGATGAGTTGCTTGAGGTCCTCGATCGAGTAGATGTCGTGGTGCGGCGGCGGCGAGATCAGGCCCACGCCGGGCGTCGTGTGGCGCACCCCGCCGATGTACTCGTCGACCTTGTGGCCGGGCAGCTGGCCGCCCTCGCCGGGCTTGGCGCCCTGGGCCATCTTGATCTGCAGCTGGTCGGCGTTGACGAGATAGTCGATCGTCACGCCGAAGCGGCCGGACGCGACCTGCTTGATCGCCGAGCGGCGCGAGTCGCCGTTGTCGTCGGGCGTGAAGCGGACGGGATCCTCGCCGCCCTCGCCGGTGTTGGACTTGCCGCCGAGGCGGTTCATCGCGATCGCCAGCGTCTCGTGTGACTCGCGCGAGATCGAGCCCAGCGACATCGCGCCGGTGGCGAAGCGCTTGACGATCTCCTTGGCGTCCTCGACCTGCTCGAGCGCGATCGGCTCCACGCCCTCGGTCTTGAACTTCATGAGCCCGCGCAGCGTCGAGCGGCGCGAGGCGTCGTCGTTGACGAGCGCCGCGTACTCGCGGTACTTCGCCAGCGCGTCGCCGTTGGATCCGTCCGCGCGCACGGAGTGCTGCAGCAGCGCGATCGTCTCCGGGTTCCACTGGTGGTACTCGCCGTCGCGCCGCCAGGCGTAGACGCCGCCGACGGGCAGCAGCTGCTCGTGGTCGACCGGGTAGGCGGCGGCGTGGCGGTCGAGCGTCTCGGCCGCGAGCACCTCGATGCCGATGCCGCCGATCCGCGACGCGGTGCCGGTGAAGTGGCGGTCGATGACGCTCTTCTCGAGGCCGACCGCCTCGAAGATCTGCGCGCCGCAGTAGGACTGCGTCGTCGAGATCCCCATCTTGGAGATCGTCTTGAGCAGCCCTTTGCCGATCGCCTTGACGATGTTGCGCTCGGCGTTGTCGGCGTCGTCGACCTTCGGGATGCGACCCTCGGCGACCATCTCGTCGACGGTGTCGAGCAGCAGGTAGGGGTTGATCGCCTCGCAGCCGTAGCCGATCAGCGTCGCCATGTGGTGGACCTCGCGCGGCTCGCCGGACTCCAGCACGAGGCCGGTCTGCAGGCGCGTGCCCTCGCGCACGAGGTGCTCGTGGACGGCGGCCACGGCGAGCAGTGACGGGATCGCCGCGCGCTTGGGGCCGAGCTGGCGGTCGGAGAGGATCAGCACGCTGACCCCGGCGTCGACGGCGTCATGGGCGTCGTCGCAGAGCTTGGCCAGCGCGGCGCGCATCCCCTCGGCGCCGTCCTCGATCGGCCACGTGATGTCCAGCGTGTGGGCGCGGAAGATCTCGTCGTGGACCATCCGCAGCGTCTCGAGCTCGTGGTTGCGCAGAACGGGCTGGTCGAGGATGAGCTTGTGGGCGTGCTCGGGCGTCTCGGCGAGCAGGTTGCGCTCGCCGCCGATGCCGGTCGCCAGCGACATGACGATGTTCTCGCGGATCGGGTCGATCGGCGGGTTGGTGACCTGCGCGAAGAGCTGCTTGAAGTAGGAGAACAGCGGCGGCCGGCGGTCGGAGAGGACGGCGAGCGCGTTGTCGTTGCCCATCGAGCCGATCGGCTCGGCGCCCGTCGCGGCCATCGGCGCGATCAGCACCCGCAGATCCTCCTGCGTGTAGCCGAAGGCGAGCTGGCGCAGCTTCGTCGGCTGCAGGCCGGTCATCGTCACGTGTGCCTCGGCGAGGTCGTCGAAGTGGATCGTGTTGCGCTCGAACCACTCGCCGTACGGCTTCTGGGTGGCGACCTCGCGCTTGACCTCCTCGTCCTCGACGATGCGGTGGCGCTCGAGGTCGACGAGGAAGAGCTTGCCCGGCTGCAGGCGGCCGAGGCGCTTGATCTCGTGGTTTGGGATCGGCAGCAGGCCCGCCTCGGAGCCGAGCACGACGAGGCCGTCGTGCGTCTCGACCCAGCGGCCGGGGCGCAGGCCGTTGCGGTCCAGCGTCGCGCCGACGATCGAGCCGTCGGTGAAGGCCACGGCGGCCGGGCCGTCCCACGGCTCCATGAGACAGGAGTGAAAGGCGTAGAAGCCCTTGAGATGATCGGGCAGATCCTCGCGGTCCTGGAAGGCCTCCGGGATCATCATCATGATCGCGTGCGGCAGCGAGCGGCCGGCCAGCATGAGCAGCTCGAGCACGTTGTCGAACGTCGCCGTGTCGGAGTTGCCGGGCACGACGATCGGCATGATCTTCTGCAGATCGAGGCCGAACAGCTTGGAGGACAGCTGCGACTCGCGGGCGCGCATCCAGTTGACGTTGCCCATCAGCGTATTGATCTCGCCGTTGTGGGCGATCACGCGGTAGGGGTGCGCGAGCGGCCAGCTCGGGAACGTGTTCGTCGAGAAGCGCGAGTGCACGAGCGCCATCGCGCTGGCCATCTTCGGGTGCGTCAGGTCCGGGAAGAAGCCGCGCACCTGGTCGGGGATGAGCATCCCCTTGTAGACGATCGTGCGCGAGGAGAACGAGGCGATGTAGAGGTCGGGGCCCGCGGCCAGCTCGCAGATGCGGCGGATGACGTAGAGCTTGCGCTCGAAGGCGTCCTGGTCGTTCTCGAAGCCGGCGCCGGCCTCGACGATGAGCTGGCGCATGACCGGCCGCGTCTGGTTGGCGGTCTCGCCGACGTGGTCGAGGTCGACGGGGATGTCGCGCCAGCCGAGGACGCGCTGGCCCTCGACGCGGACGTTGAGCTCGAGCATCGCCTCGAGCTTGGAGCGCCTTCCGTCATCTGTCGGCAGGAAGCAGACCGCGACGCCGTAGCGGCCGCGGTCGGGGAGCTCGAAGTCGACGTTGGCCCGGAAGAACGCGTCGGGCAGCTGCAGCAGCATCCCGGCGCCGTCGCCGGTGCGCGCGTCGGCGCCCGTGGCGCCCCGATGTTCGAGGTTCTCGACGGCTCGCAGGCCCATGTCGACGACGTCGTGCGTCGGGACGTTGTCCAGACGGGCGACGAGCGCCACGCCACAGGCATCGTGCTCGTAGCGGGGGTCGTAGAGGCCAGCGGCCTGTGCGGGCGGGGTCTTCGCGGTCATGGAGTGCCTCCAGAAAAGGCGGCGCGTGGGCACTGTGAGGCGGAGGCACAAGGTTAGCAGCGGGTAAACCCGCAATCCCGCAGACCGGCGGCTACGAATGGACCCGCTTTCTGGACGTCTATTCTGCGCAGGCGAATCGGGACCAGACCCATCGTCGGCACATCCGGCGAATCGGGACGGGAGTGAAAGGGGATGACGGTGGGCACCATGGCCACTGACGGTCCGAACCCCGCCGATCCGAACCACCCGAAGAGGTGACCGCCACGCCCGACCTGGAGCTCAAGCTGCCGGCCCGCGCCGAGAACGTCGCGGTCGTCCGGCACGCCTTCGGCGGCTTCGCCGAGGCGCTGAGCGTCGACGAGCAGACGCTCGCCGACATCAAGCTCGCGGTGACCGAGGCGTGCACGAACGTCGTCATCCACGCCTACGAGCGCGACGACATCGGAGACCTCGAGGTCGACGCCTGCATCGACGACGAGCGGCTGACGGTGGTCATCCGCGACAACGGCCGCGGCATCGTCCCGCGACCGGACTCGCCCGGCCTCGGTCTCGGCCTGCCACTCATCGCGACGCTCGCCGAGACCCTCGAGCTCGGCAAGGACGGCGCCGAGCACACGGAGGTGCGCATGACCTTCCGCCTCGACGAAGAGCACGACGTATGACGCCGATCGAGAACGAGGCCACCGTCGGCGTCGCGCGCGGGCCGCTCGTGGCCCCGGTCCTCGGCCGTGTCGTCGGGATGCTGACCGCGCGCGCGGACTGCCCGATCGACCGCCTCGACGACGCGCTGCTCGTCGCCGACGCGATCTCCGCCAAGGCGGGCGCGTTCAGCTACGACGGGCGGGTGAACGTCCGCGTCATCGCGCGGATCGGCTCCGTCGAGCTGCAGGTGGGACCGCTGCGTCCCGGCGGCGCCGAGGAGCTGGTCGCGTCCACCGCGCTTCCCGGCGTGGGAAATGTGCTCGAACGGGTAGCGGATGTGCTCGAGCCCCAGCAGCGCGACGGCACCGGCGACTTCCTCGTGATCCGGCTCGGATTCGACGCTCAGGGGCCCACCACGAGCGACAGGATGGAATTTGACGATGTCACCTGAGTTCGCGATCACCGAGCACCCGAGCGAGGGCGATCGCCACGTTCTGGCCGTGCGCGGCGAGATCGACCTCTTCACCGCCCCCGAGCTCAAGCAGGTTCTGGCCGGGTCGATCGAGAGCGGCCGCGTGCGGATCGTCATCGATCTGACCGACACGACCTTCCTGGACTCGACGGCGCTCGGCGTGCTCATCGGCGCTGTCAAGCGGCTGCGCTCACGCGACGGTGCGATGGCGATCGTCAACGTCGACGAGAACATCTCCAAGACCTTCGAGATCACCGGCCTCGATCAGATCTTCACGATCGTCGCCACGCGCGAGGAGGCGATCGAAGCGGTCGATCCCGCGCACGACGCCGCCGAATAGCGGCGCGCCGTCAGTCCTCGAGCAGCTCCAGCACGGCTTCCTCGACGGGTCCCTGGATCGCCGTGGCGCCCGGTTCGATCGCGACGAGGTCGAGCGCGATCGTCTGGCCGTCGCGGTAGCGGTCGAAGATGCGCGGGTCGATGTAGGAGCTGCGCGCCACCGTCGGCGTGTTGCCGAGGTAGAACGCAACCTCCTTGACGGCGCGGTTGATCGCTCGCTTGCGCTGGTGCTCGCTGAGCTGCTCGGGCTGTGTGACGGCGAGGCCGACGGCGGCCAGAACGGTTGCGCCCCAGGTGCGGAAGTCCTTGGCCGAGACGTCCGCGCCGGTCGCCGCCTTGAGATAGGCGTTGATGTCCGGTGAGCGCACGTCGACCCAGGTCCGGCCCTCCTTGTAGGCCAGCAGCTCCTCGCCCCCGCCGCGACGGCGCTTGAGCGTGCCGATGATGTCGGCTACCTCCGGGTCGATCACCGCCTGCAGCCGCCGCTTGGACTCCTTGGCGATGTAGTCGAAGCTGACGGTGTCGCCTCGTATCGTCACGTGGCGCTTGCCCATCGTCGCCAGGCCGTAGGTCTCGTTCGTCACCTTGTAGACCTCCGAGCCGATCCGGAAGAAGCCGCGGTCGAGCAGTCGTGCGGCGCAGGCAAGCACCTGCTCGCGCGAGAGGTCGCCAAGCGCGAGGTCGTGCTCGACGACCGACCTCAGCGCCGGCAGGCACCCGGCGAAGGTGATCATGTCCGCGAACTTCGCCTGGTCGCGGCGCGCGCGCCAGCGCGGGTGGTAGAGGTACTGCTTGCGCCCGCGCACGTCGATGCCGGTCGCCTGGATGTGGCCGAAGGGATCGGGCGAGATCCAGACATCCCGCCAGGCGGGCGGGATGACGAGGCCGGCGATGCGCGCGATCAGCTCGGTGTCGCTGATCCGGATCCCCTCCTCGTCGAGGTACATGAACCCCTTGCCGCAGCGCCGCCGCGAGTAGCCGGGCGCGCTCGGGTTGGAGCGCCGCAGGGGCGGCGATCGCCGGAGCGGCGAAGGGGCTGCAGGGTCGGGAGCGACGGCGGTGGCCATGGAACGAGAGCTGTCTCGTACCCGACGGCGGACGCGCGACTAACGCTTGGCAGCCGTCTTCTTCGCCGGGGATTTCTTCGCCGACGGCTTCTTGGCGGCGGACTTCTTGGCCGCGGTCTTGGTCGCGGCCGATGACGAGGCGCCGTTGCCGTCGCGCGCCTTGACGGCGTCGAGGCTGGCCTTGAGCGCCGACATGAGGTCGGGAACGGGCGCCTCGTCCTCCTCGGCGGACGGCTGCACGGCGATCTCCTCGCCCTGCGCCTTGCGCTCGACGAGCGCGAGGACCTCCTCGCGGTACGTGTCCTGGTACTTGTCGAGCTCGAAGGGGCTGGCCAGCGAATCGACGAGCTGCTTGGCGATATCGAGCTCGCGGGAGTTGATCTCGATGTCCTCGGCGGCGGCGAGCTCGTCGATCGACGTGGGGTCGACGACCTCGTCGGGATAGACCATCGTCGACATCGACAGCGCGGACTCGCCCATCGGGCGCACGGCGACGAGCTGCTGCTTCTGGCGGATGACGACGTTGGCGATCGCCACGCGGCCTGTCTCGCGCATCGCCTCGAGCAGCAGCCGGTAGGGCTTGGCCCCGCCTGGGCCGGGCGCGAGGTAGTAAGGGTGGTCGAAGTAGATCGGGTCGATCTCGTCCTCGGAGACGAAGTCCTCGATCTCGATCGACTTCGTCTTCTTGGGATCGAGCGCCTCGAGCTCTCCGGGCTCGATGATCACGTAGCGATCGGGGGTGAGCTCGTAGCCCTTGACAATGTCCTCGTACGCGACCTCGTCGCCGGTCGTGGGATCGACGCGCTTCTGCTGGATGCGCACGCCGGTCTCCTTGTTGAGCTGGTGGAAGCGCACGGACTTGCGCGACACCGCCGAGTAGAGCTTGACGGGGACGGTGACGAGCCCGAAGGAGATGGCACCGGTCCAGATCGACCTAGGCATGAGATCAGAGTACCGGCGCGGCGGTCGGTCTCCTGCCGGTCGCACGCCGCGTTGCAGCGGCCGGGTTCCTCCGCGAGTACGAGGCCGCGTAGCCTCGTGTCGTCACTAGATGATCGTCGGCGACGTCGGCGGATCGGTCGACGGCGGCGTCGCCGGCGGGTCGATCGACGGGCCCGGCGTCATCGGCGGGTCGATCGACGGGCCCGGCGTCATCGGCGGGTCGATCGACGGGCCGGGCTCGGGATCGGGCAGCGGCACGCTCGGCGGCTGCGGGTCGCCGGGCGGCGTCGGCTGCGGCGTCGGCGAGGGATCGGGCACGGTGGAGGGCTCAGGACTGATCGGCGTCGGATCCTCCGAGGGCGCCGGGACCTTGAGCTGTGGAGCTGAGCGGGCGAGTGTCAGGAGCATGGTCTGGCGCTACCCGAACGGAGTTCTCGACAAGCCCTCGCGCAGTTCCGTGATCGAGTCGAACACGTCGCTGGCGCCCGCCTCACGCAGCTCGTCGGCGCCGAACCCGCCCGTCCGCACGCAGACCGTCGGGACCTTGAGCTTCTTGGCCGACTGGACGTCCCAGGTCGAGTCGCCGAGCATGACGCCGGGGCCGCCGCCGACCAGGTCGAGTGCCGCCTTGACGAGATCGGGCGCCGGCTTCGTGCGCCGCACCATGCTCGAGTCCGTCCAGCCGTCGGCGAGCTCGCGGGCATCCAGCAGGTCTATGAAGTGCGCGATGTCCTCGGACTTCGCCGAGGAGGCGAGCACGACCTTCGAACCCCGCGACTTGAGGTCCTCGAGCAGCCCGCGAGCGCCCTCGAAGGGCTGGATCTCGTAGATCACCTGCTCGAAGAGCACGTGCTCGGCGTCACGGACCTCGTCGCCGTGCTCGGCGTCGAAGCCCTCGCCGGCGAGGTAGGGCACGAGCTGATCGCCGCCCATGCCGATCGCGCGGTGGCAGCGCCAGACGGGGATCGTGATGCCGTGCAGGCGAAAGGCGCGGTACCAGGCCAGCGCGTGCTGGTAGTTGGAGTCGACGAGCGTGCCGTCGACATCGAGAATCGCCGTCGGTGCGCTCACTTCGTGTTGCTCCTGTTGCCGGTTGCGCGCATTCGACATCTTCATGCCCCCTCGCGCGGTTCGGTGAACGCCGCTGCGGGCGGCGGCTCAGGCCGAGGGCGGCGCGGGCTCGGCGTCGGCGGCCGCGCGCAGGCGCGCGATCGCCTGGCGGATGACGCGCGAGACCTGCATCTGGCTGACGCCGATGACGGCGCCGATCTCGGCCTGGGTCATGTCCTGCTCGAAGCGCATGCGCAGCACGTCGCGCTCGCGCGGCGTCACCGTCGCCATGAGCTGCGCCAGCGTCGCGCGCTCCTCGGCGCGATCGAAGCCGTGCTCGTCGATGCCGACCGAGTCGCCGAGCGTCACCACGTCGTCGTCGGCGCCGGTGCGGGGCGCGTCGAAGGAGACCGCGCGGTAGGCCCCGCCCGCCTGCAGCGCCTCGAGCACGTCCTCCTCATCGGTGCCGACCGCGGTGGCGATCTCGCCGACCGAGGGCTGGCGGCGCAGCAGCTCGGAGAGCTCGCCGACGGCCCGGTCGACCTTCAGCGTCAGCTCCTGCAGGTCGCGCGGGACGCGAACCGCCCACGTGCGGTCGCGGAAGTAGCGCTTGATCTCGCCGAGGATGGTCGGCACGGCGTAGGAGGAGAAGGCGATCTCGCGGTCGGGATCGAAACGGTCGATCGCCTTGATGAGACCCAGCGACGCGACCTGCAGCAGGTCGTCGAGTGGCTCGCCGGCGCGCTGGTAGCGGCGCGCGAGCTGGCGCGCGAGCGGAAGGAAGCGCTCGACGAGCTGTTCGCGGGCGCGGGCGTCGCCGTCGCGGTGATAGCGGACGAAGAGCTCGCGATCCTCACGCGTGCGCTCCGGCCCCGACCCGCGTGCGCCGGGAGGCGGATCCGTGCTCACGAGCGCGACCGGCTGCCCGACCGGAACGGCGATTTATGGCCAGCGAGCACGTGTGACCTCCGCGAGGGATGAGCGCCGAGGTCTGGGGCGCTGGCATCGCGCGGCGGGGGCTCGGCCGTGCGTAGGGCATGATACCCAAGGCACGGGGCGAACCGGGCACCTTCGATGGCCGACACGACGACAAAGACCAGGGGCCTGCGCATCCTCGCGGCCGACGAGGACGAATCGACGCTGCGGGCGACCGATGAGCTGCTGGCCGGGCTCGGTCACGAGGTCACGGCGCACGCGGTCACGGCCGCGCAGGCCGGCGACCTCATCGCCCGCGACGACCCGGACCTGTCGGTCGTCGTCGTGCACGACGACGACGACCACGCGCTGGACCTCATCGAGGAGATCGCCGAGTACGCGCGCGGCCCCTTGATCGTGCTGCTCGGCTCGCACGAGTCACAGTTCGTCAACAGCGCCGCCGAGCGCGGGATCGACGCCTTCGCGCGGCCGCGGTTCGACGACGAGGTGCAGGGCGCGATCGAGCTCGTCATGAAGCGCCACGCCGAGAAGGCGCGGCTCGTCGAGCAGGTCGAGCAGCTCGAGAGCGCGCTCGAGCGGCGCGGCACGATCGAGCGCGCCAAGGGGATCCTCATGGAGCGCCACGGCGTCGACGAGCGCCATGCCTTCGAGCTCATGCGCCAGCAGGCGCGACGCTCCAACCGCCGTGTCGTCGAGCTCGCCCACGCCGTCGCCGACGGCCACTCGCTGCTGCGCGATCACGCCGAGTAGACGCCGGCGGCTTATCGGCGGCCTCGCGCGGGCAGCCTGATCGGCATGGTCGACCGCTTCAAGCAGGCCTTCAAGCAGTTCCAGGCCGACGAGATGATCGACCGCGCCGCGGCTCTGACCTACTACATGATGATGTCGCTGTTTCCGGCGCTGCTCGTCGGCGTGTCGCTGCTGGGCCTTCTCGGCAACCAGTCGCTCGTGACGAAGGCCGTCGACTACGCCAGCGACAACGGGGCCCCCGGCGAGGTCACCGATGCCATCGAGGCCCTCCTGACGAAGACCATCGAGGCCGGCGGCGCGGTCTCGATCCCGCTCGTCTTCGGCATCGCGATAGCGCTGTACGGTGCCTCGGGAGCGTTCGGCGCCGCCGGCCGCGCGCTGAACGACATCTACGACCAGCAGGAATCGCGCAACTTCCTCGTCCACAAGCTCGCCGACATCGGCTTCACCGTGCTCGTCATCCTGCTGGCGATCGTCGCGCTCGTATGCGTCTTCCTGGGCGGCAAGCTCGCCAACGACCTGTTCGGGGTGATCGGCCTCGGCGACACGGCCGCAGCGGTCTGGCGGGTCGCCCGCTGGGCGGTCGCGATCGGCGCTGTGCTGGGGATCTACTCGATGATCTTCGCCTTCGCGCCCGACATCGACGCGCGGCGGCGGCGGATCGTCAGCCCGGGCGGGCTCGTCGGCGTGGCGATCTGGATCGTCGCCTCGGCCGGCTTCTTCTTCTACGTCTCGAACTTCGGCAGGTACGGCGCGACGTACGGCGCCTTCGCCGGCGCGGTGATCCTGCTGCTGTGGCTGTACCTCTCGTCACTCGCCTTCCTCTTCGGCGCCGAGCTCAACAGCGTTGTCGACGGACGGGCCAAGCGGGCGGATGCGTCGCGTGCCGGGCGCGGGGACAGCGACGGATCGACCGACGGCTACGGACGTGACGCGCTCGCGCCGGCGAGCTAGAGCAGCGTCGGCGGGCCGGCGGGGAGCGTGCGCAGCGTCAGCTGCTCGTCGTAGGAGCACAGCGCGCGCCGGCCGGGGCACGTCAGGCACAGCCCGCGATGCGGTACGGCCGCCACGGGATACTCCCCGGCCAGCAGCCCGCCGGCGAGGGAGCGCAACTGCGCCTCCAGCCGATCGGCGTCGGCGGCCTCGAAGCGCTCGCTGACCGGTTCGCCCGGCCGTTCGAGAAAGGCGTAGGCGACCTCGACGCGCGCGGCGCCGCCGCGCAGCGCGGCCAGCGCGTAGACGCGGCGCTGGATGGCGTAGTGCTCGGCGACATACACGCCTAGGTCGGTGGCCGGAGCGAGGCTGTCGGTCTTGTAGTCGACGATCAGCTGCCCGCCGCGCTCGTGGGCCAGCACGTCGACGACCCCGGTGAGCAGCTTGTCGCCGAGCGCCAGCGTAAAGCCGTGCTCGCGATGGACGCTGCGCGCCCGCTCGAGGCGGCGCGCGAGCGGCGAGGCGGCAAAGGCCGCGCTGAGGCGCAGCACGTCGGCGCTCTGCTCGTCGCTGAGCTCGAGCCCCCAGCTCGCGGCAAGCGCGGCGAGGTCGGCGTCGTCGTGCTCGAGCAGCGCGTGGACGAGCGAGCCGCGCGTCCGCGGGTCCAGGCCGGCCACCTCGATCGGCGCTCCGTCGTCCTCGCCCACGGCATGCTCGCCTTCGACGACGGGCTCGTCGGGCAGGCCGAGCTCGCGCTGCAGGTAGTAGCGGTAGCCGCACCTCTGCCACTCGGCCAGCCGCGAGTACGACAGCGTGCGCGGCGCCGGGGGGGCGCCGGCGGGCTCCGGCGCCGGCGGTCGTGGCGGCCGCGGCGCGGCGAGCGGCAGGCGCGCGCCTGCCGGCGCCAGCGCGTCCTCGCGCAGCACGCGGCCGACGGTCCGCGGCGTGCTCACGGCGCAACGCACGCGGGCGCCGTCGCCCCACTGCACGTCGGCGATCGGGTCCGCCTCGGTCGGCAGCGCGCGCAGGTCACCGCCGAGCAGCGCCGGCCCGAGCCAGGCCAGCGGCGGCGCCTTCGCGCCCTCCTGAGGCCAGTTGGCCAGCGGCACGCCGCCGCTGACGATCAGGCGCTCCTGCGCACGCGTCGTCGCGACGTACATGACGCGCGCCTCCTCGCCGGCCGCCCGCGCGCGGGCACGGTCGCGCAGCCGCTCGTAGGCCAGCGCCGGCTCGCTGGTGCCGTCGAGGCCGACGAGCCGCAGCCCGACCTCGCCCTCGGCGACGAGCAGGTCCTCGTCGCCGTCGGCCGGCCGCTGGCGGCCGAGGTCGGCGATGCAGACGACGGGGAACTCGAGGCCCTTCGCGGCGTGGACCGACATCAGCCGCACGGCCTTGACGTCGCCGAGCTCGACCGGCGCGTCGGTCTCGCGCGCCTCGGCCTCGAGCTCGGCGGTGGCGAGGTCGGCGAGGCCGCGCACGTCGCGGCCTCGATCGCGCTCGAAGTCCGCGGCCAGGCGCAGCAGCTTGTGGATGTTCGCCAGCCGGCGCTCCCCGCCGGCCAGCGACAGGACGTGCAGGTCGTACTCGGTCGCGTCGACGACGCGGCGCAGCAGCTCGTCGAGCGCCAGGCGCGGCGCCAGCGCGCGCTCGGCGGTGAAGCGGGCGGCGAAGACGTCGAGGCGCTCGCGGTCGTCGTCGCGCAGCGGCACGCGCAGCTGCCCGTCGTTCTCGATCACGCGCCAGGCGTTGCCCTTGCCGCCGGCCCGCGCGATGTGCGCGAGCGCGTCGGAGGACAGCCCGACCAGCGGCGAGGCGAGCACGCCGTACAGCGCGGCCTCGTCGCGCGGGTTGGCCAGCGCCGCCAGCCAGGCGCAGAGGTCGCGCACCACCTGCCGGCCCCAGTAGCCGCGGCCGCCGACGGACATCGTCAGCAGCCCCTGGTCCTCGAGCGCGCGCTCGTAGACCGGCAGGTCGCCGAGCGCGCGCAACAGCACGACGACCTCCTCGGGCCGGTGCACGCCGGCTTCGACGAGCTCGGCCACGCGCTGGGCGAGCAGGCGCGCCTCGGCCTGGCGCCAGGCCTTCGTCCCCGGCCGCACCTCGCCGAGGTCGACGTCGTCCCAGCCCGCCTGGTCGGTGATCAGCAGCTCGACGAGCGGCTCGCCGGCCGGCTGCGTCACGCGGCCCTCGCGCAGCGCGACGAACCCCTCCCCCAGTCGTGGCGCGAACGCCGCGTTGATCGTGTCGAGGATCGCGCCGTGCGAGCGGAAGTTCGTCGCGAGCGTGGCGACGTGGCCATCCGCCGCGAACTGCGCGCGCAGCGCGCGGAAGACGTCGACGTCGGCGTGGCGAAAGCCGTAGATCGACTGCTGCTCGTCGCCGACGAGGAACAGGTCGTCGCGGTCGAGCGCACGAAAGAGGTCGAGCTGCAGCGGGTTGGAGTCCTGCAGCTCGTCGACCATGACGCGCTCGAAGCGCTCGGCGTAGGAGCGCCGCAGCGCCGGCTCACGGGCGAGCAGGTCACGGGCGTGCAGCTCGAGGTCGTCGAAGTCCAGCGCCGCGCGCGCCCGCTTGGCCTCGGCGTAGGCGTCGGCGTAGTCGCCGAGCAGCTCGTCGAGCAGCACGACGGCGCCGGCGGCACGGGCGTCGCGGCAGGCGCAGGTGTACGCCTCGAGCGCGGCGCGGTAGGCCTCGCAGGCGGGGGTCTTCAGCGCGTTGGCGTTCTGGGCGAGCGTCAGCTTGCCCAGCTCCGGCGCCAGCTCGCCGGGCGGCGTCGTCTGGAGCAGCTCGGCGCAGCGCTCCAGCCGCTCGCGCGCGATGCCGACCGTCTTGCCGGCGCCGGCCAGATGCAGCTCGGCGGCGGCCGCGGCGACGGCGGCCTGCAGCGGCGCGCGCAGCGCGTGCGCCTCGCCGAGCGCCGGCGGCTGCGGCAGCCGCGGGCGCGTCTGGCCGGCGCTGCGCAGCGCGTCGTGGGCCTGGACGATCGCCATGCGCAGGCGGTCGCTGTCGTAGGCGGCGACGAGGTCGAGCGCCGCCGCGCCGTGCTCGCCCGCGAGCAGGCGGGCCAGCGCGTCGTCCCAGGCGCGGTCGTGCAGCGGGCGCGCGGCGGCCTCGTCGAGCACGGTGAACGCCGGGTCCAGGCCGGCGGCGATCGCATGGGCGCGCAGCAGCCGGGTGCAGAAGCCGTGGATCGTCGAGACCCAGGCGCTCTCGGTCTCGCGCGCCGCGTCGCGCCGGCCGAGCTCGACGAAGCGCTGGCGCACCCGCGCGCGCAGCTCGCCGGCGGCACGCTCGGTGAACGTGATCGCGAGGATCCGCGACGGGGCGACGCCGTCCTCGAGCACGGAGCGCACGAAGCGCTCGACGAGCACCGAGGTCTTGCCGCTGCCGGCGTTGGCCTCGAGCAGCAGCGAGCCGCTGCGGCGGCGGATCGCCTCGGACTGCTGCGCGGTGAACGGCCGGCCGCCGGGGCCGATCAGCGGGGGCGGGACAGCCACGGCCATCAGGCCGCCTCGCAACGACAGATCGTTGGATAGGCGCAGCCCTTGTCGTTGTAGGAGCACGTGCCCGGGCGCGGCTCGAGCGCGCCGCTGCGCAGCTCGCCGACGGCGGCGAGGACGTCCTCGAGGACCCCGTCGACGATCGCGTCAAAGGCGTCCTGCGGGTGGCGGTCGGTCCGCACGGTCCGCAGCCCGGGATCGGCGTCCTGCAGCACGAGCCCGCGAGCGCGCGGGTCGCGGCCGCCGATCGGCTGATACAGGCCGCCGAGCGGCTCGAGGCCGAGCACGTCGCGCGCCGCCAGCAGGTACAGCGCGACCTGGTACTTGCGCGTCGTGCGCCAGCGGGCGGACTCCACCGCGATGCGGCCCTTGTAGTCGTAGATGACCGCCTGGCCGGCGGCGTCGCGGTCGATGCGGTCGATCCGCCCGCGCAGCCGCACACCATCCGGCAGCTCGAGCGCGGGATGGACGTCGTTGGGACCGCCGAAGTCGACCTCGAGCTCGGCCGGGACGAGCCCCGACTCGTCGCCCGCGGCGTGGTCGAGGTAGCGCAGCACGTCGGAGCGCAGACGGTGCTCCATCGCGCGCTGACGGCTGGGATCGCGTGACATCGTCATCGCCTCGCTGCCCTCGAAGAGCTCCAGCGCGGTGGCGGCGAGCGCCCGCGCGTGCGGCATCGTCGTCGCGTCCAGCCGTCCGGAGCCGGTCTTCTCGATCAGCCCGCGCATGATTGCCTCGAGCACCGTGTGCGTCAGCGCGCCGCGCAGCATCGCCTCGGGGTCCGGGGTCAGGCCCTCGGGCTGCAGCCGCCGCTCGACGAACCACTTCACCGGGCAGCTCGACCACAGCTCGATGCCCGACGCCGACCACGCCGCGCGGTCGCGCAGCTCGGCCACGAGCGCCTCGTCGCGCAGCGGCGCGATCGGCGCCTCGCGACATGGCGGGCCGTCGACCGCGGCGCCGCGCAGCCGCTCGCGCTCGCTCGGCGCCGCGCCCTCGGGCCAGCCGACCTCGCCGAGCGAGCGGGCGCGCCTGCCCGCCGCGAGCTCCTCGCCGAACAGGTCGCAGACGTCCGAGACGAAGAACGAGCGCACGCGCAGGTCGCCGTCGTCGCCGGCCTCGTGCCAGGACAGATACAGCCGCTCCTCGGGCCGCGAGACGGCCGCGTAGAAGAGGTAGCGCTCGGCGCCGAGATCGTCGCGCCGGCGCAGCCGCAGGCCCGAGGCCTCGGCGATCTGCTCGCGCTCGACGTCGCCGAAGAACGGCTCGGTGCGCGGCGCGGCGGGGAACACGCCCTCCTGCAGGCCGCACGCGAAGAGGATCCGCACGCGGCGGGCGCGCAGGGCGAGCGGCTCGGCGACCGTCACGCGGCCGGGCCCGGGACGCGTGCCGACGAAGACGTCGAGCTCGCCCAGCAGCGCGGCGAGCTGCTCGGCGTCCGGCGCCAGCGCGCGGTCGGCGCGAGCGAGCGTGGCGAGCTGCTCGAGCGCCGAACGGCCGGCCTTCAGCACGACGACATCCTGCTGCTCCGGCCCGCTGAGGACCGCCGCCTCGCGCCGGCGCGGCGCCGCGAAGAGCGTCTGCAGCTCCGCGGCGAGGCGCTCGGCCAGCGCGCCGCCGCCGCGACGCTGGGCGCCGCGCACGCGGTCGATCGCCTCCAGTCTCCAGCGCTCCTGCTCCCAGAGCCCCCGCGCCGCCTCGGCGCTCCGCGCGCCCTCCTTGCGAGCGCGCGCCTCGAGCCGGTCGGCGAGCTCGGGGCGCTGCAGCAGACCCGGCGTGCGCAGGTAGGCGAGCAGGTCCTCGGCCGTGCCGTCGGCAAGCGCGCAGCGCAGCAGCCCGAGGAGCCCGCGCCCGAGCGGCGTGTGCCCGAGCGCGACGCGGCGATCCAGCGCGACCGGCACGCCGAAGGCGCCGAAGACCTCCGCCAGCAGCGCCGCGTGCTCCGCCGGCTTGCGCAGCACGACGGCGATCTCGTCGGGGGCCACGCCCTCCTCGCCGATCAATCGCGCCGCCTCCGCCGCGACGAGCTCCAGCTCGGCGCGCTCGCCGCCGCCCTGCAGCAGCGTGATCGCGTCGCCCGCGCGGACCGGGTCGGGATCGAAGAGCTGGGCCTCCTCGTCTTCGAAGAGGCGGCGCTCGAGGTGGTGCAGCGCCGCGCGCGAGGCCGGCGCGTAGTGCTCGGCGCGCGCCGCGAGGACCTTGTGCTCGACGCCCTCGCGAAAGAGGTCGAAGAACGCCGTCGCGCGGCCCGCGAACGCCATCCGGCCCGGCTCGTAGGACAGCGACAGCGTCACGTGCGCGCCGGTCGCGGCGAGCGTCTCGACGGCGTCGTGCTGCAGCGGCTGCAGGTCGTCGAAGCCGTAGAAGAAGACCGGCGTGGCGCCCCAGGCGAGCGGGTCGTCGCGCAGCGCGTCCAGCGCCGCGGCCTCGTAGAGCGGCGCGTCGATGCGGCCGAGGCGCTCGAGGCGCCGCCGGTAGGCGGAGTACAGGCCGCTGACCTCGTCGGCGTACGCGCGCCGACCGGCGTCCTCGCCGGCCCAGGCGCGTAGCGCCTGCGTCAGGCGCTGGGGCGTGACGCGCAGCGCCTCGAGCTCGTCGACGAGCCGCAGCAGCTCGCGCGTGAAGCCGCGCGTACGCGCGGAGGCGGCGAGCGACCGCAGCGGCGTGGCGCCCACGACCGTGGCGGCGACCCGCTCGCGGGCGAGCTCGCTCAGCGGCCGGCCGCGCACGCCGCCGCGCCGCGCGCACTCCTCGATCAGCCACGCGAAGCGCACGACCTGCGCGCCGAAGACGACGCCGTCGGCGGCAAGCTCCGCGCGGTAGCGCTCGACGTCGGCGAACGTGGGCACGACGAGGATCGGATCCTCCCCGCGACGCAGGGCGGCGCGGTAGCCGTCGAGGACGACCTTCGCCTTCTCGGCGTTGGCGGGACCGGTGACGAGCTTGAGCGGCACCCCCCCATGGTGGCGCGTCGACCCGACGTCCTCGCGCGAACGTCCGCCTTGTCGTGCGTATGATCGGCGGCCGTGGAGAGCCTCGACGACGTCTTCGCCGCACTGCACCCGCTTCTGGTCCGCCACGCGGACGCGCTCGTGATCGCCAAGGACGAGCCCGGTGACCTGCAGGTGCACACGCGGCGGCTCGGCCCGAGCGGCACGGCGATGTCGTTCGGCGCGCTGAAGACCGGCGCCGAGAGCGTGCGCTTCCAGCTCATGCCCGTCCACAGCCACCCCGCGGTGCTGCCCCACATCAGCGAGACCCTGCGCGAGCGCATGCGCGGCGCAGGCAGCTTCGAGCTGACGCCGCAGACGCTCACGCCGGAGATCCTCGCGGAGCTCTCGTCGCTTGTCGACGGGGGCCTCGTCGTCTACCGCGACGACGGCCTCGCCTGAGGCGCCGGCCCGCTACGGCACGGGCTGCGAAGGCGGATCGCCATGGGTCGGCGGCCGCGGCGGCCGCGGCTCGCGCGGGAACGCCGTGAACGACAGCGAGGCCAGGGTGTCGAGTCGGTTCGCCGCCAGACCGGCGTAGGAGAGCGTGTAGAGCGCATCGCCGATGACGAGCGAACGGCCGATCGTCGGCGTAAACGTGTCACCCGGGTCCGGCGGGTGCGTGATGCGCCCGGCCTCGGCGATGCTGGCCGCACCGACCTGAAATCCGACCGCGCCCGAGAAGCTCCCGCCGGGCGTGTAGGAGTCCAGCGGGATCACCGCGAGGTTGGCCGGCTTCCAGAACAGGAACGCGTGCGGGTCGAACTCCGCCGAGGAGCTCGAGCCCGCGAGCGAGACGTTCGCCTTGCGCGACGGCAGCCGCGGGTTGGACACGTCGAACAGCGACACCTGCGTGCCGAGCGTGCGGCCCTGCTCGCTGGCGTCCTGGCCGACGCCTAGCAGCAGGTCGTCGGAGATCGGGTGCAGGTAGGCCGAGTAGCCGAGGATCTTCAGCTCGCCCACCACGCGCGGATCGGTCTTCTTGGAGAGGTCGAGCGTGTAGAGCGGATCGACCTGGCGGAACGTCACGACGTAGCCCTTGTCGCCGACGAAGCGCACGGCGTAGATCCGCTCGCCGCGGCCGAGGCCGTCGACACGGCCGACCATGTCCAGCGAGCGGCCATGCTCGGTTAGCACGGTCACGAAGGACTCGCTGTCGCCGTCCTGGCGGCCGTCGAACCAGACCGGCTGCTCGGTCGAGGCGACGCGCAGGGCGCCGTCGTGCTCGGACATCGAGTACTGGTTGAGCACGAAGCCCGTGACGCTGCCCGACGACGCGAAGCTCGTCACGTCCGGGCGAGAGATGTCGAAGCGGTGGATGTCGGTGCGGCTGCGCTGCGGGACGACGCGGCCGGCCTCGAGCGCCCGGACGTAGCGCTGAGAGGCGACGTAGAGGCCGGTCGTCGACGCGTAGACCGTCTGCGCGCCGGCCATGATCGCGTCGCGGTCGACGTTGAACAGGCCCTTGTCGAGGTCGATCGTGAGTACGGTCAGCAGGTCCAGGCCCGAGAACCGGCGCGGGTGGCGCACGTCGTCGCACGCGACCATCGAGCGGCGGAACGTCCTGCCCGAGAGCCGGCTGCGCAGGACCGTCTGCGGGACGAAGGCCCGCAGCGAGGCGCGGCCCACCGCCGCCGGGCGGATCGCGCCGGGCGAGCTGCTGACCACGACGCGTGCGGTCCCGCCGGTCAGCCGCGCGTCGACGAACGCGCCCTCCATCGTCATCGTGCGCCGCACCTTCAGGGCGGCCGGGTCGCTGATGTCGATCTCGCTGATGACGGCCTGCGAGGCCGAGATGATGACGTCATCGGCGATCGGAACGCCGCCGTGGGAGCTGCTCATCACGAGCAGGCGGTCGCCGCGCAGCAGCAGCTGATGGCCGAAGGCGCCGTCGAGCTCGAGCGTCCCGACGATCTGCGGCTTGGCGCCGGTGACGTCGAGCGCGTGCAGCTTGCCGTCGGCGACGGCGAAGACCGTGCGGCCGTTGGTCTTGACGATGTCCGGCTCGTCGACGCCGGCCTCCTGGACGTTGGTCTGCGAGAACTCGGGCGCGGCCGGCTCGCGTGCCGGGGTGGGCGCCGCCTGCGCCGCGCTCGGCGCGGACGGAGACACGGAATCGGCGCCGACGTCGCCCCGCACGGGGGGAGCCTCGAGCACCTGCGGCGCCATCACGCCGGCGCGCGTCGGCACCCCGGTGCGCCCGCCCGTGACGCGCGCGTTGCGCCGCGCGTAGCTCAGCAGCGAGGCGCAGGACGGGAAGGCCGGAAGCGCCGACGGCTTCACGAGCCGCTTCGCGGCGGGCGCCGCGGCGGGCGCGAGCAGGCACGCCGCCAGCGCCACCATGGCGGTGAGCACGGCGAGCGCGGATCGCAGAACCGACGGTGTCCAGCGGTGCGCCGAGGCGGTCATGCGGTACCTCCCTGGATTGCCCTCATGGCGACACTACGCCCTGGCGCGCCCGCCGTCACATGTCGCGCCCCGATCTCAGTCCGCCCACCAGCCCTGGATGATCTCGCCGTCGCCCTCGTGGTGCGGGCCGAACGCGAGCAGCTCGAGGCCGTCGGGGCCGGCCTCGAAGGCGCGGGTGACCTTCGGCGCCACGCGCAGCGCGTCGAGCGCTGAGAGGTCGACGATCTCGTCGTCGAGCTTCGCCCGCCCGGAGCCGGAGGTCAGACGGGGCTCTACCCCGCGCGGCGATCAGGTCGCGGCGGGCAGCGCGCCGATCCGCGCCGCCTCCCGGGCGATGCGGCGGGCGTCGGAGAAGGAGTCCCTGGATCCGAGCAGGATGACGCCGATCCGCCGCGCGCCACGCTCGACGATCGCCACGAGGCAGAAGCCGGCCGGGCTCGTGTAGCCGGTCTTCAGCCCGATCGCGCCCGGATAGTGGTCGCGCAGCAGGTGGTTGGTCGTGTACAGCGTGAACTTCCTGCCCGAGCCCGGCCAGACGCGCGCGTAGCTCTTGCGCGCGATCTCGGCGATGCGGGGCTCGTTCATCGCGCGCATCGCGAGCGTCGCCAGGTCCGCCGCGCAGGAGCGGTTGCGCCGGTCCAGACCGTGGGCGTCGACGTAGTGCGTGCAGGTCAGGCCGAGCAGCTGCGCGCGCTTGTTCATGAGCGCCACCCAGGCGCGCTCGGAGCCCGCACCGGCGACGGCGAGCGCCACGGCGGCGTTGTTGGACGAGGAGATCAACAGCCCCTTGAGCAGGACGTCGGCGCGCACGCGCCGGCCCGGCTCGAGGCCGGCCATCCGCGATCCGCCGACCCGGTCCGAGACGCGCGGGATGCGCACGATCGTGCGCGGCGAGAAGCGCTCCACCGCCAGCAGCGCGGTCATGATCTTCGTCAGGCTCGCGATCGGCCGCACGCTCGTCGCGTTGTGACGCCAGAGGACCGACCCGTCGGCCAGGTCGAAAGCCAGGCCGACCTTCGGGCCGCGCTCGAGCTTCAGGGAGGACATCAGCGACGGCTGGGAGAGATCGACTCGCTCCGCGCCCGCCGGCGCGGGCAAGGGCCCGACCTCGCGCTGCAGCTCGGTCCGATCGGGCAGCGGCGGGTCGAGGCGGGGCACGGTGCGTGCGACCGGACGCGCGTCGGCCCCGCTGTCGCCGGAGAGGACGCCGGAGGCGAGCAGCGCCGCGCCCGCGCCTGCGAGCACGACGACGAGCGCCAGCAGCCTGAGCTGCAAGGCGGACCGACAGCCCCTACGCGGCGGCTTCGGCCGTCGCGCTCTGCGCGGTGGCCGGCTCGGTCGACTCGGCTCCAGCGTCGGCCGGCTCGGGTGCGCTCTTGCCGCCCTCGCGCGCCCACGGCTCATCGAACTCCACCCTCCACTTGCCCTCCTCGCTCTGCTGCAGCGCAAGCTTCGCACGGAAGGAGCGCCCGCTGCGGCCCTTGAAGCCGGTGACCGGTTTGGCCGTCCGCCCGGTCGCGATGAGCTCCTTGGCGACCGCCATCGGCAGCGTCTTGCCGGCCTTGGCCTTCCAGATGACGAAGCCGCAGCCGGGATCCTCGCGCGACCAGCATGAGAACCCCTTGCGGTTCTCGACGATGTCGTGGCCGCAGACGGGGCACGGACCGAGGTTCGCCCGCGGGATGCGGACGTCCTTCAGTTTCGCGTCCAGTTCGGCGACGGTCGACTCGGCGAAGCCCTTGATGTCGGCCATGAAGCGCTTGCGCGGCTCCTCGCCGCGCTCGATCCTGCCCAGGCGCTGCTCCCAGTCGCCGGTCATCTGCGGCGACGTCAGCGGGTGCTCGCCGAGCAGGCGAATGACGTTCAGGCCCTTCTCGGTCGCCACCAGCGAGCGCGCCTGGCGCTCGACGTAGCCGACGTCGATCAGGCGCTCGATGATCGACGCGCGGGTCGCCGGCGTACCGATGCCCGACTCCTTCATCGCCTCGCGCATCTCGTCGTCGTCGACGAGGCGCCCGGCCGTCTCCATCGCGCCCAGCAGCGACGCGTCGGAATAGCGCCGCGGCGGCTGGGTCTCCTTCTCGGCGGACGACACGTCCCGCGTCTGCACCGTCTCGTCGAGCTCGAGCTTGGGCAGCTGCTGGTCGCGGCCCTCGTCGTCGTCGGTGGCGCTGCTCGACTCGGCGAGCTCGCCGTAGACGCCGCGCCAGCCGGGGACCAGCAGGACCTTGCCGCGCGTGCGGAAGATGTGGCGATCTTCGCCGGCCGTGCCCACGGTCGTCTCGACCTTCGTGTTCTCGAAGACGGCGTCGGGATGGAAGACGGCCAGGAAGCGGCGCGCGACGAGGTCGTAGATGCGCCGGTCGTCGTCGGACAGCCTGTCGACGTTGTGCGTCGAGTTCGTCGGGATGATCGCGTGGTGGTCGCCGACCTTGTCGTCGGCGACGACGCGGCCCAGCGGCAGCATGTCGAGGCCCTGGACGTACGCGGCGGCGGCCTGGTAGTCACGAGCGGCGGCGCCGACGTGGCCGGCGATGGCTTTCAGCTCGGCGATCATGTCGCTCGTCAGGTAGCGCGAGCTCGTACGCGGATACGTGAGGACCTTGTGCTCCTCGTAGCAGCGCTGCGCGGCGGCGAGCGTGCGGCGCGCGGTGAAGCCGAAGCGGCTGTTGGCCTCGCGCTGCAGGGAGGTGAGGTCGTAGAGCAGCGGCGCGCGCTCGGTGCGCTTCCTGCGCTCGAGCTGCGTGATCAGGCCCGTCTGGCCCTTGACGGCGGCGACGACCGCGTCGGCCTCGGCGGCGGACTTGATCCGGGGCTTCGCGCCGTCGTGGTAGCGGCCCTCGTACGTGCGAGCACCGGCATCCGTGCCGGCGCTGCCCCCCGGCGCCTCGAAGAGCGCGTCGACGAGCCAGTACGGCTCGGGCACGAAGGCGCGGATCTCCTCCTCGCGGCGCGTGATGATCGCCAGCGTCGGCGTCTGCACGCGGCCCAGCGAGACGGCGCCGTCGAAGGAGGAGCGCAGGCGGATCGTCGCGGCGCGCGTGGCGTTCATGCCGACGATCCAGTCGGACTCCGAGCGCGAGCGGGCGGCCGCCTCGAGCAGGGCGAACTCCTCGGCGGGGCGCAGCTCGGTGAAGGCGCGCTGCATCGCGGCCTTCGTCATCGACGACAGCCAGAGGCGCTGGACGGGCTTCTTGGCGCCCGCCTTCTCGTAGAGGTAGGCGAAGATCAGCTCGCCCTCGCGGCCGGCGTCGCAGGCGTTGACCACCGCGGTGACGTCGGCGCGCTTGAGCTGCTTGGAGACGACCGACATCTGCTTCTTGGAGCGCTCGTCGCGCACGACGAGCTTGAACTTGTCGGGCACGATCGGCAGGTCGGCCATCCGCCACTTCTTGTATTTGGCGTCGTACTCGTCGGGTTCGGCGAGCTGGACGAGGTGGCCGACGGCCCAGGTCACGACGTGGTCGGGACCGTCGAGGTAGCCCTCCTGCTTCTGAAACGGCCCCGGCAGCACGCGGGTGAGGTCGCGGCCGACCGACGGCTTCTCGGCGATGACGAGTGTCTTTGACTCGGACAAGTGGCCGAGGGTAGCGCTCCGGCCCCCCGCGACCGAATGGCCATGCCGCGCCTACCGGACGCAGCGACCCGTGCCGACCGGCTCGCGGGCGCCGGCCAGCGCGTCGCGCACGATCGCGTTGGGCACCGCGTAGCCGCCCGGGCTGCCGACGAGCTTGGAGAACACGGTCCCCGAGACACGGCCCGCGACGTCGACGATCGGCCCTCCGGAGTTGCCGGGCTTGACGTCCGCACGAAACGCCGTGATCTCGCGCCGCACGCGGCGCGTCCCGTAGGCGTTGTTGGCGAGCACCGACGCGGTGCGTCCCACCCGCGCCGGGACGACCCGGTAGGGGCCGTTGAGCGGGAAGCCCAGCACCGCGCCCGGCTCGGTGTTCTTCACCTCGCGCGAGAACCGCAGCGACGGCCGGTCGAGCGACGACACGCGCAGGACGGCCACGTCGTTGCGCGAATCGAAGTGGATCGCTGTCGCGTCGAGACGATCGTCCGACCCGTTGGGCTCGACGCTGGTGCTGCCCGATCCGGCGATGACGTGGGCGTTCGTCACGACGATGCCGGGTCCCGCCACCCAGCCGGAGCCGGCGACGCTGAGGCCGCAGGAGTTGCTGAGCACGCGCACGACCGAGCGACCCGCCTGCTCGACGTCGGGATCGCGCGCGACCGAGCCGCGTGGCGGATCGACATCGATCGCGGGCCCGGTGATGCGCGGAAACGGATCGAAGCGCGCGAGCGCCTTGAGCACGCGATCGGACGGCAGGATCGTGTTGAGCTCCTTGAGGATCGCGGAACGCTGGATCGTGCCGCGGTACTCCCGCACGCCCGGCGTCTGCAGCACGACGACGCTGACCAGCCAGGCGAGACCAAGCGCAAGCGCGATCGCCAGCACGGCCCCCAGCAGCCCGTCGAACACGCCGAAGGCCGGCGAGCGGATCCCCGACCGCATGGCGCCCGCGATGCCCTCGGCGCCGGCCGACAGGATCACCCCGCCGACGAGCGCGCCGAGCAGGCCGAACAGCGATGCGTACGGCGACGCGTTGCCCTCCTCCAGCAACTGCGGGCCGAAACGCGTGCCGAGGTAGGCGCCCCCGGCGAATCCGAGCAGCGACAGCGCTCCGATGAGAAACCCGCGCGCGAAGCCGACCAGCCCGAAGCAGCCCGCGAAGACGATGATGAGGATGTCGATCAGGGTCATGGGCGGGCCTTTTGGTCAGTGCAGGAAAACAATGGCGCGGGTACGTCCGCGGCAAGCCATAGTTCCTCCCCGCATGCTCGTCAAACCGTCACCCGCGCGCCGGTCACCTCCTGCCCGGTCACTCATCTTCGCAAGCGCGGCCGCGGGAGGGATCTGCGTGGTCATCCTGCTGCTCCTGCTGACCGGCGGCCCGCCGGTCGAGCAGTCCGCCGCCAAGCGCTTCGCCACCGCCTGGGCGATGAGCGACTTCGCGGCGATGCACGCCGAGCTGTCGCCCGACGACCAGCGCGCGCTGCCCCTGCGCCGGTTCGTCGCGGGCTACCGCACGGCCGCGACGACGGCGACCGCCATCGCGTTCGCCCACGGTGAGGTCGGCGGCGCCGACGACGGCGTCGTCGCCGTGCCCATGACCGTCACCACGCGGGTGTTCGGGACGCTGCGCGCGACCCTGCGGCTGAAGTTCACAGGCGCCGACGACGAGCGGCGCGTCGACTGGTCGCCGAGCATGGTCTTCCCGGGCCTCGCTGAGGGTGAGTCGCTCACGCGCAGCACCCGGCTGCCGCGCCGCGCGACGATCCTCGCGCGCAACGGCAGCCCGCTCGCAAAGGGCGAGGACCGCTCGTCGACGATCCCCGACGTCGCCGCCTCGATCGTCGGCGAGCTCGGGCCGCCGCCGGCCGAGCGCGTCGCGCGGCTGCGCGAGCTCGGCTACCCCGGCGGCGTGCGGGTCGGCCTCAGGGGCCTCGAGCGCGTCTTCGAGCAGCGCCTGGCGGGCAGGCCCGGCGGCGAGCTGCGTGCCGGCGCGCGGACGCTCGCCCGGACCGAGCCGCGCCCGGCGACGGCGGTGCGCTCCTCGATCGATCCCGACGTGCAGCGCGCAGCGGTTGCCGCCAAGGGCGCCCGCCTGGGCGGCGTCGCCGTCGTGCGACCCCGCACCGGCGAGATCCTGGCGCTCGCCGGGATCGCCTTCTCAGGCCTACAACCGCCGGGGTCGACCTTCAAGATCATCACGCTCGCCGGCGCGCTCGAGCACAAGCTCGCCGGTCCGAACTCCAAGTACCCCGTCGAGACGAAGACGGAGATCGAGGGCGTCGAGATCGAGAACGCCAACGGCGAGACCTGTGGCGGGACGTTGCGCCAGACGTTCGCGCACTCCTGCAACTCCGTGTTCGCGCCGCTCGGCGCCCGCCTCGGCCCGGAGCGCCTGGTGAAGACCGCCGAGCAGTTCGGCTTCAACACCGATCCCGGCATTCCGGGGGCGGCCACGAGCACGATCCCGGCGGCAGACGAGATCGGCGACCGGCTCGCCGTCGGCTCCTCGGCGATCGGGCAGGGCAGGGTGCAGGCGACCGCGCTGCAGATGGCGTGGGTCGCCGCCACGATCGCCGGCCGTGGTCTGCGCCCGCGGCTGACGCTCGAGCGCGGCCTGCCGCCCAAGCGCACGCGGGTCGTGCCCGCCCGAGTGGCGCGCATGGTCGGCAGCATGATGGAGTCCGTCGTGCGCGACGGGACCGGCGGCGCCGCGGCGATCGCCGGCGTGAGGGTGGCCGGCAAGACCGGCACCGCCGAGCTGCGCGACACGACCGGACCGCGGTGCACGCCGAGCCCGGATCCCGCCGTCGCTCCCTGCCCGCCGGCCGAGGCCAACGATCCGACCGACACCGATGCGTGGTTCGCCGCCTACGCGCCTGCGGGTGAGCCGCGCGTGACGGTCGGCGTGCTGCTCGTCGAGGCCGGCTCCGGCGGCGACACCGCCGCGCCGGTCGCCCAGGCCGTGCTGCGCGCGGGCCTCAAGGCGACCCGCTAGGCCGTTCTCCCGCTCCCGCTCCCGCTCCCGCTCGCGCGGTCGGGGTCTAGATGTCGAGGTCGATGATGCCCGTCTGGTCGTTCGTCGAGGACTCGAGCTTCAGCTCGAGCGGCCTGTTGTCGAGCGCGTCGAGCGTGAGCTTGAACAGCACCAGCGAGCCCTGGTTGGCGGTGTTGAAGGCCGGGGTGTCGGGCAGCGGCGCGATCTCGCCCGGAGGGATCGGGTTCGTGGAGCGGTAGGCGAACTGGTTGGCCGGCTCCAGGCCGATCGGCTTGAAGACGTCCTCCTGCGTATCGATGATCTCGATGTCGCCGGCGGGCCGGCGCGGTTTCTCGTCCTCGTTCTCGACCTGCATGAAGACGCCGAACCAGACCTCGTCGTCCTCGAGCCCCTGCTGCGCGGCGGGCACGCCGACCAGCATCGCCCTGTCCTGGATGTCGTCGGGGTTGAGCTGGCGCGAGCCCTGCACCTGGTACTTCAGCTCGCCGAGCGAGAGGTAGAAGCCCTCGCCCTCGATCTTCTGGAGCTGGGCTTCCTCGTCGGGGTGGTTGCCGCACGCGGCAAGGCCGCCACTGGCCAGCAGGACGGCGAGAACGGCGAGGGGGCGGCGCAGGCGGGACATGACGGGCGGGAAATCTACAACCTGAAGCCGCTGGCGGGCTTACGCGCCCCGCCGGCGACCGTCGTGTGCTCGCCGCGATCCTCGCCGGTTTCGAGGATCGAGCGCAGCCGCTCGAGCGCGCGCTTGTGGCAGCGCGTGGTCGCCGTACGCAGACGCAGCGCCTTCTCCATGAGCTCGTCAGACTTCAGCACCGGCGTCGACTCCGTCTCGAACGTGACGTTCGTCTGGCCCGGCCCGGCCTCCTCCAGCGTCCACGTCGAACGCGTGTGAATGCGGTTGAAGCGCCCGCCCCGGCCGGTCGCGACGATCCGCGCGGGCGGCGTGAGCTCGGCGAGCGTGATGTCGCCGTAGGAGAAGCGATCGAAGCGCGACTTCACCCGAAAGCGCGCGCCCGCGCCGCGGCCGTAGGAGTCCTCGCGCGTGAGATGCCAGTCGACCATGCAGTGGTCGCTGAACTCCGCGTGGTTGGCGACGTCGGCGAGATACTCGAAGACCGCTTCGCGCGGCTTGGCGATCGTCGTCGTCAGGGTGATCGGCTCCATCGGAGCCGAAATCTATTCGGTTTGGCCGCCGGCTCGCGGAAGCGACGCCGATACCCGGCGCACGCGGACCGCATTGCCGTACTCGCTGTGGCGCACGCGCTCGCTCTGGACCGGCTCGCCGCGGCGCAGCGGACGGCACAGCTCGCAGATCGTGGGGCCGCCGGCGTAGCGGTAGAGCGTCTCGCCGACCAGCGGCGTGCGGCCACAGTCGACGCACTCGTGGCGGCCGTCGGCGAGGGCGTCGACGCTCTTGCGCAGCAGCGCGCGCTCGAGATCCTGTTCGTCGATCGTGACTGCTGCGCGGGCCATGGCGGCCTGTTTCTGCGGATCTTCGTAGGTTCCTGCTCGGTTCCCTTAAGCGAGCGTTTAGGTCAGGCCCGAACATGGGTAGAGGCCACGCCCCGAGCGGGTCACGTCGAACCAGCCCTCGACGGGACTCGAGTCGTGATTCGCACGAGCTCCGGGCTGTCGGCTGCCGCATCTACAGGCGAAGGGAGTGTCGTATGGAGTCGCTCACGTCAGGAACGCTCGCCGGGACCGGCACGTTTCGTTGCGAGATCTGCGGTCACGTCTTGGAGATGACCACTGCCGATGTCCTTCCGGAGTGCCCCGGCTGCGCGGGGGCGAGCTTCACGCGCGCCTCGCTGTTCGCCGGCAGCACGCGCTTTCAGCGCACCGAGCCCGAGGCCGCCACGCATGTCGACGCGATCGACGCCGCCCGCGACGCGATCGACGCCACCGGCCGCTTCCTCGTCTTCCACGACGCCGGTGAGGTGCGCACCGTCGCCATGCCGGGCGACTCGATGCGGATCGGACGCAGCCTCTCGGCGCACCTGCGCTTCGAGGACCCGACGGTCTCGCGCCGCCACGCGGTGCTGATCGCCGAGGCCGTGGGCGTGCGCGTGCTCGACGACCGCAGCCTCAACGGCGTGTTCGTCAACGGCCAGCGCGTCGTCTCGCAGCTGCTCGCCGACGGCGACGAGATCGTCATCGGCCGCTATCGCCTGCGCTTCGCCGATCGCTCCGTGGCGGCGGCGCCAGCGGCGAGCGCTCCCCTCAGCGCCGAGTAGCCTTTGGCGCCCTTGGGCGCCACGATCGCAGTTCTCTCCCAGAAGGGAGGCACCGGCAAGACCACCGCGGTGCGGACCCTGACCGACGTCCTGCGTCGCATCGGTCTCGATGTGCTCGCGGTCGATCTCGATCCGCAGGGCAACCTGTCGGACTACTTCGACGTCGATCCCGATGCCTCGCCATCGGTCGCCGACGTGCTCGCCGGCCGCGCCGAGGCGGCGCAGGCGATCCACGACGACATCATCCCCGCGAACCTCTCGCTCGCCGAGTCCGAGCTCATGCTCGCCGGCAAGATGGGCCGCGAGCTGACGCTGCGGCGTGCGCTCAAGCCGCTGCGCGACCGCTACGATCTGATCATCCTGGACTGCCCGCCCTCGCTCGGACTGCTGACGGTCAACGCCCTCGTGGCCGCCGACCACGCGCTGCTGACGACGGAGGCGCAGTACTTCGCGCTGCAGGGCGTCGAGCAGGCGCTCGAGGTCATCGAGCTCGCCCGCGACGGTCTGAACCCCGACCTGGGCTGGCTCGGCGTCGTGTTCAACATCGCCGACATGCGCACGCGTCACAGCCGCGACGCCTTCACGACGCTGCAGGAGCACGTCGGGCGCAAGCTCTTTCGGTCGACGATCCGCTCCTCGATCGCCTACGCCGAGGCGGCCGAGCGCGCCGTTTCGATCCTCGACCACCGGCCCGATCTGGGCGCGGACTACCTCGCGCTGACCGACGAGATCCTCGAGCGGCTGAAGATGCCCGCGGCCCGCGGCCGGCTGAAGGCTCTCAGCGCCGCGTGACGACATGACGCGCCGAATCGTCCTCGCCATGGTCGCCACGGCGCTCGCCGTTAGCGCAGCCGCGGTGCTGTTCCTGCGCGCCGACGGCGCAGGCGGCAGCGACACCCCGGCGCCCAGCGTGCGCGAGCCGCAGGAGGTCTCGCGCAGCCCGACGCAGCGCCCTGCGGCCGGCCGCCGCTGGCCTCTGGGCGCGCGGCTCACCCGCAGCGTGCAGATGCGCGCGAGTCCGGGCGGGCGGGTCGTGCGCGCGCTGCACCCGAGCACCGGCTACGGCTCGGACCGCGTGCTGGCCGTCGTCGCGCGCCGGCCCGGCTGGCTGGGCGTGCTGTCGCAGTACATGCCCAACTCCAAGGCGGGCTGGATCCCGGATGACGCCGCGCAGCTGCGCTACGAGCCCTACACGATCGCAGTCGACCTGTCGGACCTGCGGCTCCTCGTGCGGCGCGAGGGCCGCGTCGTGCGCCGCGTCAGGGTCGCCATCGGCCGCCCCGGCAACGAAACGCCGACGGGCCGCTACGCGATCACCGACACGCTGCGCGTGAGCGGAGACGGTGGCGGTCCCTACGGCTGCTGCGCGTTCGCGTTGACCGGCCGGCAGCCCAACCTCCCGCAGGGCTGGACGGGCGGCGACCGGATCGCGATCCACGGCACGAACAGCGAAGACTCGCTCGGCACCCCCGCAAGCTCCGGCTGCCTGCGCGCGAGCGACGCCGACATACGCTGGATGATGAAGCGCATCCCCGTCGGCGTGCAGGTGCGCATCCAGGCCTAGTGGTCCACTAGAGCTCACGCACGTCGGCGCCGAGGGACTGAAACGGCGCGCGCAGCACGTCGGCCCAGCCCTCCGCCGCGCTGCGCAGCCGTCCCATGACGGCCCCCGTCGCGTCGGCCTGCGTCCAGAAGAGGACCGTCGGTCCCGCGCCGGAGATCGTCGCGCCGATCGCGCCGAACTCGCGGGCCCTCCCGAGCAGCGCCATCGACTGCGGGAACAGGTGCGCGCGGTAGGGCTGGTGCAGGCGGTCCTCGAGGCCGCGGCCGATCAGGCTGAAGTCGCCGCTGGCCAGGCCGAGCGTCAGGACCGAGGCGCGGGCGACGTTGGCCACGGCGTCGGCCATCGGCACCATCTCGGGCAACGCCTTGCGCGCCACCGCCGTGCGCACCGCCGCGCGCGGCACGACGATGACCGCCTCCAGGCCGTCGGGCGGCTCGAAGCGCGCGACCTCGCCGCCGGCGACGATGACGAAGCCGCCCAGCAGCGCGGCCGCGGCGTTGTCGGGATGACCCTCGAGCTCGGCGACGTGGCCGAGCAGATCCTCCTGGCGCTCGAACATGTGCGCAGCGGCCAGCACGCCGGCGGTGTAGGCCGCGGCGCTCGAGCCCAGCCCGCCCGACAGCGGGACCTCGGAGCGGATGCGGAACGTGAACCTGTCGGGCGGATGCAGGCGCGCGAAGCCGCGCACACAGAGGTTGCGACGGTCACGGGCGATGTCGAGCCTGGTGTCGACGCCGAAGCGGCCGGTCTCGACGACCTCGAGCTCGACGTGCAGAGCCAGCGCCGCCGCGAACGTGTCGAAGCCGGGTCCGAGGTTCGCCGACGACGCGGGCACGCGGACGAGCCGGCGGCGCTTGGTCACCCGAGCACGGCCTCCTCGACGGCTGCGAGGTTCGGCTCGCAGGCGATCACGCCGCCGGCCTGGTTGAGCGCGGTCTCGGGGTCCTTCAGGCCGTGGCCGGTCAGCACGCAGGCCACGCGCGCGGCGCCGTCGGCGCCGTAACGCAGCAGCCCGGCGACCGAGGCGGCACTCGCGGGCTCGCAGAAGACGCCCTCGCGCGCGGCGAGCAGGCGGTAGGCAGAGAGGATCTCGGCGTCGGAGACCGCGCGCACGATGCCGCGCGAGGCGGTCATCGCCTCCATCGCCTCCTCCCAGCGCGCCGGGTTGCCGATCCGGATCGCGCTGGCGATCGTCTCGGGGTTGTCGACGCGCTTTCCGAGCACGAGAGGCGCGGCGCCCTCGGCCTGAAAGCCGAACAGCCGCGGCGCGACGCCGTCCTCGACGAAGCCCTTGTGGTAGGCGGTGATGTTGCCGGCGTTGCCGACGGGGATGCAGAGCGCGTCGAGCTCGCCGAGCTGCTCGACGATCTCGAAGGATGCCGTCTTCTGGCCTTCGAGGCGGTACTGGTTGACGGAGTTGACGAGCGCGATCGGCTGGCGGTCGGTGAGCGCGCGCACGAGCGTCAGCGCCTGGTCGAAGTTGCCGCGCAGCGCGATCACGCGGGCGCCGTGCATGAGCGCCTGGGCGAGCTTGCCCTGGGCGATCTTGCCCTCGGGGACGATCACGGCGCAGGTCAGCCCGCCGCGGGCGGCGTAGGCTGCCGCGCTGGCGGCGGTGTTGCCCGTCGAGGCGCAGATGACGGCCTTCGCGCCCTCGCGTACGGCGGCGCTGACGGCGCACGTCATGCCGCGGTCCTTGAAGGAGCCCGTCGGGTTGAGGCCCTCGAGCTTGAGCCAGACCTCCGCGTCGACGAGTCCGGAGATATGCGGCGCGTGGACGAGCGGCGTAGTGCCCTCGCCGAGCGAGACGACGGGATCGTCGGCGGCGAAGGGCAGGCGCTCGCGGTAGCGCTCCATGAGGCCGGGCATCGGGCGGGACCCTAGTCGGTCGCGCGCCGCGGCTGAGCCCTGCGGGCGCCGTCGCGCAGCCGCGCGCGCGTCCACGGCATCTCGACGACACCCATACCTCGCGCGGACCTCGCCGATCTAGCGTGCGCTCGTGCCAACCGGCGCTGGCTGGTGGTCGCTACTCGTCGGAGGCGCAGCGGGCCGCGAGCGCATTCCTGGTCAGCGTCGCGCAGGGAACCTCCGGGCTGGACCTCAATGCGCTGCGCACGACGCGTGAGCGCGCATGGCGCTGAGCTGGCACGGGGGGCCGTGGATCGCTGACACATCGGCGTGGGCTCGCGCTTCGGCGCCGGACGTCGCCCCCCAGTGGGTCACGGCTGCGCGCGCCCAGGAACTCGTCGCATGCCCAGTCGTCACGCTCGAACTGCTCTTCGATGCTCGCGATGCCGGGGAGGTCGAGCGCATCGCGGCCGCCCTCACCGCGCTACGGCAGGCACCGGTGACGCGAACGGTCACGGACGCTGCGATCCGTGCCGTGCGCGACCTTGCCGCCGGGGGCTCGGCCGGTGCGCATCGCGTGCGCGTGCTCGACGCGCTGATCGCGGCCGCCGCTGCCGAGCGCGGCTTGGGCGTCCTGCACTACGATCATCACTTCGATCGCCTCGCCACGGTCCTCGGCTTCGCCAGCCAATGGGTCGCCCCGGCTGGCAGCATTCCGTAACGGCCTCTAGACGAACTCCTCGTCGATGACCCTGATCGCCCGTGGGGGCGAGCGCAGGAAGTCCAGGTCGGCGATCTCCTCGACGGCGGCGTAGAACTCGGACTCGAGCACCGGGTGGACGACCATCACGAGGCGCGCCTTCTCCCCCAGCCCTTTCTGCACGACGGACTTGATCGACGCGCCGTGCTCGCCGAGCACGAGCGCGACCTGGGCCAGCACGCCCGGCCGGTCGGCGACCTCCATGTGCAGGTAGAACGATGACTCGATGTCGTCGATGATCTCCAGCGCCTGCGTCGTCTCGGGCGTCGAGGCGGGCGGGATCATCGCGCTGACGACGTCGCCGAGCACGGCGCTGGCCGTCTGCGGGCCGCCGGCGCCGGGGCCGGACATCGTGATCTCGGTGATCGCCTCGGACTCGACCGTGACCGCGTTGAACGGCCCGTGTACGCTGGCCAGCGGGTGGCCGGAGTACAGGAAGGCCGGATGCACGCGGACGGCGAGCCTGCCGTCGATCCGCTCGGCGGTGCCGATCAGCTTGAGGCCGAGGCGCAGCTCGTGGGCGTACTCCATGTCGTCGGCCGTGATCTGCTCGATGCCCTCGTAGGTGACCTGGTCGATGTGGACCGGGGTGTCGAACGCGAGCCGCGCGATGATCGCCATCTTGGCGGCCGCGTCCCTGCCGTTGACGTCGTCGGTCGGGTCGGCCTCGGCATAGCCCAGGCGCTGGGCGTCGGCGAGCGCCGCCTCGTAGGAGCAGCCGGTGCGGGCCATCTCGGAGAGGATGTAGTTCGTCGTGCCGTTGACGATGCCGTGCACGCGATCGACGTGCGCGGCCGCCAGCGACTCCTGCAGCACGCGGATGACCGGCACGACCCCGGCGACGGCCGCCTCGAAGCGCAGCTGCACGCCGTGCTCGCGCGCGGCGCCCCACAGCTCCTCGCCGTGCTGGCTGAGCAGCTGCTTGTTGGCGGTCACGACGTGCCGCCCGGCGCGCATGGCGGTCAACACATGGTCGCGGGCAGGCTCGATTCCACCGATCAGCTCGACGACGAGGTCGCAGCCGGCGAGGATCTCTTCGAAGTCCCCGCGCGAGCGGGTCAGGACGCCGCTGATCTGCGGCCGCAGCCCGGTGATCGCGGCGACGTGGTCGGCGCGCTGCTCGAGCAGCGTCTCGAACGCCGCGCCGACGGTGCCGCGGCCGAGCAGGCCGATACGGAAGATCGCGCCAGGGTCGGCTTCAGTCGACATCGCGCGCAACCAGGTCGTCGTAGGTCTCGCGCCGCACGACGACCCGGGCGTCGCCCTGGGACACCATGACCACAGGCGGGCGCGGGACGCCGTTGTAGTTGTTGGCCATCGCGTGGCCGTAGGCGCCGGTCGCCGGGGTGACGACGACGTCGCCCACGCGCGGGTCGTCGAGCTCGACCTCGCGCACGATCACGTCGCCGGACTCGCAGTGCTTGCCGGTCAGCCGCGAGAGCGTGCCGCCGCCGAAGCGGTCGGCGATCTGCGCCTCGTAGACCGAGCCGTAGAGCATCGGGCGAAGGTTGTCGGACATCCCACCGTCGACGGCGACCCATGTCGAGACGTTGCGCTTGACGCTCTGCACGGTGTAGAGCGTGACCGTCGAGTTGGCGACGAGCGCGCGGCCGGGCTCGTCGAGGATCCGCTTGCCCGGACCGAGCACGCGGTTGACGGTGTCGACCTTGGCGGCGACGTAGTCGGCGATCCGCGGCGGCTCTTGATCAGAGCTGTAGGCGACCCCGAGCCCGCCGCCGAGGTTGTATGTGCCGAAGTCGCCCAGTGGCGCGATCGCCTCGATCGCCAGGCGAAACGGCTCGAGCTCGAGGATCTGCGAGCCGATGTGCATGTGCAGCCCGACGAGGTCGAGCTGCCCGCTGGTCTGCGCTCGCTGTATGGCGGCCGCCGCGTCGGCCATCGAGAAGCCGAACTTCGAGTCCGCCTGCCCCGTGGAGATCTTGTCGTTCGTCCTGCCGCGCACGTCGGGCGTGACGCGCAGCAGCACCGGCTGCCGCGGCCCGTCGCCGACGACCGCCTCCAGGCGCCCGATCTCGTCGGCATTGTCGATGACGATGTGGCCGACGCCGGACTCGCGTGCGAAGCGCAGCTCGTCGACGGACTTCGCGTTGCCATGCATGTATATGCGGGCCGGGTCGAAGCCGCCTCGCAGCGCAAGCGCGAGCTCGCCGCCCGACGCGACGTCGCAGGCGATTCCCTCCTCGGCGAGGACGCGATAGATCGCCGTGCAGGGGAATGCCTTGGAGGCGAACAGCACGTCGAAGTTCCTCGTGCGGGCCTTGAACGCCTCGACGAACGTCTGCGCGCGGGCGCGCAGGTCGTCTTCGACGACGATGTACGCGGGGGTGCCGAACTCGCGCGCGAGCTCGACCGCGTCGCAGCCGCCGAGCTGCAGGCGACCGTCCTCGTCGATCCGGCTGCCGATCGGATAGGCCTGGGAGAGCTGGCTGCGGGTGGCAGGCATGCGGATCGCAGAGTATGCGAGTCCGGTTCATGGGGGCCCGGGCGACTCCCGGGCCCGCCGGCTCACTGCGTCTTACCGTTGCCCATCGCAACCTCGCGGCGACCGTTGCTGTCGTTCGGGTTCATGAGGAAGATCTCGACCGCGACGTCGGGAGCATGCAGGTTGTCGCTCAGGAAAGCTTCGACCGTGCGACCGGTGAGGCGCTCGACCGCGGCGACGAGGTCGTTGCGCATCGCGTCCTGGAAGGCGCGGCGCATCGCCAGCACCTCGGTCGCCTGGCCGCGATCGGCGAGCGTGCGCTCGGCCTTGGTGAGGCTGTCACGCAGGGTCACGACGATCGTGTCGGCGCCGATCGTCGTGCGCGCCCGGGTCGGGCCGCGGCCCGTGTAATCGTGCAGAAGCCCGACGACGGCGTTGGAGATGGCTGCGGAGAGCGTTCCCGTCGGCTTGCCGTTGGCATCGGGTGCTACGGGTGCTGCGAGGCTGTCGGGCATGCTGCCCGCTCCTATCTTACCCCCGAGGAAATGGCGCCGCTCGCGAGGAAGGGGGTCAGTTATGACTCGCGGGTCGAAAAGCGCAGCTGGACCTAGCGTAGCGAGATTCCAGGTTCGCTCGGGATTTATCGTCCCGTAGATGAGAACGGTTTTCGATAAGCTCGGCCTCGTGCGCTGGCTGACCGACCCGCTCGCGATCCCCTTCATGCAGCGCGCGCTGCTCGCGACCCTGCTGCTGGCGGTCGCCGCCGGTCTGCTGGGCACCTGGGTCGTGCTGCGCCGCCTCGCGTTCTTCGCCCATGCGGCCGGCACCGCCACCTTTCCGGGCCTCGTCGTGGCCGGCCCGTGGGGGCTCGCGGCGCCGATCGCGGCGCTCGGCGCCGGCCTCGGGTTCGCCGGCCTGCTGGCGCGGATGACGCGCCGCGGCACGACGAGCGCAGACGCCGCGACCGGACTGCTGCTGACGGCGGCGCTCGCGCTCGGCACGATCCTCGCCAGCGACGTCTACGAGTCGGGCACGGCCGTCGACCGCCTGCTGTTCGGCACCCTGCTCGGGCTCGGCGACGGCGACATCGCGCTCGCCGCCGCCGCCGCCCTCGCCGCGGTGATCGCCACCGCCGCACTCGGGCGCACGTGGCTCGCCACCGGCTTCGACCCCGCCGGGGCCCCCGCGCTCGGCGTGCGCGCGGCGCGTGGCGACCGCCTGCTGCTGGCACTGCTCGCGCTCACCGTCGTGGCCGTGCTGCCCGCGGTCGGGGCGCTGCTGGTCTCCACGCTGCTCGTCGTGCCGGCGGCGACCGCCCGACTGCTGACCGGCGCGCTCGCGCCGCTGCTCGCCGGCGCCGTCGCGCTGGCCGCCGCCGAGGGGCTCGGCGGGCTGCTGCTCGCCTACCACCTCGACCTGCCGCCGGGCCCGGCGATCGCCGTCATCGGCGGCGGCGTCTTCGCGCTCGTCGCGCTCGCGAGTTCCAAGCGGCAGACGGTGTCATGAGCGCCGCGTCCGCGGCCGCGGCCTCCGGCGTACAGGTCCAGGACCTGTCGGCTTCATACGGCAGCGCCGCCATCGCGCTGCGCGAAGTGACGTTCACCGCGACCGGAGGCCAAGCCGTCGCCGTCCTGGGTCCCAACGGCGGCGGCAAGACGACGCTGTTTCGCGCGCTGCTGGGAGAGCTCGAGGCCACGACGGGCAGCGTGACCGTGCACGGCACGATGGCCTACGTCCCCCAGACCGAGCGCTCGCGCCTGGACTTCCCCGTCAGCGCGCTCGATGTCGCGCTGATGGGCGCCTACGGGCGCACGCCGTGGTTTCGCCGCATCACCGCCGGCGATCGGGCGGCCGCACGCGCCGCGCTGGAGCGCGTCGACCTCGCCGATCGGGCCGGTACCCGCTTCGGCGCGCTGTCCGGTGGCCAGCGCCAGCGCGTCCTCATCGCACGCGCGCTCGTGCAGGACGCCCACGTGCTGCTGCTCGACGAGCCGTTCGCCGGCGTCGACCGCACGAGCGAAGAGGCGATCATGGGCATCCTCGCCGGGCTGCGCGCCGAGGGCCGCGTGCTGCTGATCGCCACCCACGACGTCGAGCAGGCCCGTGGCTGGGATCGCGTCCTGTGCCTGGCCGGCGCCCAGATCGCCTATGGCCCGCCGGCCGAGACGCTCACCAACGCCGTGCTCGAGGGCACGTACGGCGAGGAGATCGTCATGCTCGACTGCGGCCATCGCGCGGTCGCCATCCAGCACCACTCCCACTAGCCGTGGAGATCCTCCGCTCCGGCCTGCTGCAACGCGCCCTGCTCGAGGTCGTGATCCTCGGGGCGACGTGCGGCGCGCTCGGCGTATGGCTGCTGCACCTGCGTCACACCTACGCCGCCGAGTCGCTGGCGCACGCGATGCTGCCCGGGCTCGTGATCGCGGCGCTCGTCGGCGCGCCGCTGCTGCTCGGCGCGGCCGGCGGCGTGCTCGTCGCGGCGGCCCTCATCGCGCTGGCCGCCCGCGACACGCGTGTCGGCCCGGAGATCGCCGTCGGCGTGACGGTGACCACGGCCTTCGGCCTCGGCGCCGTGCTGGCGCTCGCGCCCGACGTCCCGGCCCGCCTCGGCGAGCTGCTGTTCGGCGACCTGCTCGGCACGAGCACGTCGGATCTCGTCGCCGCCTGCGCGCTGGGCACGTGCGTCGGCCTGGCGCTGTGCGCCGGGCACCGCTCGCTGACGGCAACCGTCTTCGACCCTGTGGCGGCGCCATCGCTCGGCGTGCGGCCCGGGCGCGTGGACCTGGCGCTGCTCATCCTGCTCGCGCTGGCCGTCGTCGCCGCCGTGCAGGGCCTCGGCAACCTGCTCGTGCTCGCGCTCATCGTGGCCCCCGCGGCGGCCGCGATCCGACTCGGCCGCACGGTCGGCGCGCAGATCACGCTGGCCGCGGGCCTCGGCGCGCTCGCGGGCCTGCTCGGGCTCGTCGCCAGCGCCGAGCTCGACACCGCCGCGGGCGCGTCGGTCGCGCTCGCCGCGATCACGCTGTGGCTGATCGCCGCGCTGCTGGCCCCAGGGGCGCCGCAGGCCACCGGCGGGCGCCGCTCGCTGGTCGAGACGCTGGTGTCGTGAGGCGGAAGTTCGTGTGCAGCTGAGGGATGCCGGGGCGTGTCTGCCGGTGACCGGCATCCACCGTCGTACTGGTGGTACGGCCGTGGATGCCGGGTGCCGGCAGACGCGTTCCGGCGCCGTCAGATGCGTGCGAACTTCTGACTCACGACACTAGGCGGTTGACGGCGCGGCGCTCGACGCCGCTTGAGCTGATTCGTGGCTCTCACGGCGGATCCCGCCCGAGCGCGCCGCCCGGCTCAGCCATACGCCGCCGGCGACGATCATCACAAGGCTCAGCAGCTGCGCCTCGGTCAGGCCGGCCACGACCGGCTCGTTGCGGCGCACGAACTCGACGAGGAAGCGCTCGCTGCCCGCCAGCACCAGGTAGCAGGCGAACAGCAGGCCCGGCTTCAGCGCGTGGCGGGCACGCCACAGCGCCCAGCCCACGAGGCACATCGCGATCGTCTCGTAGATCGGCGCCGGGTGGACGACGTCGAGCGTCGGCACGACGCCGTCGGGATAGGCCATGCCCCACGGCAGGTCGGTCGGGCTGCCGTAGTCGCCGTCGCCGGAGAGCTGGCAGCCGATCCGCCCGACCGCGTAGCCGAGCGCGAGGGCCGGCGAGCAGATGTCGAGCAGCGTGAGGTTGAACATGCCGCGCCGGCGCGCCCACAGCAGCACGGCCGCGGCGCCGCCGAGCGCGCCGCCGAACCAGACGAGGCCCGAGCCGCCGAAGATGCCGCCCAGCACGTCGTCGCCGACCTCGTCGAGGTTGCCGAGGATCCAGTACAGCCGGGCGCCGAGCAGCCCGCCGATGAGCGCCGCGAAGACCATCTCGTAGGCCCAGTCCGGCGGCTTGCCGAGCTCGACCAGGCGGCGCCCGACTACCGCGCCCGAGACGACGAACGCGAGGCCGAAGCACATCCCGAACGTCTTCAGGGACAGGCCGAGGAATTCGATCTCGGGCTGCACGAGGGCGGAGGTTAGCCGGGGGTCGGCCCGCAGGCGCTACAGGTAGCCCATCGGGTCCACCGGCGAGCCGTTGACGCGCACCTCGAAATGCAGGTGCGCCCCGAACGAGTTGCCCGTGTTGCCGACGGAGCCGATGACCTGGCCCTGGCCGACGCTCGCCCCGACGCTCGTGCCGAAGCGCGACTGGTGCGCGTAGCACGTCGACATCGTCGCGGTGTGCTGGACGCAGGTGTAGTTGCCGTACCCGCCCGAGGCGCCCGTGCCCTGCATGAGCACGACGCGGCCGGCGTCGGCGGCATGGATCGGCGTGCCCTCGCCGGCTCCGATGTCGATCCCGGCGTGCAGTCGGCCCCAGCGCTGGCCGAATGGCGAGCTCATGGTTCCGTTGACCGGCCAGATCATGCTGCCGTTGCCGCGCCGGATCGGCAGGTCGCCCGCGTAGCGCCCCTGCGCGGCGCTCAGCTGGCCGGCGATCTTCTGCGACGCGGCCTCGAGCCCGTCGACGTGCTCCTCGAGGTTCTCGCGTTCGGCGCGCACGTTGCTCAGGGCGTTGTCCTTCCCGTTCTTCGTTCGGGTGTAGCCGACGCGGGTGCCGACGAGCTGCATCCGCACGTCGGAGATCTCGTCGCGGCGCCTCTGGACGATCGCGGTGACCTTGCGCTGGCGCCCCTCGAGCGTGCTCAGGCGCTTCTGGGTCGAGGTCGCGTCGGCCTTCGCGGCACGCACGACCGTCACGATCCGCTTGTCCTGGTCGGAGATGCGCTTGATGAACTCGCCGCGTTCGAGCAGATCCGTGAAGCCGTCGGAGTTCAGGACGACCGTGACCATGTCCGGCGGCTCGGCCTTGTAGATCTCGACGAGGCGCACGCGCAGCTGGGTGCGCGCGACGCCCAGGCGCTTGCGCAGCCGCATGAGACGGGCGCGCTCACGGCGCAGGTCCGTGCGCAGGCTCTCGAGCTCGGTGCGCTTGGCGTCGAGGTCGCCCTGCACCTGCTCCTGGCGCGTCTGGAGCGTCGCGATCCTGCCCTGCAGCGTGCGGATGCGGCGGTCGTAGCCGGCGATCTGCTGTCGCAGCGCGCGCTCGGTTCCCTTCTTGCGGCCGACCTTGTCGCGGGCGCTGGAGATCTTCGACTGCAGCTCGTTGAGCTCCTCCTGCTTGCTCTTGCCGGACGACGGCATCGGCAGGACAGCCCACAGCAGAAGTGGCAGCGCGACGGCTGTCAGGAGAAGGCGAACGCGCATGCGAACGTCGAGTCTAGTTTTGCGCTGCACAGCGGGCCAAACCGGCACCTCGGGTTATGGAGCCTTGCGAGCGACCTTGCGAAGGTTGCGGCCAGCGCTCGCGTTCCCTGCGTCCTTTGCAGGGAAATCGACAGCGGAGTCTAGCAGCGCGCTGGAGCGGTCGAGCCCGCCCGCGCGGTTTGGCAGAATGGATGCATGGCTGCCACGAAGACGACGTTCACACGCGATGCGGGACTGCAGACGCGGATGCTGATCACGATGTTCCTCCTCGGCGCGCTGTACGTCGCGTTCGTCGGCGTGCTCTTCGCTGCCGGTGTCCAGGGATTCATGATCCTGCTCATCGCCGGCGGCTTCGCGGCGCTGCAGTTCTTCGCCTCCGACAAGCTCGCGCTGCACGCGATGGGCGCCCGCGAGGTGACGCCGCAGGAGGCGCCGGAGCTGCACGCGATGATCGAGCGCCTCTGCATCCAGGCCGACCTGCCCAAGCCGAAGATCGCCGTCGCCTACACCGAGATGCCCAACGCGTTCGCGATCGGCAAGTCGCAGAAGAGCGCGACGGTCTGCGCGACGACGGGGATCATGAAGATGCTCTCCCCCGCCGAGCTCGAGGGCGTCATGGCGCACGAGCTCGCGCACGTCAAGAACCGCGACGTGATGATCATGACGATCTCCTCCTTCTTCGCCTCGGTCGCCGCGATGATCCTGCAGTTCGGCTTCCTCTTCGGCGGCGGTCACGGCGACGACGACGAGGGCCCAGGCTTCCTCGTCATCATCCTCGCCTCGGTCGTCGTCTACGTCCTCTCCTTCCTGCTGATGATGGCGCTGTCGCGCTACCGCGAGTTCAGCGCCGACCGCGGCGCCGCGCTCACGACCGGGCGCCCAAGCGCGCTGGCCTCGGCGCTGCGCAAGATCTCCTCGGGGATGGACCGCATCCCGCAGCAGGACCTGCGGGTCTCCAACGAGATGAGTGCGTTCTTCATCGCCTCGCCGAAGAAGTTCATCGGCGGCCTCTTCTCCACGCACCCGCCGATGGAGAAGCGCATCGAGCAGCTGATGCGGCTCGAGGGCGAACTGCAGGGCGGCACGCTCACCGCGGCGTAGGCCTCCCGGGCGCTAGGTTCCGCGGATGGGCTTTCTCGACGCGATCCTCGGCGGCAAGAAGAAGCTGAAGGCGCCGCCGGCGGCGGACAGGCTGTTCGCGATGTCGACGGCGTACGTGACGCTCTCCACGGGCCACGGCATCGAGACCAAGGGCGTCGCGGCGATCGTCTTCCAGCCGCTCGCCACCGCGGACTTCGAGGCGATCGTCGCCGAGATGGAGGAGCTGCTCGCCGGCACCGGCGCCGACACCGGCACGACGATCACCACGAGCGAGGACTCCCACGGCTACCGCTGGATCATCCTGCACGACGACGACATCGAGGATCTCGTCGTCGGCATCAACGCCGTCTCAGACGCCCTCATGGTCGGCGGCTACGGCGACCGCGTGCTGGCCGCCGTATTCGCCTTCAAGGACAACAAGAGCCGCCGCGTCTACTTCATCTACAACTACAAGCGCGGCCACTGGTATCCGTTCGTGCCGGCGTCCGGGACGCAGTCGCGCGACGGCGAGCGCGAGCTGCAGGTCAAGGCGATGATCGGCGGCGAGCTGCCGATCGAGCCCGAGCTGGAGCGCTGGTTTCCGCTCTGGGGAATCCCGATCTAGCCGTTCGGCTTGGCCGAGGCCCTGCTGAGCCGGCTCGTTCAGCTCACCGTGTTGGCTATTGCTCGATATCCGAGCATTAGCCCACAGACAGCTCAGTCGGGGATCAGGCCCTCGCCCGTGAACTCCGCTGCCGCCTCCTTGAAGGAGGTGTCGGCCGGGGGAACGATGACGTCCGAGGTCTCGATCTCGTCGTCGCCGAGGTGCTCGCCCTCGCTGCGGATGACGTCGAGCATCTCCTCGAACGACTCGTGGAACGCGTCCTCGTCATCGGCCTCGACCGCCACCACCACGGTGTTGTCGAGCACGTTGACGCGCTCGAGAACATCCTGGGACAGGCGGTACTGGCCCTCCCCCATGATGCGGACGATCATGCCTTGCCCTCGCCGGACTCGAGCTCGCCCGGGGCGGGCGTGCTGCCCGAGCCCAGCTCGGCCTTCATCTTGGCCAGCTCGTCGTCGACCATCCCACCGGTGCCGAGCTGCGCGAGCTCGCGGTCGATGTCGTCCTGCCCGGAGCCGAGCTGGGTGAGATCCTCGAAGGTCCCCGCCTCCTCGAGTTCCTCGACCGCCGACGCGCGCGCCTTCATGTCCTCGGTCTTGTCGACCGCTCGCTGCATCGCCAGGCCGACGTCTGCCATCTCCTCGCCCACGCCGGTCGCCGCCTCGCTGATGCGGACCTGCGCCTCGGCGGCGGAGTACTGGGCCTTGATGACCTCCTTCTTGGTCCGGAACGCCTCGATCTTCGTGCGCAGGCGCTTCTCGGACTCCGTCAGCTTGTCCTGCTGGGACTGCAACTCGGCGACCTGCTGATCGAGCGACTGCAGCTCGGTCTGCGCAAGCGTCTTGCGCTCCAGCGCCGTGCGGGCCAGCGGCTCGTTGCCCTGGGCCAGCGCCTGGCGGGCCTGCGTGTCGAGCTTGACGACGGACTGCTCGAGCTTCTGGGCCTGCATGCCCAGCCGCTTCTTCGCCGTGACGACGTCGGCGATGCCCTTCTTGACCTGCTGCAGCGACTCGAGCTGCCTCGTATAGCTGTAGTCCAGCGTCTCGCCCGGATCCTCAGCCTTGTCGAGCAGCTTGGAGATCTTCGCCTTGATGACGGTGGACATCCGTCCGGACATGCCGGCCATCGTGCCTCCTGGGGGGTGGTGGGTCTCGTTCTTTCTATCAGGCGCGGGATGCCCGCCTGCGCAGGATCGCACCGATCAACAGTGCAGCGAGTACCCCGCTGCCGGCCAACGCCCACCACGGATGGCCCGGCGGGCCCGCCGCACAGGCGCGCGCACCCGCGTGAAACGCCGCCGGCGTGCGCCAGCGGCCGTCCTGTTGAAAGCGCGGCCCGACCGGGCTGGACTGCTCGGCCGGGCTCCACCACGTCGCGCGGCTGGCGCCCCAGCGCATCGGCGAGGCGACCCAGGGCGGGCTGGTGTCGGTGATGACCGAGACGGGCGGGCGCACGCGCAGACCGTCGCCGCGCGCCTCGTCGTTGGGATCGGGGAACGGGCGGTCGTGCAACCCGCGGCGCGGATACGTCGCGTGTGAGGCGTGCGCGACGTAGGCGACAGGCGCCTCGCCGTCGTGCGCGACCTGCGACCAGTCGCATCCCTGGCGCCACGAGTGCTGCGCGAACGTCACGGCGTCCGGGCGCTCCTCGCGGCGGGCGCGAAGCCCGACCTGGAGCATCTCCCAGTCGCCCTCGTGGCGGCCGCTGCGCACGAGGCCGCGGTCCTGCGGGTTGTCGGGATAGAAGAGCCAGTACTGCAGCCACAGGCGGCCGCCGTCGCGGACGGCGTGGCCGTAGACGCGGGGTGGCGCGGCCTGGGCGCGGGCGCCGCGGGCGCCGCGCAGGAACGCTCCTACGGCCACAGGCGGACCGGGCTCGCGCGCGTCGAGCACGAGCACCGGCGCGTGGCGGCGCAGCAGGGTTTCGTCCGTCGCGGCGGCGGCGATCGGCGCCATCGCGCACCCGAGCACAAGCGCGAGCAGCGCCACCGGGAGGATCACGAGGTGTCGGCGCGTCACGGTCGTCCGTACCCCGCGCAGAGCGGCCGGGTACTCGCGCGACGACGGGCCGGAGGGCGCGGCGGTGGCGTTTTCTCGCGGCACCGCCCGCTAATGTGCCGCCGATGCTTCGCCCCGCCGGCCTCCCAGGCCGCGTCGCTCTGGTCGTCCTCGCTGCGCTCGTCGTGGCCGGCTGCGGCCGTGAGGTGCGCTCCGACGATCCCTCGCAGCCGGCGCTCCTGGCGCCGCCCAGCCAGGCCAAGGAGAACCTCGGCTTCCCCGAGATCGCGACGAAGAACACGACGCGCGTGCCCGGTACCGATCCCACGCAGACCGCCGCCGCGGTCGCTCGCGCGGTCTTCCCCGACCCGGCCCGCAAGCCCAGCGCGGTGACGCTCGTCGACGCCACCGACTGGCGGGTGGCGGTTGCTGCCTCGGCGCTCATGGCGGCGCCGTTCCGCGCACCGCTCCTCTTCACCAACGGGACGAGCCTGCCGCGCTCGTCGAAGTCCGCGCTGGACGCGCTCGCGCCGACGGGCTCCAAGGCCGCCGGCAACGCGCAGATCATCCGCGTCGGCAACGTCGCGAGGCCGGCCGGCTACAAGGCAACCGACGTGCAGGGCACGACCCCGCTGGCGCTGACGCGCTCGATCGCGGCGCTGATCCGCACCGCGCGGCCCGGCGTCGCGTCGAAGATCATCATCGCCAGCTCCGACGACCCGTCGTTCGCCATGCCGGCCGCGGGCTACGCCGCCAAGACCGGCGACCCGATCCTCTTCGTCACGAAGGACGACATCCCGCCCGAGACGCGCGCCGCGCTCGCCGCGCTGCGCGGGCTGGCCAAGCCGCGGATCTACGTGCTCGGCCCGTCCAAGCTCATCTCGCCGGCGGTCACGAAGCAGCTCAAGCGCTTCGGCACGGTCGAGCGGACGGGCGGGCAGGACCCGGTCACGAACGCGATCGAGTTCGCGCGTTACCGCGACGGCACCTTCGGCTGGGGCGTCGCGAACCCCGGCCACGGCATGGTCTTCATGCGCAGCGGGCGCCCGCTCTACGCTGCCGCCGCCGCGCCGCTGTCGGGCGCCGGCAGCTACGGGCCGCTGTTCCTGCTCGACAACGGCACGCGCCTGCCGGCCGCGCTGCAGAGCCAGCTGCTCGACACCCAGCCCGCCTACCGCACCGATCCCGTGGCCGGCGTCTACAACCACGGCTGGATCATCGGCACGACCGACACGATCTCGGTGACCGCGCAGGCCCGCATCGACGCTCTCCTGGAGATCGTGCAGGAACAGCTTCCCGGTAATCTCGACGCCGACACGACTCGCTGATGAGCCAAGCCGAGCACCCAGACCGCCAGCGCCCGGGCCACGAGGTCACGCTGGCCGACGTGCGCCAGCTGATGGGCGCCTCGACGCCGCACTTCGCGCTGCAACTGCGCAACCGGATCGCCATGCTGCTCCGCGGCCTGCCCGCCGATCACCCGGCGCGGATCGAGGGCGAGCGCGAGATCGCGCGCCTGACGCGCCTGGGCTTCGACGGTGAGGTCCGCGGCCTCGTCGCCGAACCCGGCATGAAGACGCTGGCGTCGGTCACGGGCGACGGCGCCAGCGACGGCGCCGCCGGCTCCGGGCCACGGATTCACGGGACGAACCACTAGCCGGTCCAGAGCACCCGCAGCTCGGGCGGCTTGCGGAACACGAGCCCGCGCGGCGCGGACGGGTGGGCAGGGTCCAGGCGCAGGCCGGGCAGGCCCGCCAGCAGGTATGTGACGGCGGTGGTCGTCTCGAGGCGGGCCAGGTGCATCGCGATGCACGCGTGCGGGCCGTGCGCGAAGGCGAGGTGACGGCGGGCGTTGTCGCGCCGCACGTCGAAGCGGTCGGGCTCGGCGAAGACCGCGGGATCGCGGTTGGCGCCGGCGATCGAGACGCGTACGAGCTCGCCGCGCGCGATCGGGGCGCCGGCGATCTCGACGTCCGCCGTCGCGTAGCGGTCGACGATCGCCGCGGCCGGCTCGAGGCGCAGCGACTCCTCGATCGCGTTGGCCAGTAGCGCGGGGTTCGCTTCGGCGAGCGCGAGCTGGTCGGGGTGCGAGAGCAGGTGCCAGACCGCGTTGGCGATCATGCCCTCGGTCGTCTCGATGCCGCCGAAGAGCAGCACCGCGGCGTTGGAGATGACCCGCTCGCGCTCGAGACCACCGGCCTCGTGGGCAGCAGCGGCGAGCAGCGACACGTCCGGCTCCCGCTCGAGCGCGGGCCCGACGGCCGCGGACAGCGCTTGATAGGCGTCGGCGCCGGCACCGCCCGACGGCCGGCCGGCGGTGATGTCGGTGACCGCGGCGACGATCTGCTCGTACCAGCCCAGCACCGCGCCGGCGTCCGCGTCCTGGATGCCGAGTGCGCGCGTGACGACGGCGACCGCCAGCGGTCCGGCCAGGCCGCGCCGCAGCTCCGCGTGGCCGGCCGGCCGCATGTCCTCGATCAGCCGCTCGGTCTCCTCCCCCACGAGCTGCGCGAAGCGCTCATGCACCGCCCCGTGGCGAAACGGCGGCGCGAACGGCGCGCGGTTGCGCCGGTGCTCCTCGCCGTCGCGCGTGAGCATGCTCGGGCCGACCACCTGCCCGGTGGAGAAGCGCGGGTCGTCGACCGTGAACGTCTGCGGGTCGCGCATCACGCGCATGGCGAGGTCGTGGCGCGTGACGAGCCAGCCGTCCAGCGCCGGCACCCAGGACGCGGGCTCACGCTCGCGCAGGCGCGCGAGCAGCGCGTGCGGATCGCTCTCCAGCTCCTCCAGCGTTGCGTTCGCCCCGCCCGCGAACCGCTGCGCCCTCGGGCTCCCCGCGTCCATCGCAGGACCATAGAGCGGCGGCCGATCTCTACATTCGGTCGGTATGGCGACGGGGCGCAACGAGGAGCTGAGGACGCTCGCGCAACGGGTGGCGGACGCCCTCGCGTCCGAGCTCGCGGAGGAGGTCGTGCTGACCGGCAGCGTCTCGCGCGGCATGGCCGACGAGATCTCGGACATCGAGATGCTCGTGGTCACCGTTGAGCCGCTTGAACTCGAGGACTGCTTCCGGCTCGCTCGCGCAGCGGGCCTCGGCGAACTCGGCACCTGGGGCGAGCAGGGCGGGCCGGCCCGGCGCGTCTCCGGCTACCGCGAGCGGGTGGCGCTCGAGCTGATCTGGTGGCCGCGCGACTACGCCGAAGGGCAGATCGACGCGCTCCTCGCGGGCGCGATGCACTCGACCGCCGACGCGCTCACCCACGGCATCGCGCTGCGAACGAGCGGTCGGCTCGTGGCATGGCAGGAGCGGCTTCGCGCCTACCCGCCGGATCTGGCGACCGCGCAGATCGAGGAGGCAGCGCCTCGCCGTGCGCATCGCGCCGCTGCACATCAAGCCCGACCGGCTCGCTGAGCGAATCGAGGACGCGCTGACCGAGCCCGATGCGCGGCGCGCGCTGCGCGTCATGACCGCGCTGCAGCTCGACACGGTCCTGCTCGCGCCGAGCGGGCCCAAGATCGACCGTGCCAGCAGCTGGCTTGCCGAGGGCGTGACCATCCTGCGCTCAGGAGCGTCCCCAGCTTGAGCGGTCCGATGCCCGCGATCGGTGGTGTTCATACCCGGCTTCATCACGAGCGCGGTGGGCGTCGAGCACTGACGGGTACCGCGGGTCAGGTGAGAGGTCAGGGCGGCCCGCAGCGGTGCGGCCGCCAGGCCTACTTCTGCTCCAGCTCGTCGCGCAGCGCGTCGTACCCCGGCCGCGGCTTGCCGTCGGGGCCGATGAGCCCGGAGTCGAACCGGTCGCTGGGCCTGGCGCCGGTCCAGTTGTAGAGATAGACGCGCTTGACGCGCTCGTTCTCGCGGGCGAGCTTGAAGGCGTAGGCGATCGAGCGCGCCGCGCGCTGCTCGTCGCGCGGGAAGTTGCGCCCGAACTTCACGATGCCGCCGGTCTCGGTGAGCCAGACGTCGCCCTTGACCGTGCGCAGCAGGTCGCGCAGGCCGCTCGAGCGGAAGCGGTTGGTGTCGGCGTAGTTGTGCAGCCCCCAGATCGCGGGCTCGCCGTCGAGGTGGCGCCGGTAGCGCTTGACGTAGCCGGCCATCCCGGCCTGGTCGAGGACGTCACCGGCGAGGACAGTGCAGTCGGGGCACAGCGCCTTGACGACGTTGTAGTACTCCGCCGCCCGCCCCGGTGCGCGCGACGTCGGCTGGCTGGCGTGGTTGATCTCGTTCCAGGGCGCGTACGTCTTGACCTCGGGATAGCGCTTGCGGAACGCGTCGAAGGCAGCACGAAACTCCGCGATGCTCGGCAGCTTGGCCGGCTTGGCCCGGGAATGGCCGAACGTGATGAACGGCTCCGCGCCGGCGGCCTTGGCGGCGCTGAGCCACACGTCGGCCAGGTCGCGCTCACCGCGGCGGGCGACGGTGTCGTAGGGCGCGACGAGCCGCGCGTGGGTGATCCCGAGGGCGCGGAAGCGCTTGTCGGCGAACATCGGGCTGTTCTGCTCGCCGATGCCGACGATGAACGAGCCCCGCTTGGGCTTCGCCGGGGCGGCGGCGACCGGTGGCTTGGGCTTCGCCGGCGCGGCAGGGGCCGGCGCGGGCGTCGCCGGCAGCGCGGTGGTGCCGGTGCTACCCGTGTCGCCGGCGCTGTCGTCGTTGTCGCTCCCGCCGCAGGCAAGCAGCAGGGACGCCAGCACGGCGATCAGGCAGGTGAGGGCTGTGGGTTTCATCGAAGAGAGCATGCCCGTTTGCGTCCCCGCCAAGCTCAGTGGCCCGGCGGCGACAGCGGGGGGCCCGGTCGGTCGGGCCGATATCGTCGAAGCCATGAGCACCTACGACCTCGTCGCAGATCTGCCGGTCCACATCGAGGACTACGAGCTCGAGGGGCTCGTGCAGGACGTCTCCAGCGACTTCGAGCGCAAGACGACGATCATCGACCTGCGCGGTGGCGGCGAGGAGGGCCTCGGCGAGGACGTCGTCTACGACGCCGTCGACCACGAGATCGCCCAGCAGGCGGGCCCGACCCTGCCGCTCGCCGGCGACTGGACGATCCGCTCGTTCTCCGAGCATCTCAGCACGCTGGAGCTCTTCCCCGAGACGCCCGTGCGCGAGGTCTCGCAGCTTTACCGCGTGTGGGCCTACGAGTCGGCGGCGCTGGATCTAGCGTTGCGCCAGGCCGGTAGGTCCCTGCACGAGGTGCTCGGCCGCACGCCGCAGCCGCTGACCTTCGTCGTCTCGCTGCGCCTCGGCGAGCCGCCGTCTCTGGAGCCGGTCACGCGCCGCCTCGAGCACTACCCGACGCTGCGCTTCAAGCTCGACCCCACGCCGTCGTGGGACGCCGAGCTCATCGCAGGACTCGTGCAGACCGGCGCCGTCGATTCCGTCGACTTCAAGGGCCTCTACGAGGGCACCGTCGTCGACAACCCCGCCGACCCCGACTTCTACCTGCGCGTCATCGACGCGTTCCCCGACGCCTGGATCGAGGATCCCAAGCTCACGCCACAGATCGACGAGGCGCTCGAGCCGCACCGCGATCGCATCACCTGGGACGCGAACGTCCACTCGATCGACGACATCGAGGGCCTCCCCTTCGCCCCGCGGATGGTCAACCTCAAGCCCTCGCGCCTGGGCGGCGTCAAGCCGCTCTTAGACGCCTACGACTACACGGCCGAGCGCGGCATCGGCGCCTACGGCGGCGGCCAGTTCGAGCTCGGCGTCGGCCGCGGTCAGATCCAGTACCTCGCCTCGATCTTTCATCCCGGCACGCCGAACGACACGTCGCCGTCCGGCTTTCACGTCATCGACCCGCCGCCGGGCCTGCCCTCCAGCCCGCTGGCGCCGACCCCCTCGGCGACCGGCTTTCGCTGGGGCTGAGCGCGCCGCGAACAGGCCCCGGACAGCACGAAGCCCGGCACATGGCCGGGCTTCGGAGGGAGGGAGCGCGGGCTTGGGGGGTTCCCGCGTCGGGGCCTATACTCCCCGCCGGCCGTAGCCGTAACCGCCTGTTCCGACTCCGCTGACCAGAACGAGCACGGCGGCGATGATTGCGACGATTGCCGGCAGGCCAAGGACCAGGCAGACCCAATAGACGAGTGCTGCGACCAGGATGGCGATCAGGATTCCGATCATGGGGTGTGGCTCCTCCTTGAATGACACAACGAACAGTTGCTTCGTTCGTTACCCATGGCATGTGCGGTTTCATGCTTGCCTGGACGAATCTCAGAGGACTCTCATATGCGCTGGATCAGCGTGCCCGTCCCCAGCCCACCGCCGCAGCACATCGTCACGAGGCCCGTCTCCATGCCGGAGCGCTCGAGCTCGTGCAGCAGCGTCGTCAGCAGCCGCGCGCCGGTCGAGCCGAGCGGGTGGCCGAGCGCCATCGCGCCGCCGTTGACGTTGACGCGGTCCATGTCGGGCTCGAGCTCGCGTTGCCACGCGGCGACGACCGACGCGAACGCCTCGTTGATCTCGATCAGATCGATGTCGCCGATCGTCATCCCGTTGCGCTCCAGCAGCCTGCGCGTCGCCGGGATCGGACCGGTCAGCATCGTCACCGGGTCGACGCCGACGGTCGTCTGGTCGACGATCCGCGCGCGCGGCACCAGGCCCAGCGCGTCGGCCTTCTCGCGCGACATGAGCAGCACGGCCGCCGCGCCGTCGGAGATCTGCGACGAGGTCGCCGCCGTGATCCTGCCGTCGGGCTTGAAGGCCGGCTTGAGCTGGGCGAGCGTCTCGAGGTTCGTGTCGGGGCGGATGCCCTGGTCGACGTAACGCGTGTCGCCGTTGGTCTGGAAGGGCACGATCTCGCGCTCGAAGCGCCCCTCCTGCGTTGCCTGATGGGCGAGCCGGTGTGAGCGCACGGCGAGCTCGTCGAGCTCGGAGCGCGGGATCTCCCATTGCTCGGCGATCAGCTCGGCGCCCAGCCCCTGCGGGACGAGGTCGTGCTTCTCCAGCAGCGCGGGCGGCCACGGCGAGCCGAGCTGCTCGGTGAACTGAAAGCCCGCTCCGATCGGGATGTGGCCGAGGTGCTCGACGCCCGAGCCGATCACGACGTCGTGGATCCCGGCCGCGATCAGCGCGGCGCCGAAGTTGACCGCCTGCTGCGCCGACCCGCACTGACGGTCGACGGTCGACGCGGCGGCCTCGATCGGCAGCCCGGCCTGCAGCCACGCGTTGCGCGCGACGTTCCAGGACTGCTCGCCGATCTGCTGCACGCAGCCGGCGATGACGTCTTCGACCTCGGCGGGATCGATGCCCGCGCGCTCGATGACCTCGGTGAAGCACTTCCCCAACAGCTCGTTGGGATGTGTGTCCCTGTAGTAGCCCTTCTCCGGGTGTCCGCGGCCGATCGGCGTCCGGACGGCCTCGACGATGACGACCTCGCGGCCTTGCTGTGCGCTCATGCCAACAAGGCTAAGGTACGCGACTGACTGACGAGTCAATCCGGGGAGGAAGACGTGGGAGAGAAGCTGGGAATCGCCGGCAGCGGGGCGATCGCGACGGGCTTGGCGGCCTGCGCGACGAGGACACCGGGGCACGTTCTGTGGGCCCGCTCCGACGCCTCGGCCGCGCGCGCGACGAAGGCGATCGCGAAGGCGTGCGAGCGCCTCGGCGAGGGCTTCGACCCCGCCAACGTGACGGTCACGACCGACCTCGAGGCGCTGCGCCTCACCACGTTCGTCGTCGAGGCCGTCGCCGAGGACACGGCGCTCAAGAGCGAGCTGCTGGCCCGTCTGGGTGAGCTCGCCTCGCCCGACGCGGTGCTCAGCACGACGACGTCCTCGCTGTCGGTCTCCGAGCTGGCGGCGGCGTCCGGTCACGCGGATCGCTTCGTCGGCCTGCACGTCTTCAATCCCGTGCCGCGGATGAAGCTCGTCGAGCTCGCCTATCCCGAGAAGGCGACGCCCGCCACGCGCGAGCGCGCCGCCGCGCTGTGCGCCGCCCTCGAGAAGGAGGGCGTCGAGGTGCCGGACCTCGCCGGCTTCGTCGTCAACCGGCTGCTGTTTCCCTATCTGTTCAGCGCCGTGGACCTCATGGCGGAGACGGGCCTGCCGCCGGCGTCGATCGACACGTGCATGCAGCTCGGCGCCGCGCATCCGATGGGGCCGATCGCGCTGTTGGACTACATCGGGCTCGACGTTTCGGTGGCGATCGGCGACGCGATCGGCGCCGACGTCCCGCAGGTGCTCCGCGATCTCTGTGCGGAGGGTGCGCTGGGCCGCAAGGCCGGCCGCGGCCTCCATCCGCCGGAGTTCTACGTGCGCTGACGCAGAGCAACACGACGGGCCCGCCAGAAGCAGGCCCGTCGTGTTCGTGGCGTGGCGGACCCACCCCGGCCCACCGTGCCGAGCCACCGCCTTCCCACGGGCGGGGCGTACAGGCCACAACGCAGCGCCGCGGCGAAACTTGCGCGAACGCCCGCCCCGCCGTCCGCTAGTCGTCGTCCTGCTCGGCGGTCGCCGCGTGCGCGCGCCGCTCGCGGATGCGCACCGCCTCGATCCGGTTCTCGCGTACGGACTCGACGCGGATCGAGTAGCCGTTGGCGGTGACGGTGTCCCCGCGCTTGGGCAGGCGCCCGAGCCGCGCGAAGACGAAGCCGCCGATCGAGTTGTAGGCGTCGGAGTCGACGGGCAGCTTGAGGGCGTAGTCGGAGAGATCGGTGATCGCGACGTGACCGCGCACGTACCAGTCGCCGTTGGCGAGCTGGCGCACGTCGCCGCCGGCGGGGTCGGTCTCGTCGTCGATCTCGCCGACGATCTCCTCGATGATGTCCTCGACGGTGACGATCCCCGCGACGCGGCCGTACTCGTCGACGACGACGGCCATCGTCGAGCGGTTGCGCTGCAGGTCGGCGAGCAGGTCGTCCAGCGGCTTGGTCTCGGGCACGATCGTCACGGGCTTGATCGCCGCCTCGATCGAGGCCTCGGCGCCCTCCGCCATGAGGATCCGCGCCAGCGAGTTGGAGTGCGCGACGCCCTTGACGCGGTCGGGGTTGTGGTCCTCGGTGACCGGCAGGCGCGTGTGGCCGGTCGAGATGCAGCGCCGCAGCGCCGTGCCGACATCCTCGGAGATGTCGACCGTGACCACTGCGGGGATCGGCGTCATGACCTGGCGCGCCTGCTGCTCGTGGAGATGGAAGACGCCCGTGAGCATCCCCGCCTCGCCCGGGTCGAGATAGCCGCCGGCACGGGCCTGGGCGATGATCGCGCGCACCTCCTCGGGGCTCGCGCCCTCCTCGAAGTCGTGGTTGCCCTTGATGCCGAGCGGGCGCAGCAGGGCGCTCGAGGCCTTGTTGAGCACGTGGATGAACGGCCGCATGACCGCGTTGAAGACGTCCAGCGGCCGGGCGCACCAGCGGGCCACCGTCTCGGCGTTGACGATCGCGTAGATCTTCGGCACCTGCTCGCCGGCCGTGATGTGACCGGCGGTGACGAGGATGTAGGCGATCGCGATCGCGATCGGCGCGGCGGCCGCGTGCGCGAAGCCCTCGAGCGCCGGCTCGAGCAGGTCGGCGATTGCCGGCTCGCCGAGGAAGCCGATGCCCAGCGAGGCGAGCGTGATGCCGAACTGGCAGGCCGAAAGGTACTCGCTGAGATCCTCGAGCTGCTTGACGACGACCCTGGCCGGGCGGTCGCCCGCGGCAGCCATCTCCTCGATCTTGGCGCGCTTGGTGCGCACGAGCGCGAACTCGGCGGCGACGAAGAAGCCGTTGGCGAAGATCAGCACGACGACCGCGCTGAGCAGGAACGCGGTCAAGAGAAGTGGTTGCGGCCGGGCCTAGGGAAGTGGCCGCGACTTCGAGGTCGTTCGTCGTTCATTGACGCTGCGTCGCCGAGAGTAGCAGTCGTCTGGGCCGGCTCAGGCACCGACGGCGCCAAGACGTTCAGATCAGGCCGTCGATCGTCTGCGCCAGGCCGAAGTCGTTCTCGGTGATCGCGCCGGCGGAGTGCGTCGACAGCGTCAGGCGCACGTACTTGTAGCCGTGAACGAGGATGTCGGGATGGTGGTTGGCGCCATTCGCCGCGTCGGCCACGGCGTTGACCAGCGCGATCGCGCCGCTGAAGCCGTCGCACTCGACGTCGCGGACGATGGCGTCGCCCTCGCGGCGCCACTCGCCGCCCGCCAGGCGCGCGTCGATCTCTGCGTCGCTGAGTCGTGCCATACCCTCTCCCTGTCTTGAGGATCGTGAGCCTTGTGCCCCACGCTACCGAGCTGCTCTTCGCCCTCGGGCTCGGCGCTGACGTCGTCGGCGTCACGCACGAGTGCGACTACCCCGAGGCTGCGCAGGATCTGCCGCAGGTGACGCGCGACGTGCTCGAGCCGGGGCTGTCGCCGGCCCAGATCGACGCCGCGGTGCGTGAGCGCACGGCATCAGGCGAATCGATCTACGAGCTCGACGAGGAGCTCGTGCGCGAGCTCGAGCCCGACCTCATCGTCACGCAGGCGCTGTGCCACGTCTGCGCGGTCTCCGTCGACGAGGTGCAGGCGCTCGCGCAGTCGCTGCCCGGCCCGCCGCGCGTCATCGCGCTGGATCCGACGACCTACGGCGAGACCGTCGGCGACGTGCGCACGATCGCCCAGGCGACGAACGCCAAGGACGCGGCGCTGGACCTGATCGCCCGCACCGCGCGGCGCGCCGACGTCGTGCGGCTCGCCGTGCGCGGGGCGCCGCGCCCCCGCGTGGCCGCCTTGGAGTGGATGGACCCGGTCTTCGTGGCGGGCCACTGGACGCCGCAGCTCATCGCCATGGCCGGCGGCGACGACGTGCTCGGCTTCGACGGCGAGCCGTCGCGGGTGGTGACGTGGGAGGAGGTCGCCGCCGCGCAGCCGGAGGTCGTGATCGTCATGCCGTGCGGCTACGACGCGGCGCGCGCGCTCGTCGAGGCCGAGCAGTTCGCCGAGCACCTGCGCGGGCTGGGCGCCGACCAGGTCGTCGCGGTCGACGCCTCGGCGTACTTCTCGCGACCCGGGCCGCGGCTGATCGACGGCCTCGAGCTGCTCGCCCACATCCTGCATCCCGACCGCGTGCCGCGCGCGCCGGCCGAGGCGCTCGCGGTGGAGCTAGACGGTTGATTCCAATTCCCGCACCCACGGATGACAGGCCAGGATCGGCGCCGGATCGTCACCCGCACCCTCGCAGGTACTACCGGTACCTGCTTCGGGTCCGTGCGGCGCCCGGCATCCGCCCTGACCTGCCCCCGCGGGCACGGTAATTCGAAATCAACCATCTAGCGGGCTGTTGCCGGCCGGCGGTCCCCGCACCGTCCTGTACCTGCATTCATCGGCGGGGCGCTACGGCGCCGACCGCCAGCTCGGGCTGCTCGCGGGCGGGCTGGATCCGGCCCGCTATCGCCCGCTCGTCGTGCTGGCGATGGACGGCGAGCTGCGCGAGGACCTCGTCGCGACCGGGGTCGAGGTGGTCGTGCGGCCGCTGGCGGTCATGCGCCGCGCCTCGCTGTCGCCGCGCGGGCTGATCGGCATCGGCGGGGGCCTGATCCGGGATGCCGGCGGCCTGGCGCGGCTATGCCGTTCACGCGGCGTCGCGCTGATCCATACGAACACGTCGGTGACGCTCGGGGGCAGCGCCGCCAGCCGCGTCGCGCGAATCCCTCACGTGTGGCACCTGCGCGAGATCTACACGGGCTTCGAGCGCTACTGGCCGGCGTACCGGCGACTGCTGTGCAGCGCGCAGGCGCTGCCCTGTGTGTCGGCCGCGACGCGGGCGCAGCTCGGGGATGCCCCGCAGGCGTCCGTGCTGCACGACGGGCTGCCGCTCGTGCCGGCGCGCGCGCCGCGGGCCGCGGCGCGGGCGGCGCTGGGGCTCACCGAGGACGCGTTCGTCGTGGCGATCCTCGGGCGGATCTCGTCGTGGAAGGGCCAGGACGTCCTGATCCGGGCGCTGGCGCAGCTGGGCGACGACGACGGCGGCGGCGGCGGCGGCGGCGGGGATGTAGCGATCGCGCTCGTCGCCGGGGACCCCTGGCAGGGCGAGGAGCAGCGGCTGCGCGACCTGCACGCGCTCGCCGCCCGGCTCGGCGTCGCCGACCGCGTGCGCTTCCTGGGATTTCGCTCCGATGTGGAGAACGTCTACGGCGCCGCGGACGTCGTCGCCGTTGCCTCCACCCAGCCCGACCCGCTGCCCAACGCCGCGCTGGAGGCCGCCGCGGCGGGCTGCTGCGTCGTCGCCGCCGACCACGGCGGGCTGCCGGAGATCCTCACCGACGGCGTGACGGGACGGCTTGTGACCCCCGGCGACCCGGCAGCGCTCGCGGCCGCCCTCACGCAGCTGCGCGCCGACCCGCCCGCGCGCAACCGGCTCGGCGCCGCCGCGGCCGCCGATACCCGACAGCGCTTCGCCCCCGCTCGGCTGCTCGAGCGCACGCAGGCGCTCTACGACGGCCTGCTGGACAAGCGCGCAGCCGCCGGCTGATCGACTGCCGGGCGCTGTCACGCTCGGCCTCGAGCAGTGCCGCGGCGGCGTGCGCCTCAGCCAGACGCGCGCGCAGCGTGCGCGTCTGCTCCTCGATGACCTCGCGCAGGGCCGGGGGGCGGGCGCGGCGGCCGTCGGCGCGTTCGGCGCGACGATCGAAGGCGAGCGCGCAACCGGCTCGGGCAGCGCCAGGCGGCGGCCGCCGAGCTCGAGCGCGACGACCTCGGCGCGGCGGGTGACCGCGAAGCCGATCGTCAGGAACGTCGCGCCGGCGTCGGCGAGCGCGTCGGCGCTCGAGGGCAATGCCCGCTGACAGCGCTCACGGGCGCCGTCGATGAGGACCACGAGCTGAGCGTCCGCCGCACACCGCGACTCGGCGCCGTCCAGCGCCACGGTCACGCGCACCAGAGCAGAGCGCGCGCCGACCTCCACGCGCTCGCAGCCGATCACGCGGCCGGCGGGGCTTGCGTGAGGCCGATCGGCCTCTAGTGGCAGCGCGCACATGAAAGAGCGCGTTTTTACTGCAAAAGCATGATTTAGCAGTGGCCTGCAAGACGCCGTGCAGCGGCAGGCCCCGGCGAATGCCTGCCGACAGGCGCAGGATCAGACGTTCGTGGCGCTGGAAGCGAGCGCGACGCAGCCGATGACCAGCACCACGGCGAGCGCCACGCAGACGCCCAGCACGGGGGTCATCGAGATCCGCCGCCGCTCGGCGACCTCGAACATGAGGTAGCCGACGATCCCGCCGGCGAACAAACCGCCGAGGTGACCGCCGATCGAGATCCCCGGAATCAGGAACGTGATGCCGAGGTTCAGCAGCAGCGTGACCCCCAGGCCCGACTGCATGAAGTCGATGCCGCGCGCGCGCAGCGCGAGGATCGCGGCGCCCATCAGCCCGAAGACCGCACCCGAGGCGCCGACCGTGACGGCGTCCGGCGAGATCAGCAGCGCGCCGAACGAGCCGCCGATCAGCGACACGAAGTAGATCGCCGCGAAGCGCAGCCGGCCGATCTCGGGCTCGAGCATCGTGCCGAGGAACCACAGGAAGTACATGTTGAAGGCGAGGTGCAGCAGTCCTGCGTGCAGGAAGCCGGCGCTGACGATCCGCCACCAGTCGCCGTCGGCGACGAGCGGGCCGAACAGGGCGCCGTTCTCGTAGACCGCGCCGCCGCGGCCGTCGATGCCACCGCCGCCCGCGGACATCGCGAGGTAGGCGATGACGTTGATCGCGAGCAGGACGTAGGTCAGCTGCGGGTCGCGGCGGATCGTCGCGGCGGTGCGGACCTTCGTCTTCTGGCGCGAGCACTCCGGGCAGCGCATGCCGACCGGCGTCGGCGTCATGCAGTCGGGGCAGATCGGCCGCCCGCACGACGAGCACGACACCCCGGTCTCACGATCGGTATGGCGATAACAGGTTGTTGCGGTCGACGCTTCCACGGGCAAATCACGCTACCAGCCGCGCAGGCGCGGCCAGGGCAGCCGGCGGGCGGGGCGGGGTTCCTAGGAGACGGCCGCGGCGATGACCGGCTGGCGCGTCGGGACCTCGCTGCCGCCGAGCGGCTCGTCGGTCACGAGCACCTGCTTGACGTCGCTCAGGTCGCCGGGCACGTCGACCGACGCGCGGCCCTTGCGCACCGAGAACAGCGCCTCGGTCGCCTCGGGCGCGGTGCCGTTGTCGCGGTCCAGCCACACCTGATAGATGCGGCCCTCCGGGGGCGCCTTGAGTCCGGCGACGACGAGCTTTGCGCTGTCGTCGGCGACGCGCATGTTGCACGACGTCCCGTCCGGCGCCGAAGCGCAGGCGATCGATTGCGTGGCCGGGTCGCCGGGGCTGCCGCTGCCCGTCAGCAGCGCGCCGCCGCCGATGCCCAGCGCCAGCAGCGAGACCGCCAGCGCAGTGGCCGGCCAGGGCCGCAACCGCAGGAAGCGCAGGCGCCGTGATGACTCGCGCACGATCGGCCGGTCGGCCATCGCGCCCGACGCGTTGAGCAGCTCGGCCTCGGCCGTCACAACCGCCATGACGTGCGAGCGGATCTCCGGCGGCGCGCTGAGCTGCACCACTGCGTTGAGCAGCGCGTCGGAGACGAAGCCGAGCTCCTCGACCTTCGCGATGCAGACGTGGCAGTCGTGGACGTGGGCCTCGTACTGCTCCCATTCGCCGTCGGGTATCGCGCGCAGCACGTAGCTGGCGGCGTCGTCGATCCGCGGGCAGATGTCGATCGTCATGGCATCACCTCGCGCAGCCCGCCGAGCTGCGCACGCATCTTCTCCAGGCCGAGCCTCATCCGCCCCTTCACGGTTCCGATCGGCGTGTCGATCATCATCGCGATCTCGCTCTGCGTAAAGCCGCCGAAGTAGGCGAGCTCGATGACGCGCGACTGCTCGGCCGGCAGCGTCTCCAGCGCCTGGCGGATCTCGTTCGCCTCATCGAGCCGCGCGACCTCGACATCGGTGCGCTCGCGGGCCTCGAAGCGCTCCTCGATGCCCTCGTCGCTGGCACGGCGGCGGTCGTGGACGACCGAGCGCCGCAGCGAGTCGATCGCCCGGTTGTGGACGATCCCGAGCACCCAGGTGCGCACCGAGCCGCGAGCGCGGTCGTAGCGCGCGCCGCTGCGCCACAGCGACAGGAAGGACTCCTGCACGACGTCCTCGGCCGCCGAGCGCGTGCCGCACATCCGGTAGGCGAGCGAGAAGGCGGCGCTCGAATGGCGTTCGTAGACGACCTCGAACGCCTGCGCGCCGCCGCGCCGGACGAGCTGCATGAGATCCTCGTCGGCGAGGTCGCGCAGCTCGGTCGGGCTGTGCTCGGTGTTCTTTCGCATCCGTGACATGTGCCCGGGGATACGAGATCCGCGCGGCGCGCGGATCAGTCCAGGCGCGCGAGCTTGCGCGCCTCTCCGGCGGCGGCGCGCAGCGTGCGCTGCGCGAGGTCCAGCGGGTTGCGCGACTGGGCGGCACGGCGGCGCTGTTGCTGGCGCACGCGCAGCACGACGAGCGCGGTCCCGGCGGATGCGCCGACGACGGCGGCGGCCGCTGGACGGACCCAGTTGCGCGGGTCGCGCATCGCCGACAGCTCCCAGCCCTCGAGCTCGTCGACCGCGGCGTCGGTGAGCTCCTGCAGGGTCGTCTCGACGCGCGTCTTCAGCGACTCGGGCGGGTCGACCGGCGCGAGGGCCTGGCGCAGCATCCGCTCGAAGTCGATCGGGGCGGCTTCAGGGCTCATGCCGGCGTCACGACTGCCTGGAGTTGCTTGATCGCCCGGTGCAGGAGCACCTTCGTGGCACCATCGGTCTTGCCCATCGCCCGTGCGATCTCGCGGTTGTCCATCCCGAGGGCGAAGCGCATGATGAGCGCGTCGCGGCGTTCGTCGGGCAGCTTCTGGATGCCCGCGATGATGCGCGCGAGCTCATCGCGTCCTTCGACGAGATCCTCGGTGGTGTGCACTGCGCTGAGCATCGTGGTGTCGTCCAATGGTGTCTGAGGACGGCGCGAGCGGTCGCGGTAGAGGTTCGCCGCAAGGTTGTGGGCGATGCGGATGAGCCACGGCCGCAGCGGCCGGCCGTCGGACTCGGCTTGCGCGCGCTCGAAGTGGCGGTAGGCCTGCAGGAAGGTCTGCTCGGTCAGATCCTCCGCGTCGTGGTGGTTGCCGACCCGGTAGTACGCATAGCTGTAGACGTCGCGCAGGTGCGTCTTGTAGAGCTCCGTGAAGTCGGCGTCCAGGCGCGCCTTGTCGGATCGGTCCACGGGGCATCAGACTAGTCCCCCGCCTAACCAGGTCCCGTGCTGCGATCGGTGGCGCCGGAGGCGGCGGTGGCGAGCGGCGCCGCGCCGTGTCCCGTCCGCCGGAAACGCCCGCTGGGCGACGTCACGCCGGCCGTGAACGCGTCGGCGTCGATGCGCCCGTCGACGAGCGCGGCGAGGCGGTCGATCGTCGGCGAGGGAACGCCCTCGCGGCGCATCGTCTCGGCCAGCAGGCCGACGCCGTCGAGCGCCTCGCTGGACTGCCCGAGCTCGTCGCCGATCGTCGCGGCAGGCACGCCCTGGCCGAGCAGCTCGCCGGCACGCCGGTTGCGGCTGCCCTCGGCGACGACGGTCGCGACGAGGTCCCCCGCGCCGGCCAGGCCGGCGAACGTCTCCTCGTGCCCGCCGCGACTGCGCGAGAACGCGTCGACCTCGGCGAAGACCCGGCCCGCCGCGGCGCCCGCGGCGTTGGGCCCGCTGACCCCGGCGACGGCGGCGGCCAGCGCGGCGGCGTTCTTCGCGGTGCCCGCGAGCTCGACCCCGGCGACGTCGGTCGTCGTGTCCGCGCCGAAGCCGGCGTCCTTGAAGACACGCGCGATCTGCGCCGCGAAGATCGGGTCCTTGCAGCCGATGACGAGCGAGGCGCCGCAGCTCAGCGCGTCGGCCGCGTGACCGGGGCCGCCGACGCACGCGACGGCGCGGGCATTGGCGCGCTCGGCGACGTAGGCGCTGGGCAGCATGCCGTTGGGCGCGATGAGGCCCTTGCAGAGCACGACGACGCCGGTGCCGTCGTGGATCGCTTCCGCGTGCGCGCCGACCGCCGCGGGCAACGCGGCCGCGGGGACGGCAAAGCAGACGACGTCGGCGCGATCGAGCGCCAGGCGGCTGGCCTTCGTCACGCGCACGGTGTCCGGCAGCCGCACGCCCGGCAGGTAGTGCTGGTTCACGCGCGAACGCTCGAGCGCAGCTGCCTGCTGCTCGGTGCGACAGCCCAGCTCGACCTCGAGGCCGGCTCGGGCGAACGCCACGGCCAGGCCGGTGCCCCAGGAGCCGGCGCCGACGATCGCCGCGCGGCGCAGCGCGGGCGTGCCGCCCAGCCACTCCCACTGCAGCTCGACGCAGGGCCAGATGCGCTCGGTCACAGCGCGGGCGAGCGCCGGCGAGGGCTCGTCGACGTGGGGGAAGCGCAGCGGCCGGCCGGCGCGGATCCGGACCTTGTGCGGGCGGATGCGCCAGCCGCGGCGGACCGCCTCGGTGCCGATCAGCGAGACCGGCACCACAGGCGCGCCGGTCTCGAGCGCCAGGCGCCCGGCGCCGCGCTTGGGCTGGGCCAGTGCACCGGGGCGGATGCGGGTCCCCTCGGGGAAGATCACGACGACGTCGCCGCGCTCGAGGATCAGCCGGGCGGCACCCATCGCGTCGCGGTCGCCGTTGCCGCGGTCGACCGGGAAGGCCCCCAGCGAGCTGAGCAACCAGGCGACGAGGCGATTGTGGAAGAGCTCGGTCTTCGCGACGTAGAAGACCGGCCGGCGCAGCAGCATGCCGATCACCCACGGGTCCATGAACGAGCGGTGGTTGGAGGCGATGATCACCGGCCCGTCCTTCGGCACGTGCTCCATCCCGATGCGCTTCATGCGGAAGTACACGAGGAAGAACGGCTGCAGGATGGCGCGCGCGACCCAGTAGACGACACGATTGACTCCGCGGCCCTGGGTACGCGCCAACAGTCGGCTTCGATCCATGCCACGGGATACCCGCCTTCATGACGGGCGTTACAGTCAGCAGCAGTCCATGGTGATCGATCGCGCCAAGACCGTTCGCGGAGCCTTCGCCGGCACCGTCGCCGCCGCCGTCTGGCTCGCCCAGCAACCGCTCGACAAGCCGATCTTCGGGGTCGACCACGACGACAGCGAGCTGCTCGGCAAGGCCGTCACAGCGGGCCCCGCGTGGCCGGTCGTGGGGGCAGCGCTGCACCTCGCAAACGGGGCGCTGCTCGGCGCCGTCTACACGAACGTCGCCCCGCGGCTGCCGCTGCCCTCGTGGAGCCGCGGCCCGCTCGTGGCGCTCAGCGAACATCTCGCGACGTGGCCGCTGACGCTCGCCGTCGACCGCGTGCACCCGGCGCGCGAGGAGCTGCCGCGCCTGGCCGGCAGCGCGCGCGCGTTCGCGCAGGCGACCTGGCGGCACTTCGTCTTCGGCGTCGTCCTCGGCGAGCTCGAGCGCCGCCTCAACGCACCGCCCGATCCCGACTTCCCGATGTCCGAGCACACGCTCTCGAGCAACGGGCACGGACAGCTCGAGCACGCCGGCATCCCCGGCTGAGCCGGCGGCCAGCGGTCTCGCCGAGCGGGAATAGGCGACCGGCGCTCGACCCGATGTCCCGGCGCTCGGGCCAGTCGTTTCGGCCGGCCGCGCGTTGTAACCGCGTGAAGACGATGTCAACGCGCGCCGGCGCCTGCGGTGCCGCTCGTGCAGTGTCCTTCCCCGTGGGTCTCGAGGCGATAGTGCAGCCCGGCCGGCGCTCGAGTGGCGCTTAAGTCGGTCTGAGGCCGGGAAACGCGCCACTCGACGGCCGCATGCTCGCGTGCAGACGTGCGCGACTCCGGACCCACACGCCGGTATCTGGGCGACCCCGCCGCGGCATCCCGACCGCTTTCGCCGCGCCGCTGCTCGACGAGCCAGACGCGCACTTCACGGCGCGCGTCGTCTCGAGCTGCGGGCGCAGCCGTCGCCGGCCATCCCTAGTGTTGTGCGGGTGCGCGGGCGAGGAGCGGTCATCGCAGTGCTGGCATGCGGCTGCGCGCTCGCAGCCATGGCGGCGTGGGCGAGCCCGGCCTCGGCGCGCGACGCGATTGTGACGTCCTTCGACGGAACGCCGCTGACCGTGCACTTCTATGGCCCGGCGACGCCGCCGGCCGGCGGTGTCGCGCCGACGGTGCTCGTCGGCTCGCCGTACCCCAGTCCCGGTGAGACGCGCATCGGCGAGGACGTCGGCGACCGCATAGGGCTCGCGACGCTGCGCGGCGCGGGCTACAACGTCCTGACGTGGGACCCGCGCGGGATCGGCACGTCGGCCGGCAGCATCATGTTCGACTCGCCGGCCGTCGAGGGGCGCGACGTGCGCGCCATCATCGACTACGTCGCCGCCCAGCCCGAGGCCCAGCTCGACGCGCCGAACGACCCGCGCGTCGGGATGAGCGGGACGAGCTACGGCGCGACGATCCAGTACATCGCCGCCGCGCTCGACGCGCGCGTCGACGCGATCGTGCCCGACATCGGCTGGGAGTCGCTGACAAGCGCGCTGCGACGCGGCGGGGCGGTCAAGACCGGCTGGCTGGCGCCGCTGTGCGGCCTCGACACCGTGCCTGGCGCGGTGGACGGCGACGCGAGCGCGATCGACGTCAAGCCGACTACGGCGAGCGACGAGCTCAAGGCGGTCTGCGTGGAGGGCGTCCGCGGCCGCCTCTCGACCGCCAGCCGCAAGTTCCTCGCCGACAACGGGCCCGGCGCGCTGATGTCGCGCATTCGCGCGCCGGCGCTGATCATGCAGGGCACGACCGACACGCTCTTCCCGCTCGACCAGGCCAGCGCGGCGTTCGCGGCGCTGCGCAAGAACAACGTCCCCGTCTCGATGCTCTGGTACTGCGGCGGACACGTCGCCTGCGCGACGGACCCAGGCGACCCGCGCACGCTCGCGCGCGCCGGGCTGGCCTGGCTGAACCGCTGGCTGCGCCAGGATCCGTCGGTCGACACCGGCCCGCGGTTTCGGTGGTTCGCCGACGACGGTGTGTGGCGCTCCGGGCCGGACTATCCGCTCGCCTCGATCGGGGGCCTCGACGCCGTCGGCTCGGGCTCGCTGAAGATCTCCGAGAGCGACAGCCCGCTGCGCGGCCTCGGGCGCGCCACCACGCCCGCGCGCAACTCCGTCGACGTGCGCTTCCCCGCGCCGGCGGCCGAGACGGACCTCGTCGGCAACCCGCGCGTGCGACTCGTCTACCGCGGCAGGGCGACGCCCAAGCGCACGTTCCTCTACGCACAGGTCGTCGACGGCGAGGCCGACCGCGTTCTCGGCGGCCTTGCGACGCCGCTGCCCGTCATCCTGGACGGCCGCGAGCGCACGGTGCAGCGCCCGCTGGAGGCGATCGCCGAGCACGGCGGCCCGGCGTCGCTGTATCGCCTGCAGATCACGCCCGGCGCGGCGACGTACGAGCTGCAGCGCTCGAGGGGCCGGGTCAGCATCTACGGCGCCTTTGGCTCGCTGCCGCTCGTCGACGGCGCGCGCTCCGGATATGGCTTCGTGCGGCGCACGCCGACGCGCCCGCGGGTCACCGTGACCTCGCGACGCTCGCGACGCGACGGGCGTGAAACGCGGGTGAGCCTGCGCGTGCGCCTTCCGGTGCGGCCGTGCAGCGGCAGCGTCATGTTCGTCGTGAAGACCTCGGGGCGTCCCTACGTGTACAACGCGAAGCTGACGCCGCGTCCCTGCCGGGCGGCGAAGAAGGTGACGCTGCGCGCGCGACGCGGGAGCCCGCTGCGGGTGACCGCGACGTTCAACGGGAATCCCGAGCTCAAACCGCGCGATTCGCGTACGCTCAAGCGCACCGCGCGATGAGAACCAGCGCCGGGCGTCGTTACCTCTGGATCCTACGGATCGCCGCCGCGATGACCTTTGCGGTGATCGCGGTGCCCGAGACGTTGAGGTGGATGCCGTCGGCGGTGCGCACCCGGATGTAGCGCCCGCGGTAGCGGATCACCTCGGCGAAGCCGTCGGGCGTGAACAGCGAGTCCATCCGCAGGACGCTGACGCCCTTCCTGCCCTCGGCGGCGCGCACGATGGCGGTGTTGACGGCGGTGATGACCTTGGTCTTCGGGCCGCCGCGCGGCAGCGGCAGCGTCAGCCAGAGGACCCGGCCCTCGCCCTTGCGCCGGTACGTCGCCATCATCGCGCGCACCCGGCGCACGTACTCGGCCAGCCACGGCTCGCCGCCGAACTCGACGGTCGCGCCGCCGGGCACGGTCATCGCAAAGCCCTCGTTGACGCCCAACGACATCACCGTGAAGCGCGGCTTGTGGCGCTTGACCTGCGCCTCGGCGATCGCCTGCCAGTCGGACTTGCCGATGCCGGTGCCGATGCGGATGTCGCTGCGCACGGCGCCGTCGTCGCCGAGCTCGTCGGCGAGGAAGTTGTCGACGCCCTGCATCGTCGAGTCGCCCGTCGCGAGCACCACGGGCGGCGCCTTGCCCGCGGCGCCGCCGCCGACCCGCATCGTGCGCTTGACCTTATGCTCGCCGACGCGCAACTCGACGCGCCAGCGTCCCTCCATCTTCGCCCGGAAGCGGCGCGTGCGGATCGTGACGGCCTGCTTGAAGGCGATGACCGAGCAGACCCTGTCGCCGCGCGGCCGCGCGATGCACAGGCGCGGCTTGTAGTCGCCGATCCCCCAGCCGTCGATCACGCGTACGCGGGCGACCTTGCCCGGCGCGGTGCGGCGCGGGACGAGCACCTCGAAGCGGCTCGCACACGAGCCCGTGCGCACGCTGTAGGCGCCGGCGACGAGCGTGCCGTCGGGCAGTACGGCGCGCGCCACGAAGCTGCGCGAGGCGCGCGCGCAGTCCCACTGGGTCGCCTCGAGCAGGTGCGTGCCCTGCTCGGCCGGGCCGGCGAGCGACCCGAGCGGGCGCAGCTTGTTCTCGACGCACTCGAAGAACTCGACGGGCGCGCCTCGGGCACCGAAGAAGATGAGGTTGATGACCCCGGGCTGGGTCGCGTCGGCGGCGAGGAAGTTCGTGACCGGGCCGACGTGGCAGCCTGTCGTCGGCAGCGGTGGCGGTGCGGGCGCGGCGGGGGCGGGCTCCTGGGCCTGGGCAGGTGCGCAGAGCACAGCCAGCAGCAGCGCCGCGAGCGCAAAGGACCGCCACGGCGAAAGCCTTGCCACGGGAGTGATGGTAGCTGCGTCCAGGGCCCCTGGCGCCGGGAATGGACGGATGTTCGACCCGTGCCGCCGCTGCGTGACGCAGTGCCATCCGCCCTTGTACGGCAACGCTCTGGCGCGGCCCGAGAAGGGGCTCTACTCTCACCTGTATGGATGACGAGGCAATTCGCGAGTTGGTGATCCGCCTCTCACGCTCCGACGGGCGCGGCGGGCACACGATCGAGCGCGCCACGCTGCGTGCCGAAGGCGTCCACCTGGACGCGATCGTCAAGTGGATCGAGGCCCACGGGGGGACGCCAGAGACACCCGCCGTGGCAGCCCCGAAGTCGTCGGGCGGGCTGCACGGTGGGCTGCGCGGCACGAGCGCCACCGCGGTTCCCACCGTCGCGCGCTACGTGCTGCCGGCCGGCGCGCTCAGCTAGCCGGATTGCCCGGCCGGACACGGCCGCACACCCGACGCAGTCTCACAGCACGTAGCGGGCTAGAACTCCCGGGGGAACTCCAACCCCTCCCTCCCCGCGCGCCGCACCAAGCGCAAGCTCCTCGACCGGGTCGCGCCCGCGCGGTTCGTGCACTGCGGGGCTCCGCGGAGCCGGTAGCGTTGCCGGCGTGATAGCCGAGGAACAGATCCTTGAGGCAGGTCGCCGTCTCGCGCGCGCGGCACCGCACGCGCAGGTGATTCTGTTCGGATCGCACGCACGTGGCAGCGCAGGCCCACGC